>JANWWR010000149.1 GCA_025055835.1 Gemmatales bacterium | reverse complement strand
GCCCGCTGGTTAGCGGGGATTGTATGGAAGCAAAGCCCCAAATCCCGAGGACTCCCTCCCCGCCAGACCCGATTCGGCCTCAAGCCTCCGAAACGGTCTCCCGTCTCCGGGCCGAGATCGCCTTCCACGAAGCCCAGGCCGCCGCCCGTCGCCGTTACTTCACCGAGCATCCCGAAGAACTGCTCGTTCAGGACGACGCCTATCTCGATCACGAATCCTGGGTCCGTTTCGCCTTCGATCTGCTCGGTGATGTTTCCGGCAAAGCGGTTCTGGATTATGGCTGCGGGCACGGCATGGCGGCGGTGATCTTGGCTCGACGCGGTGCTCAGGTCACGGCCTTCGATCTGTGTGGCGGCTATGTTGCCGAGGCCCAGCAGCGAGCCGAGGCCAACGCCGTCGCCGACCGCATCGACTTCGTTCAGGCTGCCGGCGAGCGGCTGCCATTTCGCGATGGCTCTTTCGATGCCGTCTGGGGCCACGCCGTCCTGCATCATCTCGATCTGGAACCAGCCTGCCGCGAACTGGTCCGGGTCCTCAAGCCGGGCGGCACGGCGGTGTTCTGCGAACCGTGGGGCGGTAACCCGCTGCTGGAGTGGGCACGCCGACGCTGTCGCTATCCGGGTAAGGAACGGACACGGGACGAAAGGCCGCTGCAACCCAACGATCTCGCCGAGGTTCGCCGACACTTCCGCGAAACATGCCTTTATCCCCAGCAATTGCTCGGCATGCTGGGTCGGATATGGCCCCGGCTGCCCTGCCGCAAATTCCTTCACCGCTGCGATCAAAGTCTCTTGACATGGTTTCCGAGTCTTGGCCGATTTTCCCGCTATTTGGTGCTTTCTTTGCGCAACTAATGGGGATAAATTGCCGGGTCGGGCCGAAACTTCTGGAGCAACTTTGCCCGCACGTCTGCATTTGGGTCAAGGAGTCGTTTCGCGTCCCACCAGTTTCTTTTCACCTCGAGCCGAGTGGGGAACGGCCGTGCCTGCGCGGTTTGGTTGACCGGATTTGGGGCCCCCCTTAGAATGGGCGAATTGAGGAATGACACCTGTTGGCTGGACAGCGAGGAAGGCATGAAGAGCAGCGAATTGGCTCGGTTCAAGGAGCAGCTTTTGGCCCTGCGTGCCCGCTGCACCGGGGATGTGGAGCAGTTGACCGACGAAGGCCTACGCCGCGGAGAGGACGGCGTGGCTGGAAATCTGTCGCACCTTCCGCTGCACCTGGCCGACGTCGGTTCGGACAATTTCGAGCAGGAATTCACGCTGAGCCTCCTGCAAAACGAAGGCAAACTCCTGGCGGAAATCGACGCCGCCCTGGGCCGCATCGCCAAGGGCACTTACGGTATCTGCGAGCAGTGCGGCGGAACCATCCCCAAGGAACGGCTCAAAGCGGTCCCCTACACCGCCTACTGCGTGAACTGTGCACGGAAGCTGGAACAGCGGACATGAGCCAAATCCCGCAAGCCTCGAAGTCCTTTCACTGGCTCTTCTGGACCCTGGCACTTGCGGGCCTGACCATCGATCTCACCTCGAAGTATGGCGTCAACGCCTGGCTTGACCAGGATCGCCATCACATCCACGTTGGCGGATTCGAACACAAGGGCTACGAAATCATTCCCGGAATGTTCAGCCTCGTGCGGCAGGAAGGGTTGAACCGGGGGGCGCTTTTCGGCATCGGCAACCATCCAGAACACGGCAATAAGGCGAACCTCCTCTTCGCCGGGATCAGCGCCGCAGCCGCGGTGCTCATCACGCTCTGGAGCTTCCGTCGTGGCGTCACGACGTCGTGGGTGCTGTCTGTGGCCCTGGGCCTGATCCTGGCGGGGGCCTTGGGCAACCTCTACGACCGGCTCGTGTTCGGTGGAGTGCGGGACTTCATCTGGGTGTATTACCAAAGTGCCGAGGACGACCGGCTGCTGTTCAATTATCCCGTCTTCAACCTGGCGGATGCCTTTCTGTGCGTTGGGGCGGCGTTATTGGTGTTGCATACCTTCTTTGCGTCGAAAGCGGGGGAGTGAGGTTCTTTGCTTGCGGGAAACCAGGGGGCTGACGCCCCCTGCTCGCCGGAACCAGGGGGCTAACGCCCCCGGCTCGCCTGAACCAGGGGACTAACGTCCCTGGCTCGCCCGGGTTAGTCAACCTTGGCTTCCTGGAGCGTGAGTCCCAGGTAAGTGCTCTTGTCGCGGCGAGCCAGAACCTCCCACGGCGTGCCCGGATGCTCCTTGATGATGCGGTCGAGAATCTCCTGCCGCTGCTTCTCCCAGGTACGTGTGTCCTTCTGCTGGAGTCGTTCCGTGGGCACGATGAGCCAGCCGTTGTTCTGAGGGTTCATGATAATCGGGCTGTCCTTGCGGAGCTTGTTGCCCAGAACAAAGTTGTACTCCATGATGGCGATGCGGCGGGCCAGCATCTGCGAGAACACATAATCGAAGTGGGCCTGCCAACGCTTCGTGTCCTTGTCGCGGTCTGCCGCCGCCTTTTCCATCGCCTCCATGATCTCTTCGAGTTCCTGGTTTAACCGGGCCGGTTGCTGCTGCTTGCGTTCGATGGACGCCTTGAACTGGGCGTCGTTCGCCTCGGCCTTGATGCTCTTCTCGGCATTGAAACGCTTGTCGATGTCCAGCAGCTTGTTGATGGTGTCGAGCGTCACCTGCCGCAGCGGGTGTTTCTCCGGATCGAGATCGCGGTCGAGAGGAGTCAGATAGGGTTCGAGGGCCTTGGCGAAGAAAGGCGGCAGGCTCTGCGAACCGGCCTCGACGATGCCAAGTTCGTGGATGATTTCGTCCACGACACGCGGATCGGCCAGCGGCTCGGAGCCGAGCGGCTCGACGATTTTGACCGGCGGCGGAGGCGGTGCGTCGGAATCCACGTCAGGAGCCTTCATGGCCACGCCAAGCACCTTCGGCGTCTGCACCGCGTTCCAGCGGTCCTTGACATATTTCGTCACTTCGTTGTTGACCTGCGGAGCGAAGAAAAGCAACGGCAGCGATTCCTCGGAGAAGCCGGGCTGCTTTTCGATTTCCCGCCGCTTCTTCGGGTCGGCCAGGTCCCGGGCGTAGCTGTGCAGAAAGTGCATGAAAACACTGCCGATGAAGCCGGAACTGGCGAACTCGTAGGAATGCTCGCCGGACGAGCAACTGAGCCAGACCTGCACGCCGTCGGGGACTTTGCGAAGCTGAGCGGCCAGCTTTTCCCCGAGCTTTTCGCCGCCGGAACGGGAAAGACCCTGCTCCGGGTCGAGGTGGCAAATGTCCAGAATGAGGAGTTTGCGATGGGCCTTGCACTTATCCAACTGCTCGTAGAGCCAACTCACCGGAATAAGGTCGTCTTTCTTGGTGAACTCGCCTTCGAGGGGAACCAGATAGCCCTGCTCCTCCACCTCGACGGCATGACCGACGAAAACGAGGACGACGCGATCCTGCGGTCGGGAGTCTTCCAGGAACACGCGGATAGTGGCCTGCACGTTGGGTTTCAGCGGGGAAACCGGCTTTTCCTCGGCGACATCGCTCAGTTCCTTGACTTGGGCAGGATCGAACCGCATGCCCTCGATCAACGCCTTCTTCAGATGGTGCAGGCCGAGCGGATCGCGCGTCAGTGAATTGTCCGGCCGATACCCGGGATTGAGCGGGTTGGCATAGAGGTAGTTGCGGATGCCGACCAGCAAGGCACGGCCGGGATAGCGCTTGTGCCATTCGACCGTGGCCGTCGGCGGTGTCGGGACTGGCTTGGAAGCATCGGCCGATGACGGAGAAGCCGGCTGGTCCGGAGGAGCAGGTTGCCCAGGATCCGCGGCGGCGACTTGAACGCCGTCCTTGCTTACCGAGGTCTTGGCTTCGGCGGGTTGCGTCGGTCGGGCCACGTTCGGCGGAGGCCGGTCCTTGTTTGGCGTGAGCACCTTATCCGGCTCCGGCTTCGGCGTCTCCGCCGGCGCTGTCTGCCGATGCTCCTTCTTGAGCAAAGCGAGCATCTCCTGTCCGCGTTGTACCAGCGGCTTGCCGGCAACCAGCAGTGTCACCCCGATGACAAGGACGATGGCCGCCGTGATCGCCGACTTCACGTAGAACCGCCGACGCCGACGTGCCTTGAACTCGGCGACCAGGGATGTTTCGCCGTTGGAAGCGGCTTGCGGCCCGTAGATGGCATCCGAGGGCAGGTGGACCTTGGCTCCAGCGGTTTTCAGCACGGCCCCACAGGACTTGCAGCGGAACAGGGACTCCTTCCACTCGGCGGGAATGACGAGGACCTTGCGGCACTTCGGGCAGACGGCTTCAACGACCTGACTCATCGGGTATGCCTCCGGTGGGCGGGCAGCGCGAGGGTCTCGGGGCGAATTTGTTCTCTATTCTAACAGACGATGCAACCGATCCGACAGCGGGGAAAAGTGGAAAGAATCCGGTCATGACGGACGGGACTAACCCGGCCTGGCAATTTCCCTGGAAGCAGGGAATGTGCTGACAGGGAAGAACCGGCCAGCGCGTCAGTAGGCGGTGTAGCAAGATCGTTTCGGATCGCGGCAGGCCTCCAGAGACACTTCGCCGCCGTCCGGCCCGAGGGCCCGGTTGGTGTGCAGGCACCAGAAGTCCATCGCCCCGGCCTGGTATTCGGGATCCTGCTCGAAATCTTCCCCGTACACCAGCATCGCTTTGCAGCGGAGGTGAATACAGCGGGGAACGAAGGTCGGTTCCTCGGTCATGGGCCGCCTCACGCCAATCGAATCGCGGCTGGGATTATTCTTTGACGCCACCCTCTCCCCGGGTGGCGGGGAGAGGGTGGGGCTGAGGAACGGGGTGACATCACGTCCAGTACGGCTTGGCTCCAGCGGCCAGCAGGGCGGCCCGTTTGACGGCGACCTCGATGAGCTTGACCTTGTAGGCGTTGCCGCTGAGGGGCCGAGCACCCTCGGTGGCTGCCTTGCCCGCTGCCACGGCAGTTTCCTCGGTGACGCGCTTGCCTTCCAAGGCTTTGGCCGCCGCTTCGGCGATGTGGGGCGTCGGAGCGACATGGCCCAGCACCACCCGGACATTGCGAGCCGTACCGCCTTCGAGGTCGAACGCCACCGCCGCCTGGACCAGCGGCCAGTCGTAGGACTGCTTGTGCCGCACTTCATAGCTGCCGTTTCGGGGTCCAGCCTTGAGTGTCACCTTGGTGACAATCTCGTTGGCGGCCAGGACGTGTTCCCGATGCTCGGCGGATTCCGGGGCACGGAAGAACTTGTCCAGCGGCAATGTGCGTTTGCCCTTGGGTCCGAATACCTCGGCCTCGGCTTTCAGAGCAATGAGAACCGGGGCGAGCGTGGACGGATTGACGATGACGCACTTGTGGCCCGAGGTGAAGACGGCGTGGTAGCGGTTGTCGCCGTCCGTGGCATAGCACTTGCGGCCGCCTTTGAGCAGACAGGAAACGCCCTCGTCGCGGAAGTACCAGCAGCGGTTGCGCTGGCACAGGTTTCCGCCCAGCGTGCCCATGTTGCGGATCTGCGGTCCGCCGATTTCCGCCGCCGCCGTGGTCAGACCGGGGAACAGCTCCCGCAGGTCCTTGTGATCAGCGATGTCGGCCAGGGTCGCTCCCGCGCCGATCTCAACGGTCGGCGGGGTGCCGGTGCCGACGGTGATCTTGCGGAAATCGGCACCTAACCCGCTGAGGCTGACGACCTTGTCCGGCTGAGCCACATATTCTTTTTGAAGATCGAGCAGGTCGGTGCCCCCGGCGAGCAGTTCCGTCGCGCCGTAGGTCGCATCGAGCAAGGCGACGGCGGCTTCCAAGGAGGTCGGTCGGAAGTAGGTGAAGTTCTTCATGGTTCACGCACCGCCTTTCTGTGCGAGCGCAGCCAGCACGTTCATGGGGGAGAACGGAGTCCGCGGGACACGAACACCCAGGGCGTTGCAGATGGCATTGCCGATGGCCGCCGCCGTGCTGATCGTCGGCGGTTCGCCGATGCCGATGACGCCCCGCTCCGGCATGTCCATCATGTGCACATGGATTTCCGGGATGTCCTTCATGCCGGCGAGCTTGTAAAACTCCATGTCGGCATTGAGGGGCCGGCCCGTGTTGTCATCCATGAGCCGTTCCTCGAACATCGCATAGTGGATGCCCATGATGATGCCGCCGGCGACCTGGGACTCGCAGGCCAGTTTGTTGATGACCAGGCCGCAGTCCTGAACGGCCCAGAAGTTCTTCAGGTACACGACGCCGGTTTCGGTATCCACCCAGCACTCGCAGACCTGCACGCCGCCGACGCCCTGGCTGGACAGCGACTGGTCGCCGGGATGGTCGCCGACGCCAACCACGGTATCCATGCCCAGCCGAGCACAGGCCTCCTTCCAGGTCCATTCCTTGTCCCCGGCCACGATCTTGCCCGGTTTGGCGGGATCAATCTTGAGGTCGTCCTTCTTGACCCCCAGCCGCGGAGCGAGCTTGTCGAATAGATCATCCCTGGCCCGATGGGCAGCGATCAGCGCCGCCGGAGCCGTGCCCGGACAGGTCGTGCTGCCGCCGGAACCCGTGGAGCGGCCAAACTGGCTTTCGCCGATCTCCGAGGTCACGTCCTTGACGTTGAGTCCAAGCACCTCGGCGACCACGATGGCCAGTACCGTCCGCTCGCCGGTGCCGAGGTCCTGGGTCGAGCACTGGACGAGGACGCTGCCGTTGGATTTGATCGTCACCCGCACATCGTTGTTGGGCCGACCGCCGCCACCCCAGGTGTGCAGTCCGAGGCCGATACCGTGCTTGAGCGGGCCTTTGCTTGGTCCCTGGCCCGGCGGATGCCATCGCTTCTTCCAGTCACACATCTCGGCAACGATTTCCAACTGCTTTTCATAGATCGGCTTTTTGAAAGCATTGGGCGGATCGGTGGGCAGATTGGCCCGCCGCACCTCGAGTGGATCGAGACCGAGCTTGTTGGCCAGATCGTCCACCGCCGATTCGGTCAGGAAGCAGGCCTGCGGATGGCCCGGAGCGCGGAACGCCTGCCGGTCGCCGGTGTTGAGCCGGATCGTGCGGTTGGTTGTGCGGATGTTCGGGATCGAGGTGTACACATAGGGCACGAGCTGATGGTAGGCGTCCACCGCCCCCGCCCCCGCGCCGCCGCCCGGCGTGCCGTAAATGTCCGCCTGGAAGGCCGTGATCTTGCCGTCCTTGGTGCCCGCAATCTTGACCGTGGCCGTGGCCGAAGGACGATTGCCCGCGCTGATCTGCTCCTCGTACCGGTCGAGGAAAAGCTTCACCGGGGCCTTGGTCATGAAGGCCAGTTCGGAACAGGCGATGCCGGTCGGACCGGGGATGAATTTGCTGCCGTAGCCGCCGCCCATGTAGTGGGTGATGCAGCGGCATTTCACGTCGGGAACGCGATTGCGGAACTGGCCCTCGAGCATGCCGGCGATGCCGGTCGTGGCCTGGGTCGAGCACCAGACCGTGAGGTTGTTGCCCTGCCATTCGGCCACCATCCCATGCGGTTCCAGGCAGCAGTGGCTCTGCACCGGCACGCTGTAAGTGCCTTCGACGACGGCATCGGCCTTGCCGAAGGCGTCTTCGACGTTGCCCACGGTGCGCTGACCGGACGGCCGGACGTTGCCCTGGCCCGGGTTGGGTACCGTGCCTTTGCCCGGGTCCTTCAGGGCCGCTTCCTCGGTGACGACGAAGGGCAACGGCTCGTACTCGATGCGGACCAGCCGCAGGCAATCCTGACAGTGTTCCTCGGTGTCGGCGGCAATGGCAAGGATTTCATCGCCGACGTAAAAGACTTCCTGTCCCTGACGCTTGAAGTAGTAGATGCCGCGGAAGCCGGGGTGCTTTTCAGCGGCGGAGACGTCCACCGTCTTGAGTCGGCCATGCGGCACGCTGCTGCGGAGGATCATGGCGTGCAACATGCCACGGCGATTGATGTCAAAGCCGTAGCGGGCCAGGCCGGTCGCCTTGTCCGGGCCGTCCACCCGCGGAACCTTGGTGCCGATGACACGGCGCTGCTGGGGCCATTTGATCTCTGCCATCGCTCAGCCCTCCTCTCCGTGATGACAGCAACCGGCACTCCTGGCCAGACTTGCCAGGCCGTTGACCGATGGGCCGTTGTTGGAGGCCATCTTCTTGCACAGGGAGCGGATGGCATCCCGCATCTGCTGGTAGGTTCCGCAGCGGCAAATATTACCGCACACGGCGGTTTCGAGTTCTTCCGGCGTGGCCTTGGGATTGCGATCGAGGGCGGCCTTGATGGCCATGACGAAGCCCGGCGTGCAGAAGCCGCACTGCTGGGCGTCGAACTGCACGAAGGCGGCGGGGACGGCGTGGAGCGAGCCATCGGCGTTCAGGGCCTCGGCGGTTTCGACGCGTCGCCCCATCGCTTCCAGGGCCAGACAAGTGCAGGCGTAGATCGGCTTGCCGTCCAAAAGCACGGTGCAGGCCCCGCAAGTGCCGCGGTCGCAGACGCGCTTTGGCCCGGTCACGTCCACGTAATTCCGCAGGGCGTCCAGCAGCGTGACGCGCGGTTCGACTTCGGTCGTGACCTTGGCTCCGTTGACCGTCAACTCCAGTTTGACGGGTCCCGGGCCGAAACCGGGCGTCGCCGCCCTGGCGTTCTGGGCCGCTTCTGCCGAACCGCCGCCCAGGAGCGGTCCGGTCGTCAGGGCGGTCGCGGCGGTGAGGCCGGTTCCCTTGAGGAACTGGCGGCGCGACAACCCCGACCGCGGTGTCTGGTCGTGGGTGCTCATCGGGACTGACCCTCCCTTGTGCTGGTTATCGCTTCAAGCGGCAGCGGGCGAAGACCGCTTTCTACAACGGCCCGATTGTAAACAGCCGGAAAGCAAGGTCAAGTAAGCGGAGGAAAGATGAGAAATGGCAAGGATTGCGCTACCACGGCGCGGTTCGCAAAACTGTCCGGGCCAGAAAAGGCTCGGGGGGTGGAAGACAGAGTCCCCACCCCCCGACGCGCGGAATAGGAATTGGGATTCGGCCCGTTCCGCGATGGGAATCAGAATCGCAGAGCGACGCCGAAGTTCATGCCGTGAGCGTAGAAGTCATTGCTCCGCTGCAACACCGTCGGCACAGGCGGTCCGCCGGGCACGCCGAACTGCCCGGTCGGGGCGGTCGGCAGAATGCCGGGGTTGACCCGCAGGTCGATCTGCTCGCCGGGCCGCAATACGTCGCTCCAGTACAGGAACGTGTATCCGGCAAAGACCCGGATGCGGGGCGTGACATGCCAACCGATGTTCACCGACGCCTCGGGCACGGCCGAGAACTCATCGCGGCTGGTCGTGCCGATGTTCGTCGTCAGGGCCAGCAAGCCGCCCGGTGTGACATCGACCAAGGCGTCGTTGGCGAACAGCGACGAGGTGCCATCCACGGCGACTTCCTGGTTGGTGATACCCAAAGCCACTTTCATCTTGCCCAGCACGTAGAAGGTGCCGAAGCGATATTCCAGGCGAGCGCCGATCTGCCCGCCGTAGAAGCGGTTGCGGGTTTCAAAGAGATCGTTTCGGCTGATGGCCCGACCTTCCGGTTGGGCTACCCCATTGAAGAAGCCGATGCCCGCATTGAGGATCAGGAACGTGTCCGTGATGCTGACGCTTTCCTCCAGATTCAGGAACCGACCGCCGACGAGGAAGTCCATGCTCAGGCAGTCGATCCGGAACAGGTTCTTGACCAGGTTGATTTCACCGCCCCACAGTTCGCTCGTGGTCTCGACGATGACACCCCCCGCAAAAGCGGACGGAAACGCGTCCAGCGCGCTGGCCCCGACACCGTTGGCGGCATCCAGATAAGGCCGGGCCAGGATGCCGGACGCAACCTCGTTGCCGTTGACCCGGAAGACGTCCGATTGTTGAGCCAGCCAGAAACCGGAGGCTTCCAAGGCCCAAACCTTCTTTTCATCCAGCACGAAGCCGCCGGTCAGGCGGGCACCGACAAAGGCGTTGTGCTCGACCTCCGTATTGCCGAAGACCACGGAGGTTCCCGGCTCGCCCAGAATGCCGGTGGTGAGCGGGTCGGAAGTCGTGGTGATGAGCGGGACGTTGATGCGCCCGTCCTTGAGCCACCAGACCAGCGTCTCACCGCTGAGGAACATGCGATTGTGGATGCTGAAGGGAGCGTCTTCCTGGATCGGAGGATTGTACGGCAGGCACGGCAGGCATGGATCGGTCACGGGCGGAAGATGTCCCGGGACCGGTTTGGAATCGCAACAGGAAGTCGGTTTGACTTCCTTCTGTGCGACCGCTTCCTTGACCTCCTCCGCAGCGGCGGGGGGATTGGCCCACACCTGACCGCAGGCCATGCCGGCGGCTGCCAGAACAGCGCCGACCGAGCCGAGTAATCGCTTTCTCATGGCGGACTCCTATTCCGCAGCTGACCCCTGTTTCCTTGGCCGATACCGCCTCCACAAGCGGCTTCCGCTGTCGCGGTTCCGCCGGCGTGGCAAGCCATGAAATGATTCGGATGATTACGCGGATTGCATCAGGAGACGTGCCTGTGCCGAAGGTCAGCGTCGTGAAGCCGCTCGCTGCCGTCGGCACTTCCGTCACAGTCAACGCTGTCCCCCTGGGAATGACGCAAATCAGGCAAAGTTTGCGGAGCGCTGCTTGGCCACGCCTAGGGGGTCAACACGATCTTGCCGACCAGCGTTCCCGCCTTGCCGATGGTGTTTTCCTCCTGGAGCCGATGGGCCTCGGCAGTTTCGCTGAGCTTGAAACGGCGACCGATGGGGATATCCAGCTGTCCCGAGGCCAGCCAACGGTTGATGTCCTGGGCACAGCGACGCTGCTCCTCCGGCGAGGCGTTGAACATGGCGTAGCCGTGCAAGGTCAAATCCTTGACGTAGAACGGCCCATGCGGAAATGGCGGCCGGGCCGCTCGCCCAGCGATGACAACCATGCGGCCCCGCAGGGCGGTCAAGTCCACCATGCGGTCGTAGTCCGGTTCTCGCAGCGGCTCGTACCACACGTGAACGCCCTGGTTTTTCGTGAAGTCCTTGACCCGTGCCGGAACGTCGTCCGTCCTGTAGTTGAGCACGAGATCGGCTCCCCAGCGTTTGCACAAGTCCGCCTTTTCCGGCGATCCCACGGTGGTGATGACAAGCGCTCCGACGGCCTTGGCCATCTGCACGACGGCCGATCCCACGCCGCCGGTTCCGCCGTTGACGAACAGCACTTCACCAGCTTTCAGCCCGGCCCGCTGGAATAGTCCCAAGTGGGCCGTGATGCCGACGAGCGCCGCCGCCACCGCCCGCTCCTCCGAGACGTTGTCGGGCAGCGGGTAAAGCCAATCCTGATGGACGGCCGCGTATTCGGCGAAGGTCCCCTGGCGGCCCTTCAGCCCCTGATTGCTGCCCCAAACCCGCTCCCCGGGCTGAAAGCGGTCCACTCCCAGGCCAATTTCGACGATCGTGCCCGCCAGGTCGCAGCCGACGATAAACGGTTTCGGCAAGGGAAACGCCACGGTGCCGGCGCGGATGTAGGTGTCGATGGGATTGACCGCCACCGCCGCGACTTTGACCAGAACTTCGCCCGGCTGTAACTTCGGCATCGGCAGGTCGCCGTACCGAATGACTTCCGGTCCGCCGGTGGTTTCGATGTAGGCCGCTTTCATGGTTCGGCACTCCGGTTCAGCTTAAGGGTAAGCACGGCAGTCATCATGCGAACCGGCCGGGAGCCATGTCAAGTCACTCGAAAAGGCTGCGCTGACGCGGCCCCATCTCGGCAAAAGGAGAAACCACGGCGAGTTCCGGGGCCAGCTCCCGCAGCAGCTGGGCGAATCGCAGAGCATTGGCCGCCGCCTGGCCCCGCTGACAGTTATTGAACAGCACCCAGGCCCGCGAGGTCCGGTTCGCAACCGAACGCAGCCCCTCGACCCACTCCGTCATTTCCACGTCGCTGTAGGAGTAGTCGTAGCGTTCTTTATCCGACTCGTACCACGAGGCAGCCCGCCGCGAATGCAGTCGGACATAGACCAAATCACCGGATTGAACCAAGCCTCTCGGGAACAGGGCCGGTATCTCTGGAACGTCCACGGAAACCAGATGCGGGCCGAGTTCGCCAAGCCACCTGGGTGTCTCCGGTTTGGCCCAGGAAACATGGCGAAACTCGATAGCCAGGCCTTGCCCGGAGAGTTCGGCCGCGAGGCGCCGGACGTAATCCCGGTTGGAAACCGTGTCGTGGAAGCGTTGCGGGAACTGGGCCAGCACCCCGAGCAACTGCCGCCGCTCCTCCAGTCCCTGCAGACTATCCCGGAAGGGAGCCAGGTCGTGAAGATCGAGGTCGTGGCTGATCGTCTGCGGAAGCTTGACGAGGAACTGAAAGCCGCTCGGCGTCTTGTCGGCCAGTCGATCCAGGTCGCGACGAGTCGGCAGCCGATAAAAGGTGAAGTTGAGTTCGACCAAGGGGAACTGGGTGACATAGTACGCCAGCATCCGATCCGGACGCATTCCGTTCGGATAGAAGACGCCGACCCAGTCGGCGTAGGAATATCCTGACGTACCTACCCAGACTTCCATCGCCCTGCTCGGTTACCGTCCCACGATCTTCACGCGTACCTCAGCCTAACGGCAGACAGTCGCTTTACACGAAGAAATAGGCTCCGAAGCGGAATTCGTGATCTTGTGCAAAAGGTCTTCGTCGTTTGCCAACTCACTGATCTCCTCTCCGTTTCGACTAACCGTTGCAGGTGGTCATGAAGCCCGATTTCGACGCGATTTTTTACGCCTCCAGGTGTGTCGCCGCATTGACACTCCCCTAGACCAAAAGTAGACTTGGCGGGTCAACTTGAGGGGAAGTTGTCGCAAGGTCTTGGCAGATCGCTTGTTGGGTCACAAACCTTGCACGACCGCTAGGGCCATTACAACCGCTAATTTCGAGTCGTGACCATGCATACAACCCGCGTCGTCTCGGAACTGACCAGGCCTGCCGAAGGCTTCTACGCCTCAGCGGTCGATTCCCCGCGGCGGCTGCCGGTGCTGACCTTTCTGCCCGGCGGTTATGAGCCGAATTACGCCTACCCCCTGGTGCTCTTCTTCCACGGTCAGGGCAGCAGTGAACGACAAATCCTTCGGCTGGCTCCGCGTCTGAGCCGCCGCAACTACATCTGCATGGCCCTGCGGGGACCGCAGGTAGCGGTCCGTTATCAGGACGGCTCTCTGGGCTACACCTGGGACGACGATCTCCGCACCGAGGCCTTCGCCGAGGAGTACGCCTTCCAGGCCATCGAACAAGCCTGTTCCACCTACAGCATCCACCCGGGCCGCATTTATCTGGCCGGATTCTGTGAAGGGGCATCCCAGGCGTATCGGCTCGGTCTGGCGTTTCCGACGCGCTTCGCAGGCATTATCGCCATGAACGGCCAGTTGCCCAGCAACACCCCCCTGCTGCGGTGGCCGGAAGTCCGACGACTGCGGGTCTTCATGGGCCACGGCATCGCCAATTCCGTCATCCCGCTCACCGCCGCCCGTCAGACACACCGATTGCTCTACACGGCCGGTCTGGACGTGCAGCTGGTCACGTATCCCACCACCCACCGCATCCACGCCGACATGCTGCGGGACATGAATCGCTGGATTATGCACGGCGTCACCGGGCAGAATCCGCTGAGCCGATGAGCCGACCCGACGCCACCAGGTCTCGAACGTCGCTTGCTCCTGGCTACAGGATGTACCGACCCAGGTCCTCCTTCTTGAGGATGTCGGACAAGCGATTGCGGACATAGGCGGCATCGATCCGGACATGCTTGCTGGGCAAGTCCGGCCCCTCGAAGCTGACCTCCTCGACCACGCGTTCCAGGACCGTGTGCAGCCGCCGGGCACCGATGTTCTGCGTCGTCCGGTTGACGTCGAAGGCGATGTCGGCGATCGCTTCCAGCCCGTCCGAGGTGAATTCAAGCTCTACCCCTTCGGTGCCCATCAGTTCCACGTACTGCTTGACGAGCGAGTGCTTCGGCTCCTGGAGGATGCGGAGGAAGTCTTCCCGCTTCAGGTCGCTCAGTTCGACGCGGATCGGAAACCGCCCCTGCAACTCGGGCATCAGGTCGGACGGCTTGGACAGGTGAAATGCCCCGGCGGCGATGAACAGGATGTGATCGCTCCGCACCGGGCCGTAGCGGGTCTGCGTGGTCGTTCCTTCGACAATCGGCAGGAGGTCCCGCTGAACCCCTTGGCGGGAAACGTCTGGTCCATGCGTCGAGGCCGGTCCACAGATTTTGTCCAATTCGTCGATGAAGATAATGCCCTGGTTCTCGGTCAGTTCGACGGCCTTCTCCATGACCACCTGTTTGTCGATGAGGGCATCGGTTTCCTGTTCCAGAAGCACCTTGCGGGCCTCGTGGACGGTCATCTGCCGCTGTTGGGCCTGCCGAGGCAGAATCTTCTCGAACATGTTTTGAAAATCCACGTCCATCTGCTCCATGCCCAGGCTGGAAAAAATCTGCACGGGCACCATCTTCTGCTCGACGTGGAGTTCCACGAGCCGTTCCTCCAATTCTCCGGCCTCGAGGCGCGCCCGGAGCTTGGCCCGTGCCCGCTCGCGGCGTCCGGCCTCTTCTTCGTCGTCGTACTCGGAGCCGCCGGGCAGAAGGAGATCCAGCAGGCGTTCCGTGACCCGCTCCTTGGCCTGAGTCTCGACGAGGCGTCGCTGCTCGGCCCGGACCATGCCGACGGCCACTTCGGTCAGGTCGCGGATCATGCTTTCCACGTCTCGGCCGTGGTAGCCGACCTCCGTGTACTTGGTCGCCTCGACTTTCAGAAACGGCGCGCCGACCAGTTGGGCCAGGCGACGGGCGATCTCGGTTTTGCCCACGCCGGTTGGCCCGATCATGATGATGTTTTTTGGCGTGACATCCTTTCGCAGTTCCGGGGGCAATTGCTGGCGGCGCCAGCGGTTGCGGATGGCGACGGCGACGGCCCGCTTGGCGGCCGTCTGGCCCACGATGTATTTGTCCAGTTCCGCCACGATCTGTCGCGGAGTCAGTTCAGCCACGACGTTCTCCCGTCGGCTTTCAAGCCAGTTCTTCGACTTCGATGTTGCGATTGGTATAGATGCAGAGGTCGCCGGCGATTTCCAGGGAGCGGCGGACGATCTGGGCGGCGGTCAGATCGGAATGAGCGGCCAAAGCCCGTGCAGCGGCGATGGCGTAAGGTCCGCCGGAGCCGATCCCCAGAATGCCGTCGCTGGGCATGATGACGTCGCCCGTGCCGCTGATCAGCAGAATCGTCTCCCGGTCCATCGCCACCAGCATCGCTTCCAGCCGCCGCAGCACCCGGTCCGTCCGCCAGTCCTTGGCCAGTTCCGTGGCCGCCCGGGGCACGCTGCCCTGGTGGTCGTTCAACTTGGCCTCGAAGCGCTCCATGAGAGCGAAGGCGTCGGCAGCCGCCCCGGCAAAGCCGACCAGCACGCGGTCCTGATACAGCCTCCGCACCTTGCGGGCATCGGCCTTCATCACCGTCGTGCCCAACGTCACCTGGCCGTCGCCACCCAGGGCCGCCTGACCCCGGTGACGAACCGCCAGGATTGTCGTGCCGTGAAACCTGCTTGCCGGCATAGGCCCTCGTTTCCGTCCCGAGCGTCAGCGACCCCTGATACAATACTATCCGCCTGCTGTCTCCAAAGGGAGCGGAACATGCCGCTGACTTTGCCCGAGCAATGTCTGTTCTGCCGCCGACTCCAGACCTGGGAAGCCTCGTCCAAGGCTGATCCGGACGTCGTCTGGCGATTTCCCCATTCCGTCGTCGTCCTGGGTTCCTGGCAATACTATCACGGCTACTGCGTACTGATCAGCCGCATTCATGCCGAGGAACTCAGCCAGTTGGAACGGACTGTTCGGGACGCCTTTCTCGCCGAGATGTGTCTGCTCGCCGAGGTGCTGGAAAAGGAGTTTCAGCCTCGCAAGCTGAATTACGAATTGCTGGGCAATCAGGTCCCCCATCTGCATTGGCACCTGTTTCCCCGTTATGCCGACGATCCCGGCCATCTGAAGCCGGTCTGGGTGGCCATCGAACGGGCCGAGGGCAACGCCGAGGAACAAGCCCGCTTGACGAACGGTCCCTGTCCCCGCGAAGAAACGGCTCGGCGGATCGCCCGGCGGTTGCAGGAATTGACAGCCCGTTGACACAGGCGAACCGTGTCCATGAAGCCCCTGCGGATCGCAACCCGAGGCAGCAAACTGGCCCTGTGGCAGGCGGAACATGTGGCCGGTCTGTTGCGGCCCCTTGTGGAGCCGAGGCCCGTCGAATTAGTGGTCGTGACCACGACCGGCGACCGGGTGCAGGATCGGTCGCTGAACGTGATCGGGGGCCAGGGGGCATTCACCAAGGAAATTCAGCAGGCACTTCTGGATGGACGGGCCGACCTGGCGGTCCACAGCCTCAAGGACCTGCCCACGCAGCCGGTCCCCGGACTCCTTCTGGCAGCTACCCCGCCCCGCGCCGCCGTTCACGATGCTTTCGTGTCCGACAAATACGCTCGTTTCGAGGATCTCCCGGAAGGTGCGGCCCTGGGCACCGGCAGCGTGCGGCGTCGTGCCCAGCTCCTGCATCGGCGACCGGACCTTCGCTTGTTCGACCTGCGGGGAAATGTGGACACGCGGCTGCGGAAGATGACCGAAGGGGACCTGGACGGCATCGTTTTGGCCGTCGCGGGTCTGGAACGTCTCGGTTTGACCGCCCGGATTGCCGAAATCCTGCCCGAGGAATGGATGCTTCCTGCCGTGGGCCAAGGGGCCTTAGGGTTGGAATGCCGAGCGGATGACGCTGAAACGCGGGCGGCGCTGGAGCGGATCAATCACGCTGAGACCTTTCAGGCCGTGACGGCGGAACGAGCTTTCCTGCGGGCCTTGGGAGGAGGCTGCCTGGTGCCGATCGCGGGACTCGGCCGGATCGAGGACGGCATCCTCCAGCTGCAAGGGATGGTGTGCAGCCCGGACGGTTCCCGACGCATCGCTGCCGTAGTTTCCGGTCCGGTGTCGGAAGCCCAGGCGGTGGGTGAACGACTGGCCGAACGCCTGCTCCGGCTCGGAGCCGGAGAGGTTCTGGAAATTGCTGCGGAATAACGCTTGTGGTAATTTCAGCCTCACCAAGAGCGAAGGGAAATCGTGGACCAGCGGAGGGCGAATCATGCGGCAGGCCATGGGGCTGACTTTTCTTTGCCTGTGTATGGCTTCACCCCCGGTCGGGGCGCAACCGCGGGAGTTCAAGGCTCACTCCGCCCCGGCGTACACGCTTGCCTTCCGTCCGGACGGCAAGCTGCTGGCGACCGGCGGCTTCGACAACGTCATCAAGCTCTGGCAGTTCCCCGAACTCACTCTGGTCAAGGAACTCACGGGCCATGCCGGGCCGGTCTATTGCGTGGTCTTCAGCCCGGACGGCGGCAAGCTGGCGTCGTCGAGTCAGGACGGCAGCATCCGCATCTGGTCCGTGGAAACGGGAATGCAGGAGAAGGAACTCAAAGGGCACAACGGCATCGTGGACAGCATCGCCTGGAGTCCGGACGGCAAGCTGCTGGCATCCGCCGGGGCCGACAAGACGGTTCGCTTATGGAACCCGGAAGAAGGCAAGGAGGTGAAAAACCTCGGTCAGCACGGCGGCAGCGTGTACACCGTGGTCTTCAGTCCGGATGGCAGATACCTGGCGACGGCCAGCCAGGACAAGACGGTGAAGCTGTGGGACGTGGCCGGGCAGAAGGAACAGGCCACCCTGAAAGGCCATGAGGATGCCGTCACCAGCGTCATCTTCACCGCGGACAGCGCGGCCGTGATCTCCGTCGGCATGGTGGATCGCCATCCGCGCATCTGGAACGTTGCCGACGGCAGCGAACGCAAAAAACTGGATCCGACCCCGGACGACATCTACGCTGTCACGCTGTCTCCGGACGGCAAAACAGCGGCGACCAGCGGCTACGGCGGCTATCTGACGCTGTGGGACGTGGCCGAAGGCAAAGTCCGGAAAAGCGTCAAGCTGCCCAAGTTTGGGGCCTACTGCGTGAAGTTCACGCCAGACGGCAAGCACGTCGTCACCGGGCACGACAACGGAATGTGCTACGTCACGCCGCTGGAATGACCGATCAACCCTGCACGAAGGGATTGGTCCGCTTTTCGTGGCCGATGGTGGTCGTCGGACCATGGCCGGGATAGACGATGGCATCATCCGGCAGGGTGTAGAGTTTGGTGCGGATGCCGTGGGCGAGGAGTCGGCCGTCGCTGCCGGGAAAGTCGTATCGGCCCACGCTGCCCTGGAAAAGCACGTCTCCCCCGAAGACCCGCACCGGCTGTGTCCGAAGGACATAGACGACATGACCCGGCGAGTGACCGGGCACGTCGAGCACCTCGAAGCGAAGCCCCGCCGCCTCGATCACGTCGCCTTCCCGCACCGTCTGGTCCGCCGGCGGGCTGACGACGCTCCAGCCGAAGGGCGCGCTCATGTTGAGATGCGGATTGCTCAGCAGCGGCGTCTCGTTGGCCCCGATGATGAGCGGTGCCGACGGATACGCGTCCTTCAACGCCTCATTGCCAGCGATGTGGTCGCCGTGGCCATGGGTGTTGAGGATCGCTGCCGGAACCAGGCCGCTTTGGTGAAGAAAATCGAGAATCAAGTCGGGTTCCAGGCCCGGATCAATGACCACGCAATCCGTCCGATCACTCCGCCAGACGACGTACGTATTCTCCTCGAAGGGCATGGAGACGATGCAGCGGATATTCGGCGTCGGGGTCATGTCACGGCTCACGGAAGTGACGGATGATTTCCTGCATGGCTGGGACGACGTACACGATGGCACCCTCGTGAGTGCAGTCGTACCAGAGAATCCGCGGTCGGCCGGTCGCTTCCCAGAGCCGTTCCAGAGCGCTGGGGGGCACGATCTCATCCCGCCTGGCCCCGATCAAAAGCAGCTTGCGGTCCTTGAGGTTCTCGGCACAGGTGAGGGGATCGGCACAGGCCAGTCGTTCGGCCAGCTTTTCCCGCCGGCCACCCAGAGCCTGCCAGGCGAGCCGGATCGGCCAGGCTTCGGGTCGGTCGTAGAACGCTTCGACCAGTCCGCCGCCGCCGAGCAGAACCGCCACCCGCCGAAAACGAGGCTCCATCTCAGCGGACAGGGTGCCCATGAAACTTCCCAGACTGGTCCCCATGATGCCGAGACGACTCTTGTCCACCTCGGGCCGTGATTCCAACCACGCTCCCGCCCGGCGGACGTCGAGAACGCATTGTCGAACAGCTTCCAGGCTGTGTTCAAGATTCGGGGAGACGAGTCGCGCAGCGGGTTGATTCGCCGGTCGCCTCGGCCCATAGTACGGCATCTGCACGAACAGGGCTGCCACGCCCTGCTGAGCCAGGAAGGTCGATTGCAGCCGCGACAGCGTCTGATCGCCGCCCAGGATGTCGAGAACCACGACGGCCGGAAACGGTCCCGGTCCCTTGGGCCGGTAGTATTCCGCATGGACCGTGTTGTTCTCGGGATACTTGCTGACCACCGGGGACGGAAAGGTCAGGTGCCAGATCTCCAGGTCGATGCCGGCGTAGTCGTGCAGCAGACGCAGTTCGTAGGGGAACTCGTGCGGCGGGAGCCGATAGCGTTCGGGAACGCGGCTTTCGTCGCCCACGGGCCGGAAAGAAACCGTTCCCTTCTCGACCGGAGGCTCGCCATTGCGGGGAGGTTCCTTGTAGTCGATCTGCAAATCCTTGTCGGCAGGCTGCCCGGCCAAAATGGAGCGAATATTGTAGCGGTAGAACGGTTGATTCTGAGCACCGGCCCAGCGGGTCTTTCTGCCATCCGCGGCGTGAGACACCCAGAGCGTCAGATCGGTCGGGCACAATACCGCCTGATGCAGACAGGGATGCTGGGGCGGATAGAGCCGCAACATGCGGATCATCGCTCGGTCATCCAAGCGGCCGTGATGTTCCTTGAGCCATTGTGTCAGGAGTTCGTAGCCGACCATGCTGGCCGGGTTATCCTGACGGGGATCGTAGGTCTTACGCTGCGTTCGAGCAGTGGCTTCACCGACGAAGTGGTTCACCCGACGGACGCAGTGGGGCAAGGCACAGTGCGGCCCGAGGTTCTCCGCCGGATCGCCAGGGGCGAATTCGAGGATCAGCGAGCGAGTCACTTCGACGGCTCGGGCATCGGGAATCTTGCCGTCGGCGATGATGAAGTTGTAACCACAGGTCCGAGGGCCTTTGCGGAAAACGGCCAGAGCCTCATTGAGCGTGCCGGCCTGTCGGAGCGCCTCCCGCATCAGGAAGATCATCGGAATGCCGGCGAAATCTTCGTCCTCGCACTGGGAACCCATCTCGCCGATGCTGATGCCTCGCTCGTTCATTCCCGTGACGCAGCCGATGAACCCCGACCAGCCGACGACGGCGTGGGCATGACCATCGCTTGGCTGGTACACGACGAGCAAGGCGTTTTCCTGGACCCGTTTCGTGTTGCCGATATCAAGGGCGTAGTCGAGGCTACGGGTGTGGTAAAGCTTGCCGTCCCGAGTCGCCGGTCCCATCGCCGCCGCTCCGGTGCAGTGGAACCGTTCGGGAATGGCGTGGACGAGCCGCAGCTTTTCCAGGGGCACCCCGGAACCTTCGGCCAATCCTTCGAGTTCCTCCTGGTAGCGTTGCGGCAAAAACGGCTCGAACGTGTCCCAGATCTTTTGAAGGGTCTCCCGCTTTTCCCGGCCGTTCGCCAGGCACCAATGATCGAGAAACGCCTCGGCATTCTCCGCCACCTCGCGAGCCAGGAGTTTGCCGTGGGCGAAGCCCATTTCGCGATAGCTGCCCTTGAGAACAAGCACCCGTTGCTGGCCGACCTGTTCCAGGCGCGAATCGCCGTGCCGGGCCACGACCTCGGCTCCGGACGGCGTGGCGATCCCGATCACGATCCACAGCGCCGGCAACCATCGGGTCTTCAGCATGTCCTCGCACCTCCGCACAATCAGGTTTCCTTGCCCAGCCGGCTTGACGGTTCCGCTTCATCATCCGCCGCGGCGAGCTTCCAGAACGGCCAGACGACGGATGGCCTCGGTCAGCTGGCGCCGCAGGCGAACCTGTCCTGCATAGAGGTAAAACGCCACGGCCAAAAATGCCAGCACGAACAGGTACAGGACGACATCCGCGCCCCGGCCGATGCCCAACCAGCCGGCCACTTGCTGCACCGCGCCCGGCGAGGCGATGGCCGCTGCCGCTCCGAGCCACACCAGCAGGCGAACTGCCACGAAGCCGGTCAACTTTCGTCGCCGAATCACCTGCACGCATTCGCCGACGATGATCAAACCGAGCAAGGTCAGAGCGAGAATCTGGAACGGCGTCATCGGATCATCTTTCCCACCAACAGTTGTCCCAGGATGCGGATCGCGTTCCAGGAGCTTTGTCCCTTGGCCAGCGTCGCCGCTGAGTAGCGGATCGTGACCGGCACCTCGACATAGGATAAGCGATTGGCCCGAATCTGCTCGAGGATTTCCGAGGCGTGGGCCATGCGATTCTGCGTGATGCGGATGCGGCTGGCGGCGTGTCGGGAGAAGGCCCGCAATCCGTTGTGCGTGTCCGAGACTCGCAGGCCGGAATGCCAGCGTGTGAACCAGACCGCGGCCCGCAGCAGGAGCCGACGAGACCACGGAATGCCCTCGGCCTTGCCGAGGAACCGGCTGCCCAGAACGACGTCCGCTTTGCCGAGCAGGATCGGTTCGATGAGACGATCCACGTCGGCGGCATCGTGCTGACCGTCGGCGTCGAAGGTGACGATGACTTCCGCTCCGTTCTGCAAGGCGAAGTCCATGCCCGTTTGCAGGGCCGCTCCCTGACCGAGATTGACGATGTGCCGAAGCACCCAGACGCCCTCGTGGGCCAAGGCCACGGCGGCCGTGTTGTCCCGCGAGCCATCGTCCACCACGACCACGGTGACCCGCCGGGCGGCGAGATTCTGCAAAACGGCACCAATACGGCTGGCTTCGTTATAGGCGGGAATGACGACCCAGACAGCCGCGGGATCGGCCAGGTTTTCGGACGCCGCGGGCTGAGACTTGGCCTCAGACCGGGCCGGCGCATCTCTCAGAGGCTCCTGGATTCGCTGTTCGGTCATGGCTTCCCAGTCGATTCTGTTCTGGGCCAGCGGGAAGAGCAATATTCCTTGTCGCCGGATTCCTCGCGGACAACGATCAAGGCGGCGGCCCCGGCGATTTGCTCGACCAGCTTCAGCCCCTCCTCCGGCCGCAGCACGCTGACCGCCGTGGCCAGGCTATCCGAGGTCATGCCGTTGGGTGCCACTACGGTGACACTTTGTCGGCCCGTCAAACCCAGGCCGGTCTTCGGGTCGAGGATATGGGAGTAGCGGACGCCGTTGATCTCCACGAACTGTTCCGCGTCTCCCGAGGTGGAGACAGCGGCGTTCTTGAGCCACAGGAAGCGGCTGGGGGGGCGGTTCGGATCATCGAGCGGAGCGATGCCGATCCTCCAGGCCGGGGCGTCCGGGGGAGGATCCGACAGCACGATGTCACCACCAGCGGCTACCAGGGCCGAAACGATGCCATGACCTCGCAACACTCTCTGGGCTTCATCCGCAGCGAAGCCTTTGGCGATGCCGCCGAGATCGAGAAGCATCCCCGGTTTCGATAATCGAACGGTGCGGGCCTGTTCGTCCAAGATCAGTTTTTCAAAACCGACCAAGGCCCGTGCCTCTTCAAGCCGCCGCGGAGTGGGCAGCTCCTTCTGCCTGCGACTTCGCCGCCAGAGACGGGACAAGGGACCGATGGTGACGTCAAACGCGCCGCCGCTGAGACGGGCCATCTCCTGAGCGGCTTTCAGGACACGGAAGAGGTCTTCGCTGACGGCGACGGGGCTGCCGCCGGCCTGTTGGCACAGTCGCATCAACTCGCTGTCTTCCCGGTAATCGCTGAGCCGGGCGTCCAGTTCGGCGATGCGGGCAAAGGCGGCCTCGGCGGAGCGGCGAGCCGTCGCTTCATCGGCGGCGTAAAGAACGATGCGGAATTGCGTTCCCATGTGCGGCTGGGCGAACTCGAATCGCTTCCGGGCGGACGGGGCCGACGCAGGCTCAGCCTGGAGAAAACTTGTCGAAGCGGTCAGAAGGAGCGCCAGCAGCGGGGGGATCGTAACGGGTATTCGCTCAACTTTGCCGTTTTGGGTCATTGTCAAAGGCCCTTCGCGGCTTTAGGATGTTTGCAAACTCGGTGTCCTGCGAGCATCGCCTGCCAAGGATACAGCATGCCAAAAGCAGTCGTGGTTTCTTGTTGCCTCCGCTATTGTACGGCAGTCGCCTCGGCGGTTCTGCTAGCCATCCTGGGCTGGATCGTATCGCCCCCCGCCCCCGTGGCCCAGTCCGCTCCGCCACAAGCCGGCCCGGTGGAGATGAAGCCCTACGTCGAAACGATTCCCGGCACCAACGTGAAGTTCGAGATGGTGCCCATTCCGGGCGGGACCTACGTTCGCGGCAGCCCGGAAAGCGAGGAAGGCCGCAACGACGACGAAGGGCCGCAGCATCCCGTTGAAATCAAGCCCTTCTGGATGGGCAAGTGCGAAGTCACCTGGGACGAATTCGACCTCTTCGCCGAAGCGGACGTGCTCAAGGACGAGGTCGAAAAGCTCAAAGACCGCAAATTGGAACTGGACGGCATCACCCGACCCACGCCGCCGTACACGGACATGACCTTCGGCTTCGGCAAGTACGGCTATCCGGCCATCTGCATGACGCACCATGCGGCGATGGAGTATTGCCGATGGCTTTCGGCCAAGACGGGCAAGCACTATCGCTTGCCCACGGAAGCGGAATGGGAATACGCCTGCCGGGCCGGGACGAAAACCGCCTACTTCTTCGGCGACGACCCGGCCAAGCTCGACGAGTACGCCTGGTATCTCGACAACTCCGACGGCAAGCCGCACCCGGTCGGCAAGAAGAAGCCGAATCCGTGGGGCCTGTACGACATGCACGGCAATGTTTCCGAATGGTGTCTGGACCATTACGACAAAAACGCCTACCGCAAACTGCCCGCCGACCGCGTTTCGCTCAATCCTTTCGTGGCTCCGACGGACCGACGATTTCCCCACGTGGTGCGAGGTGGTTCCTGGGACGAGGAAGCGTCGGCTTGTCGCAGTGCGTCCCGTCGGGCTTCGCACCGGGAATGGCTGCGGCAGGATCCGCAGCGACCGCAGAGCATCTGGTGGCTGACCGAGGGCGTCTTCGTCGGATTCCGCGTCATCCGTCCTCTGGACGACCCCGAACCGCTCCAGAAGATTCGTTCGCTCGTGACCAAAGAAAGCCGTTACGTCTGGACCCCGGACCAATAACTGCCCAAAGAACCGTCAGCAATTTCCCCTTTTTTGCAATGGAGAGGATTCCATGACAGCGAATTCCCAAGGCGACACCCGACGTGAATTTCTCAAAACGACGACGGCTGCGGCGATCGGGGCGGCGGTGAGCAGTTTGAGCCTCGTGCCACCAGTGCATGCCAATGGCAGCGACAGCATCAAGGTGGGCATCATCGGCTGCGGCGGTCGCGGTTCCGGTGCCGGTGAGAACGTGCTCCAGGCCGCCAAGGGCGTCGAGATCGTCGCCCTGGGCGATTACTTCGAGAACAACGCCTATGCTCTCAAGGATCGGCTGCGGGCCTTCGCGGAAGAGGATGCCAAGGTCAAGGAACTGGGCAACAAGTGCGTGGACCCGGCGGTTTACGGCGGACTGGATGCCTTTAAGAAGGTGATCGACACGCCCGGTCTCAATTACGTCATTCTGGCCACCCCGCCAGGTTTCCGACCGCTGCACATCCAAGCCGCCGTCGCTGCGGGAAAGCACGTCTTCACCGAGAAACCCGTGGCCGTGGACGGTCCCGGCGTCCGCACCTGCTTCGCGGTGTATGAGGAGGCCCAGAAGAAGGGCCTGGGCATCGCTTCCGGAACGCAGCGGCGGCATCAGGCCACCTACATCGAGATGGCCAAGATGCTGCACGATGGCAAGATCGGCGACATCGTCGCGGGCCGCTGCTACTGGAACAACACCGGTGACATCTGGTTCCGCCGCCGCAAGCCGGGCATGAACGACCTCGATTATCAGATTTACAACTGGTACCACTTCCTCTGGCTGTGTGGAGATCACATCGTCGAGCAGCACGTCCACAACATCGATGTCATCAATTGGTTCCTGCGAGCGCACCCGCTGCGGGCCTTGGGTATGGGTGGCCGGGTCGCTCCGTGCAACAATCCGAACGAGGACGGCAACAAGTACAATTTCTTCTCCGTGGAATTCGAGTATCCCAACGGTGTGCGGGTTCAGAGCATGTGCCGTCAGTGCCCCAACGTGGACGGCAACTTCCCCGGGGTCAGCGGCGTGTCGGAGGCGGTGGTCGGCACCAAGGGCACCTGCTACACGACGGACGGCCGGCGGCCCACGGACTACCTCATCAATGGCCAGCCCGCGCTGAACCGCGATCTGGTCCGCAATTTCCCGAACCCCTACGTCCAGGAGCACACCAACCTCATCGAAAGCATCCGTGCTGGCAAACCGATCAACGAGTTGAAGAATGTTACGGAGAGCACCTTGGCGGCCATCATGGGGCGCATGTCCGCGTACACCGGCAAGGTGGTGACCTGGGAACAGGCCCTGAATTCCAAGGAAAAGACGATGCCGGATCGACTCGATCCCAGCAGCGTCGTCCCGGTGCCGCCCGTCCCCGTTCCGGGCAAGACGCCGCTGATCTGATGCCCACATTTTCTGACCGCTGCAAGTTCCTTTTTCAGTTGAAGGAGGTACAGAGTCTGTGCCAAAGGCGATGATCTTCATTGACGGGACGTGGCTGTATTCCAACACCCCGAAACTCGCGGAGACCTACGGTAAACCCGATTATCACGTGGACTTCGGCAAACTGCCCCGAGTGCTGGCCCAGCAGGTATCCGAACAAATGGGCGGCAGCGAGGTGGACGTGGTGCGGACGTATCTGTTCGGCAGCTACGCCACCAACTACGCTCCCCAGGACGACGAAGCCGTCCAACGCCGCCTCGACTTCTACGCCATGCTCAAGGAGGAATATCACTACGAGGTGGAGACGTTTCCCATCAACTTTCGCGGCCGTCGTCTTCGCCGAGCCGACCGAGATCCCCGCGACCCCTTCGAGCCGAAGGAAAAGTGCGTGGACATCTCGCTGGCGGCTTCGATCCTCTATTACGCCGCCATTCCCTACGCTTACGACATCGCCATCTGCGTCCTGGGCGATCAGGATTTCAAGCCGGTGCTTCAGTACGCCCGGCGGCTCGGCAAACGCATCGCCCTGGTGAGCATCAAGGGCAGCTGTGCGCCGGAATTCGCCGACTATCGGGACGAAGCCCGCGTGAAAGACTTCGACACCATCTGGCTCGACGATCTCGTGGGTCAGCTGGAACTGAAATACGAGAAGCACCAGCTCCGCTGCGAATCCCCGATCCACGTCGGTGATCGGATGGTGTGGACGACCTTCCATCCCCGTAAAGGCCAACGCTTCTACTGCGATGAGTGCCGGGCCGAGTTTGCCCGCCAGAGCCAGCAGGCGGAGGAGGAATCGGTCGGACGGTTTACCGAAACGGGTTCCGAACCGACCGGGGCTGCACCCGTCGTGCTCACCGGGGAACTCAAGAAGAAGGTTTCAGATCGCGGTTATGGCTTCATTCAGGCCAGCGACGGCAAGGATTACTTCTTCCACCTGACCGATCTGGAAGACGGGCTTGATTTCGACTCCCTGGAGGAGGGGTTCCCGCTTCGCTTCGAGGTGCGGCGTGAACCGACCATCGAGAAGGCCGGAGCGGCCATGCACGTTCGCCGAGGCAACGGCGAGTCGAGATCGCAGCGATCGCAGTTCTACGGCGACCGGGATTCCTGGGGCAACCGCTGAGGGAGGCGTCACCGCCATGTTCATCCTCTCCGCCTTCGCCGACGAGATCGATCCCGATCCCGACGTGCAACTCGGCGTGTTGGAAAGCTGCGGAGTGCGGCATGTCGAGCTTCGCTCGGCGTGGAAGACCAACGTGCTCGACCTGTCCGACGAGCAGGTCGCCGATCTGAAACGCCGCTTCGACGCCCGCGGCTTCCGGCTCAGCGCCATCGGTTCTCCCATTGGCAAGATCAAGATCACCGACCCGTTCGAGCCGCATCTGCAACGCTTTCGCCGGGCCATCCACCTGTGCAAAGTCTTTGATACGCCGAACATTCGCCTCTTCAGCTATTACCCGCCGGAAGATGGGGACTGGAACCGGGACAGGGACCGGTTCCGCGAGGAAGTGCTTCGGCGGATGCGGACCAAGATCGAACTGGCGGCGGAAGCCGGCGTCCGGCTGCTGCACGAGAACGAACACCGCATCTACGGCGAACCGCCGGATCGCGTCGTGGACCTGCTGACGAGCCTGGACAGCCCGCACTTCCGGGCCATCTGCGACCCCGCCAACTACGTCCACGGCGGCCATGATCCCTGGGAAGGCTGGCAGAAGACCAAGGCTTGGACAGTCCATTTTCACATCAAGGACTGGATTCACGGTGAACATCATGGGCGTGTCGCCGGGGAGGGCCACGGCCGCATTGCTGACATCCTGGCCGACGCCCATCGCTCCGGCTTCCACGGGTTCGCCACGCTGGAGCCACACCTGCTCGGCGGCGGACCGACCGGCGGCGTCACGGGACCGGAATTGTTTCCCAAGGCAGCGGCGGCGCTGAAAGCGATTCTCGAACGCCTCGGCGCGCCTTACGCATGAGAGCGAAACCATGTCGGGACCTCGCCTGGACCGCCGTACATTCCTGGCCCTTGCCGGTACGTCCCTTGCTGCTTACGGCAGCTTCGGTCAAGAACGCGACGATCATCGAAACCTGGCCCGTATTGTCCGGGAATATCGGCCCGAGAACCTGGAATCACCGCTCGGCACCCTGGAGCAGCCGATTACACCGAACCCCATGCATTTCGTGCGAAGCCATTTCGCCACGCCGTATGTGGACGAAAAGACGTGGCGGCTGCGGATCGAAGGAGCGGTTTCCCGACCAGCGGAGTTCGAGTTGGCTTCTTTGAAGCGAATGCCCGTCGTAGAGCGGCCTGTCACTCTGGAATGCGCGGGCAATGGTCGGGTTTTTCTCACGCCCACCGAGCGCGGCTTGCAGTGGGAGCACGGTGCCGTCGGCACTGCCCGGTGGGCTGGCGTTCCCCTCTCTGCGTTGCTCGAACGGTGCGGCTTGAAGGCTGAGGCGGTCGAAGTCGTGCTGGAAGGAGCCGACGTCGGCGAGGTCCGCGACCCGAAATCGCCCGGCCCCATTGCCTTTGCCCGCAGCGTTCCCATACAGAAGGCCCGCTCCGACGAGGTCATCCTCGCCTACGCCATGAACGGCGAGCCGCTTCCCGTGGCTCACGGGTTTCCGTTGCGAGCCGTCGTCGCCGGCTGGTACGGCATGGCCTCGATCAAGTGGCTGAAGCGGATCGTCGTCACCGAGCAGTCGTTCCAGGGCTTCTACCAAACCTTCGACTACTCCTTCTGGGACCGTACCGGCGACCTGCCGACGCTGCGACCGATCACTCGGATGCAGGTCAAGGCGGTCGTCACCCGGCCCGTCCCCGGGCAGAGCATCGCTGCCGGGTCGGTAGCCGAAATCCGCGGAGCGGCCTGGGCCGGTGAAAATCGAGTCGCCAAGGTGGAAATCAGCACCGACGGCGGCAAGACTTGGGACTCGGCGGAACTCGCTTCCAAGCCGGAACGCTTCCTGTGGACGCACTGGCGATACCGCTGGCAGACACCGACCCAATCCGGGCAAGTCAAACTGCTGGCCCGGACCACCGACGATGCCGGTCGCACTCAGCCCCTGGAGCGGAATCCCGACTTCCGCTCGTACATGATCCACCACGCCATTCCGGTCGAGGTGATGATTCGTTAGGGTTCATTCGCCGGCGTAGATGGTGCGTCCGCCGTCCACCGGGATGCAGACGCCGGTGAGAAAGTCGTTGTCGAGCAAGAACAGAACCGTCTGGACGATGTGCTGGGGACTGCCTTCCCGTTTGACCAGGGTGGCCCGCACCACTTCAGCCCGTTCCTCCGCCGACATATCTTCCGGCAACATCACCGGACCAGGAAGGATGCAATTCACGCGGACGCTGGGATTGCGGGTTCCCAGTTCGACGGCCAGGCTGCGGGTCAGGGCCGGGATCGCTCCCTTCGAGGGGAAGTAGGCTGCATACTCGAGGTAGGGCCGGACGACAGCCCAGTCGCCGATGGTGATGATGTTGCCCCCGCTTGGCTGGGTCACCATGACCAGACCGGCCGCCTGGGAGCAGATGAATGTGCCCAGGGTGTTGATCTCGAAGTGTCGCCGGACGTCAGCCGCGGTGACGTCCTCGAGGCGTTTGCGTTCCCAGACGGCGGCGGTGTTGACCAGGACATCAAGTCGGCCGAAGCGACCCACGATCTGCTCGACCATGCGGCGCGCCGCCTGCTCGTCAGCCAGATCGGCCTGGCAGGCCAACGCTTGAAACCCCTGCTCGGTCAAGGAAGCGACGCCTGCTTCCGCCTCGGCCGCGGAGCGATGGTAGTGAAGCGCCACGACGTAGCCCCGTTGCGCCAGCGCCCAGGCGACTTGCCAACCGATCCGTCTCCGCCCCGCTCCCGTGACCAGGGCGACTGGTGCGTGACTCTCGGCCAAAGTCTTCCCCCTTAACAGTGCGATTTTCCCAGTTGAAACTGCATCACGGTGCGTCCTGTACTCATCTTGCGGTCCCAGGATGCAACACCCTCAAAAGGGGCGGTTTTTTACAACCTTCATCAAAAGTACTTATGGGCAAAGAACCACCTCACAAGTGTGTAGATCACAGAAAGAACGCATGAATGAATAGGGTGTCTGTTTAATATCGCTTTGTCATGACAAGGGCGTGGTTAGAGCTAAAACAGCAACTGTCTGGCTTTTATGGTTGGCATCCATGAGCATCAAAGCATAACTTCTGGCTTCGGCAGATCGTGCCTTGCCCCTCGTGGCAACTTAAGTTAACGGATGGACTGAGTTTACGCAATGGCAGTGTAAACTAACCGAAACATTTGTCTTTCTGTGTCTGCGTTGGCTCGAAAGTTATGAACGTAACCCTTGATTGAGTCTCAGGATGAAACCTACATAGGACTTTCTTCGCTGGGGGCATCGTGGTTGCCCTCCGTTAAGTCACTTAGTGCCGGTGATTGAGGCCACCTTTTT
>JANWWR010000122.1 GCA_025055835.1 Gemmatales bacterium | reverse complement strand
TGCCATTTCCACGGGAACAACGTTGCATCCGCTGCTGGAGACGATCAGGGCCGTGTCGCGATGGTCGAGCACAAAATTCCGCAGTATGCGTTCCGCCAGTCCGGGGACGTTCTCCAGAAACATCGCTTGTCGCTGGCCATTACAGCCGACCACCGGATTGTGAAACGTCAGCGACAGTTCCACAAGCGGATTGAAGCCGGGAAAACTGCCGTAGCGCGGCCAGATTTCCTCGACCATGATTCGGCTGTGTCCGCTGCCGAAGACGTGGACCACTCGCCCGGCGAGGATGGACTCGGCACACCAGTCGGCAGCCTGGTTGATGGCAGAGATCTGCCCCCGGATTCGCTCGATCAAGCCCATGCAGCGGGCCAGATACTCCTCGGAAGGACTTGGCATGAGAATGGTTCCTGGCCGTGGCGGAGGTCAGCCGAGCGACTCGACGTGCCAGGAAAGGTCCAGGCGGCTGTGCGGCGTAAAGTTCTCCAGACCACAGGCCAGGTCATAGGCCGCCTTGGCTTCCGGGCCGAGTTGCGCCAGCGCCTCCAACGTCAGCCCGTCAAACTCCCGATAGAAAACGATCTCGTCCGTGGCTGCCTCAGCGACGACTCCCGTGTTGGGCAGTTCAGCTTCGGCGTAGGCAGCCAGGGTGCGCCCAGCGTCGCTGTTGGGCGTAAGGAGCAGCGACACCTCGTTAGCATATGGGATGGAAGATTCTGCCAACAGCGGCTGCGCTTCTTGCCGTCCGTCGTCAAGGGCGGCCAGCAATTCCTTGGGTGGCGGATTTTGGGCCAGGAACAACTCTGCCGCGTCCTCCGGGGAAACGATTTCCTCCAGGTAGTGCTCCACCTCTTGACGCAGGAGCGACTGGAGTTGTCGAGGCCAGTCCCCGGACTGAAGGCATAGTTGCGCCAAGGGCTGGAACTGCTTTTGCAAGGCCTGTTGTACCCGTTGGTCGAGGGTGGCCATCTGGTCCGGCGTGATCGCTTGGACTACCCGGGAAGCAAGGTCACGGATGTTCTTGATCCCCGGTGGCAGCAAGGTCGCGTAGGTTTTTGGATAAGCGTCGTCGTCTGATTTGCCGGATTCGTCAAGCAGTTTCTGAATGTCCGTAAAGCGCGTTCGACAGAATCGCAGGTCTTTGATCTGATCCGTCAACCGCCCGCGAATGCTCAGGAACACCGTCACCAGACCGTGGTGCAGAATCTGCTGGTAGCGGACCGATGCGGCTCGGGAAATCAGATCAGCGGGAGGGAAGCTGGGAGTGCGGCGTGCCCGGCTGCCGCTTCGCACCAGCCGCTCCCAATCCGCTAATTCCGGCTTGAGCCGGTCGAGCAGGCCGGTCAACGTGAGCGTGGCTTGCTCGACTTCCTGCTCGTATTGCTTGAGCCAGCCTTCGATAAGCAGGGAGGCCTGATGAATCGCTTCCTCGGCCCCGGCAACACGGTACCCGGGACGGTCCAAATACAAAAGCAGCGCGCTGACCAGTTGAGCGCTGGCCTGCTTGGCGAGGTGGTCGGCCGCCGCTCGAACGATAAGCGTCACCGGCGAAGGCCGCAGGGAATGGATGTCTTCCGGAGTGCCGAGCAGGCTTTCGGCCTGTTGCAAGGCTTCCGTCACCAGTTTCGGATCGGGATAGCCGCCTGGAAGCATCTGACGCAGGGGAGCCACCCACCGGGCGATGATTGTCGGCACCGACTCTCCCAGTTCCCGAGTGCAGGCCGCTTGGAAATCTTCCAAAAGCGAAGCGGGTTCGATCCGCAAGCGGGCCATCGTTTCTCGAACTTCAACCTGCATGAGAGCGGCCAGATGGGATGACCCCTTGGCCGCCCATTGGCCAAGCAGGTTTCTGCTTAGCAGCTTGGCAGCCTGACGCAACACCGGTCGGCGTGGCGTTGCCTGGACGTGAAGGCCAAAAGTGCGGGCCGGCGGCTTCCCTTCCGGAACCGCCGTTTGACCTCGCCGAATGGCCTCGATACGACGGGACAGGGGCGTGAACATCTGGCGATAGAGAAAATCGGCAACGACCCGAGCTGTCTGCACGCGGCTGATGCTCTCGTTCCCTGGCGTGGGAATCAGGTAGAAACTGCTGAATGGCGGCCTGAAATCCTCGGCCACTTTGCCCCGTTCTTCCAAGCGGGCGAAGTAATGCCTGCCGGGCTGATGGAAATAGCGAAGTTCTGTCAGTGCGGCGTAAGTATTGGCCAGGGCCAGATCTGTCCACTCGGGATCGTCGGTAGGAGGAAGCAGGAGGATGCCGACAACCTCGGCCCCGTAGAAGCCCAGGACTTTCAGTTGCGCACGCACCATGTACGCCATGTCCCAGAGCATTCCGCTGCCCGTCGAACCGCCCAGATGAGCGACCAGAAAGACCCGAGGCCAATTGCTTCGCAGATTCAGGTGCGTCTGCCTGACCGCTTCCTCCAGCGCCTGCGGTTGAGTGATTCGGGAGAGATCTCGATGCAGCCGGGCGCCGAGACTGCGAGCGTGTTCCACCAGGGCCAGCCGACCGAGAATGCGAAGGCCGGGCGAACCACCGGCCCGTGGTATGCGATACAGAAGCCCCTGAGTAATCCAGTCGTCGATGGGCGGCATTCCCGCGCGCGGCTTCAGGTAATTGGCTGGGCGGTTGAGCCGAGTCACCAGGATCTCATCCCCGGATAGTCCACGGGTCGTGCCTGGCTCCAGTTCGAGATCGACACCAAGGAACCGCAGGTTCGGCAAAGTTCCTGCGTTGGCGAAATGCTGATTCAGCTGCTTGCGAAGCGCCTGCAAAGTCGTCAGTCCGAAGCCGCCTAAACCGATGACCAGACTCGGAGTCAGCACGCCGTCGCCGACCTGCTCCGGTCGGGTTGAGACCGGAATCGGCTCCGCCTCTGCCTCGGCTGTCGCCGCTCCTTTCAGCCGTGACGGACCGCCGGACAACGGTGGGGCGTCGAGAAAGCCGTGGAGTTTGGGAGAAACCACATTCGTCGGCGTGGCAGCACCAGGTGTCAACGGAGGACTTTCACCGACCGGCACGACCGGCGTGAGCCGAGGGGGACCGGGCGTTTCATCCAGGTGCATCGCCGGGCGCTGCCCGGGTGCCGCGTAAAGCAAGGCCAGGATGAAATCCCGACAACTGGCGAATCGCTCACTGGGCGTTTTGCTCAAGGCGCGCCCCACGATGGGCTGATCGCTCAGAGGCAAACTGCTGAGGTTGGGACCCGCCTGCAACCGCTGCATGATGATTTGTCGGGTGTTTGATCCGGTAAACGGCCGTTGGCCAGTCAGCATCTCCTGATAGACGATGGCCAAGCTGTACTGATCGCTGTACCGCGTTACTTGCCCGTCGAGCAGCGTCTCTGGGGCGGCATACACCGGCGTCACCCCACCCGTGACCGAGGCCTGCGTCCCCTCCACGACCTTGACCAGACCGAAGTCCGCGACTTTGACGTGATTGAAGACCAGAAACAGATTCTGCGGCTTGATGTCGAGGTGCTGGAGGTTGTAGCGCTCATTCATGAAGTCGAGCGCTTCTGCGGCTTCGTAGAGATAGCCCAAAAGCTCAGCCCGAGGTATCCCCGGCAACCCTTGATTGCGACATTCGCGAAAACGGTCCCATAACGAGCGGTCGGCCAGTTCCATGACGATGACGAGCTGGCCGTCTACAATGTCGCAGCGTTCCAGGGTCAGGATATACGGATGGCGAACTGACTTGATGCGCTCCAGGGCCTTGAGTTCCTGCATGGCCCTGGCACCGCCCGAGTGGTCCATCGAGTGCAGATCGCCGTAGACGAACTTGATGGCCTTGAGGAGACCACCGGGGGCCTCGGCCTTCCAGACTTCGCCGAAGCCGCCACAGCCAAGGCGTTCGATCAGTCGGTAGCCAGGAATTGGCTCGGATTGCGTTTCGATCCGAATCGGCATGGTCCAACCGCCCCTACCTTGGGCCTGGGGAGAGACGGACGGGTTGAGGCGTCCTCGCCGATAGCTACGCGGACGCCGAATGCGAGGCCGCGCCGAGGGGGCTGGCGCGAGCGGAACCCTGGAGGGGACAGGTCACGCTGAACTATGCAAGTTTACGCCGATGAAATCCGATCCGCAAACGAGCCAAGCCAACAAAAAGGCGCTTACGAGGGTGTTCCTCGCAAGCGCCTTCGTTGACATCATACTTTTCAGGTCAGACACGAATCTGCATGTTCAGCTGACCTTGGCCGATCAGAAGGCGAACGTCTGACCGAGCTTTTCTTCCTCTTCCTCCGGGATGATGATCCGCGGCGTGGCCATGATCAT
>JANWWR010000101.1 GCA_025055835.1 Gemmatales bacterium | reverse complement strand
TGGGCAAATAGACGTAGACACCGAGGACGTCCGGAGGCAGTTGCGCTTCGACGCGGTAGCTGACTCCCTTGGCTCGCGCCGCGCTGCGGACCCGGCGATGAGCGTCGAGCAGTTCTTCCCCCCGGCGGCGGGCGCTTTGCTCCAAGTAGGGAAGCAAATGCTCGAAGCCGTCGATCACCTTTCTGAGAAAATCACGGGCTTGTTCGGGCAGGACGTTGCCCTCCGGCTCGGCCTGGAAGAGGACGTCGGCCTGATCGGCAGGCAGCCATTCGGCGTTCTGGGGCGAGCCGGCAAACGCCAGTACCTGACAATCCTCAGCGAAGAGGGGTCGCTCGACGTTGCCATGTCGCGCCACGATGTGGAAGCGCATGCGGACCAGCAGGAGGGTGGTCCGGCGGGTGACCCGGCCCGTGCGGATGACACCGCAGCGCCGCGCCACGCTTTCCGCCATCGGATCCAGGGCCGAATTCAGCACAAAGTTCGCCAGCCCTTCCACCACCGGATGCGTTCGGCTGAGGTACAGCTGCCCTGGAGCGACTGGAAGCTCGAATCGTGCTGAAAAGCGCTTTTCCACATCGAGCGCATCCCGGAGGGCGCGGGGGGCATCCGTCAGATCCACCTGGATGGTGTCGGTTCCGCTGACAGCCGCGCGGCAAGCGGTGAGGGCAGCCCGGCAGAAAGAGGCGACGTCCCCGCTGGAGCCGACGGCGGCCCGAGCGGCTTCTACCTCGCGGAGGACTTCGTCCACCTTGATCGTTTCCTGGGCGAACATGGTCCGCGAGCGCTTTTCCCGCTCCGCTGAGCTTTGCCATTGCTGGAAAAAGGCAGTGCGTTCGATTTCGTCGAACAAGGTCGGATCGGGCGCATTCCTGCCGCGCAGCAGCATGCCTCCCAGGACCGCCTGGATGACTCGTTCGCTGTCCAGTGGCAACGGCACGGAGATGCCGAGCGAGTTGCGGATGGCCCGGTGCTTGCGGAGCAGCACGTCCAGGACGATGCCGTCGATCTGGTTGTCCGTGCCGTAGTAGGTCAGCGTTCGCACCCTGGGGCTGGGCTGGCCGTAGCGGTCCACGCGGCCTTCGCGTTGTTCGTGGCGGGTCGGGTTCCAGGACAGATCGTAGTGGATGACGGCATTGAAGTACTGTTGCAGGTTGATACCCTCGCTCAGGCAGTCCGTGCAGACCAGCACTCGTTTCTCGGCCTGGGCCAGTTGCTCAACGCGATACTCCCGCTCGGCTGGTGGCAGGTTGCCGGTGACGGCGACGACTTCGACACCTTTCAACTGGTCGCGCAGAGCGGCCGCTACATACTCCGCCGTCGGGATGAATCGGCAGAACAGAATCGGATGAAATCCGTCGCGGAGCAGGGCTTCGACAATCGGAATGATCTTCTGGAGCTTAGCGTCCTTTCGGCCTTGGAGAGCGTCCGCTTCTCGGGCCATGTGCAGAAGGCGTTTCGTTACGGAGTCCGCGGAAGCAGCGGACGAGGCCCCATCCTCCTCTGTGATCTCCGTGAACCCTATGGTGAGATCCTCTTCCAAGCACCCCGGGATGATATCCAAGCCCTCGCTCGATTCATCCTCCAGGTCGAGGACGGTGCGGCGGCCAATGGCATCGGCTTCTTCCGGGGATTCTGCGTCGGCATTGGCGGCGCGGGTGCGAAGCGTGGCGGCGGCGGCAGCGGGACTGGAGGCCATCGACCGCAGCAACGCCAGGGCTGACCACCAGCGGACCCGTTGCCGTTGGACCGGAAGCTTGGCCGCCTCGTCCGTCACCGTCTCCCGGGCATAGTCGAGAACTTTTTGGAACAGTCGTTTGTATTCGGGAGACAGCGTGTAGGTTTCCTCGGCCTCTTCTCGTTCCGGGAAGGGGGTATCGGCTTGAAGATAATGGCGGATGTCGCCGCGACGACGCTGCACGAAATGGGCAGCCAACCTCCTTCGGTGATGCTCGTTGGCGGGGCCACTCAGGTCGTCCGGCAAATTGGCGAAGTCGGGGTGGAGCAGGGCCAGCAGGGAACGGAATGCTTCCTCTTTGCCGCTGTGGGGCGTGGCGGTAACGAGGATCAGATGCCGATCCATCTCCGCGGCAAGGCCTCTGACAAGCTGGTGCCGCTGGTGTCTGCCGCTTCGGCCATCCCCGGCCCAGACGCATGTGTGTGCTTCGTCAACCACGACCAATTCCGGGCAGGCGCGGAGAAAGTCGTCACGGCGGCGGTCGGACTTGATGAAGTCCGTGGACACAATGACGTACGGGTACCGCTCATAGATAGACTGTCCGGGCCGACAGGCCCTCTCCAGGCGCGTTGCCGTGCTGGGCAAGACCAGTTCGGCATCGAGGTGGAACTTGTCCCGCAATTCAACCTGCCACTGCTCCGCGATCTGCGGCGGGCACAGGACGGCAAAACGATTCACCTCGCCCCGGTCGATCAGTTCCCGCACGATCAAAGCAGCCTCGATGGTCTTGCCGATGCCGACATCGTCCGCGATCAGCAGCCGCACCGGGTCCAGTTTCAACGCCATCAGCAGAGGAACCAGTTGGTAGGGCCTCGGCTCGACGGCTAATCGCGCAAAACAGCGGAAAGGCCCGGCACTGGAGCGAAAACCCAGGCGCAAGGCGTCACGCAGAAGCTGACAGGAGCGGTAGTCTCCCAGTTGGGACGGATCGGGGAGAGGAAAGGAAGCTGCCTCGACCCGCTCCAGGGGAAGATAGACGCCCGTGGTTTCATCCTCACCGCCGCCGAGAGGGCGTAAGATCAGCAGGTCCTCGGACGATTCCGGTAGAACAACCCAGTCGCGGCCTCGAGCTCTCACGAGGGATCCTACGGCGAAACTCATGTCTGCCTCCCGAAGATGTGAGGATAGCGGGCGATCGTGGCGGCCCAGTCGTCCTGATGATGGAAGCGGATGACGGTGTAGCCGGCGTCTTCCAGGCATTCGGTTTTGGCCAGGTCGCGTTGTGCCCGATCCGGGTAGTCGTGCGGTGAGCCGTCGATGTAGATCGCCGCCTGGTATTCCGCGTAGAAGAAATCAGGCCGAGTCCCACACGCTTCGATCAGGTACTGGGCATGGCTGGGGAGGCGGAGGTTGCGGTCCTCCAGGTACTTCAGCCAGCGGCGTTCCAGATCGGAGCCGGCCAGGCGTTGGAGGCTGGCGAGGTGCTCGGCCCGGGTCTCTCCGCCGGGTGCCGTCTGGGTGCGAGCCTGGGCCATGCGCAGCAACAGGTCACGAATCGTCTGCCGGTCGAGAAGGCGGTGCACCGGCTGATTGCCGTAGTGCATCAGACAGTCGTAGCAAGCCGCCTCGCAATCCTCCGTGGCGCGCTCCGCCCGACGGCGGTCGGCTCCCGTGATCGGGTCGAAGTGACACAACTCCAGCGCCCGGCGCGCCACTTCCGCGAAAGCGTCAGGGTCGTCCAGCAACCGCCGTAGTACTCCCGCGCCTCCCTCGGCCGATTCGTAGAAAAGAAGCAGCCGCGGCGCGCTTTCGTGGGGCAGGATTTCGGTCGCCAGCTCGTTATCTTCCAACTGGTATTGCACCTGGATGGCGTTCTTGAAAGCCGCTTGAAGGGAAGCCATCTGACCGAGGTCGAGCTGTTCAGCTGGCTCGAAGAGCAGGCAGTTTCGGCGGTCCTCAACGTATGGAATGACCCGTTCTGTGCACGGCGACAGGGGGTCGTCGGTATCGTCCTCACTTTGCTCATTGCGTGCCCAGAAGCCACGCTCCTTGTCCAACACAAAGCCAAGCTGCGGATTGTCCCGGCGGCGGTTCTTCCATCCCAGGTTGATGCGCCAGAGGGTGGCGGCCCGCCCATAGGTCAGCGATGCCAGCGGCTTACCTTGCAATTCGAGCTTGGCGGTGCGCTGAATCGACTTGCCGCCTTGTTCCGCCAGGCGCACCGCCGTGCGGAGGTCGTAGCCGAGGCGAAGCCGCTCCTCTTCGTCGCAGTTGATTTTGTCGCGTCGCTTGGTCGCCACGTTTTGCAAGCGGAGCAGGGGTCGCAACGGCGGCGGCAGGGCACTGCCGCACCGCTCGCACAAATCCGGTCCGGGGCCTTCGAAGACCGGGTGCAGGTAGCCGCAGCGTGCGCAAAGTTTGGCCTGCGTGGTCAGCAGCTCGTCGTCTCGAACCGCCGCGAGGACGCGGTTGATGATGTAGCGGGACCCCTCGTGGTAAACGACCGCCCGCGGTCCGAACTCGGAGATCGCCAGGAAGCGTGGACGCGACAGGTACTCTTCACGTTGCCGGGTACGGCGGGCCGGAATGAACGCGGACAGCGGCAAGCGCGGGAAATTGTAGCCGGGGAGGAAACCCTCGCTGGCGAAGTAGCGGTAGCTGTAGAAGTCCGATTGGACGAAATCCTCCGTCTCGGTCAACAACTTCAGCTGGGCCTCAGCCTCACGTCGTAAGCGTTCTGCTTCCTGCTTGTCCTCCCGCGAACGAGACGCATCGCGGATGATCCGGTCCTGGGCCTTTGCTTGTGCCAGCGCAGCCCGATACAAGCTTCGCCAACGCTCACATGCCTGGTCGAACTGTCGGCTTACCCGAGCCAGCACTTCATCCAGCCAGCCCGCACTGTACCATCCGGCCTTGTGGAGTTCATTTTCGATCGAAGCCAGAACATGCTCGGCCCGTGCCTTGGTCCGCTGCTGGGCAGCGAGGGATCTCACCGCATTGCGAATGCTTGGCAGCAGATCCAACGTCGGCTGTTCTCCGTTCAGGTCGAGCAGATCGCAGAGGGACTTGCCCAGGCTCATCCCGGTTTCGGCCAGCCAGATGGCATGGACGTGGGCCTTGACCAGGTCTTCATTGGCGAGGTCGAGGCGCGGCAGCTTGACCTGACCTGAGACCATCCGCTCCGGGCGGCGGAAGAAATACTGGTCATGCGGGCTACCCGTTGAGCAGTAGGAGATTACCAGCGCGGGTTGCCCGCTGCGACCGGCTCGACCGCTGCGTTGGGCATAGTTGGCAGGTGTCGGCGGAATGTTGCGCATGAATACAACATTGAGATCGGCAATGTCGATCCCCAATTCCATGGTGGGTGAACAGTATAAAATCGGCAGTAGCCCTTTGCGGAACCGGTCCTCCCGTTCGATCCGCTTCTCATAGGGGACCTGGGCCGTGTGTTCGCGGGCCTCCAGTCCTTGCAGGGAGGCGGCTATGTTTTGGTAAAAGTTCACGAAAAACGGATTGGTGCGTCCTCCCTTGGCCGGCGGGCGCGGTATTCGGATCGGGTCATGGAAGGGGCGCGTTCCGTCGCCAGCTAACCATACAAGGGCCGAAGCCAAGAGCTGGTAGCCGGGCACGTCGTCCGCACCGCGGGGCGGCCTGACCTCCTCGACCAACCCGCCCACTTTTAACGCACGCAACAGGTCGAGGATAATCTGCTGCCGATCGGCCAGTGTCAGGCTTTCACTTAACTCTGGAAAAGTGTTCTTGCGACCTAAATACTGCCCGAAACCGCTGCGGGCTGACAGATAGACATTGCCGCGGTAGTCGTTTCGGTCTCGCGCGGGTCGAGGAAAAAGAACAGCCGCATGAACCATGCTCTCAGCTTCGTTCTCGTCAATGGCCCACGGTTCGATCAGCCGCTGGCTGCTCTGCTGGCGCAACCCTTCCTGATAGTTCGGGTCCAGGTAATCGACCTTAATAGCCAATTCGCGGCGCATGTAGTCCAGTAGCACGCGAGCTACTTCCTGGCGTCTTTCCGGAGTGGCGTTTCGCAGGGCTGGATGGCAGTTGCGCCAAACATCAGAATCGGCACAGACTTCGTCCAGCGACAGGTAGCGGATTTCCAACAGACCGCATTGCTCGAGATTAGGCGATGTGATCCGCCAGCCACGCCGGAGGTCACAATAAATCCGATAGCCCAGGACATTGCGTAAAGCTCGCTGGGTTTCCGTCAGCGCTTCAAATCTGGCCGAAGGGTTACTCGCATATTGTTCGATTGGAAGGCTGAGAGCATCGAAGACGCGTTGGGTCAGCTCGTCGTGCCGCAGCCCCGATGCTCCAGCAGCGCGGACCGCGGCAAACAAGGCACCGCGCAGCAAGCCTACCTCGACAAAGTCGTTAAAGTGTCCGGCCTGAAGGGAAGCGTCCTGCCGGTTGTCGGTAAAACTCAGGAGTTTATGGGCTTGCTGATCAAGATCACTTGTCTTCAGACTGCGAATGACCGAAAGGCTCAGGATGGTTGTCGCGGTACTGCGGCCCTCGGAACCCAGCGCCGTCAACTTGCCGAAGTCGGACGTCTGTCGAAAGTTATAAGACACGCCGCAGTTCAGACAGAACCGGAAAGGAGCTGCGATGAAGTAGCCCTCGAGTCCGTCCTGGTTTTCCACACCGTCCGGCCCGACATGAACGGGCTGGGGGAGGTCCTTCAGGCGGCTCGGCTTGATGCGCGGCTGGCCGGAGTGCTCTTCCACCCAATCCTCGGGCAGACGCTCTATTAATTCGTTTAAGCGATCTCCCGGCCATGCGTTCTCGCTGGACAGGTATAAATAGCCCGCCAGGCCATCGTTATCATGGAGACGATCGGTCAGATTGCGAGGCTCATATCCGACTCGCTGTCCGTTCGCTTCCCTGATTCTCCAGACGCAGTAATAATCCTGGCCGCATTCCCGACAGAATACTAACGGCAGAAGAACCCGGTTCCGATCCCCGGGAACAAATTGCTGGCCTTGCAACGTGAGGTAGCGATCCGCCTCCTGCTCCAGGGACGCGTAGACAGTGTCTCCACGCGAGATGAACTGATGCAGGCGGAAGGCGAAGGGCGGACGGTTGGTACTTTCTTTGCGCTCGCAGCGATAACTGGCCTGGAGCTGCTCCTGGATGGCCTGGATGCAGCGGTCCAGAGGCACGCCGGTAAGGCGACTCAGTTCGGCAGCCGCTCCCTCGGGTCCAGCGATGCTCCGAGGGTTTACGCGAACCAATCGGCCACTGCCCGGCTCCGGTTGCACGCCAAAAGTACTTTCAATCCAGCTTGACAAGGGATCGTTTATGAAGCTGTTGTAATCAGTCTTTGACGCACACGAGGGATCAGCCAACCGTTTAGTTAATTCTGCCAGGAAAACCGGGTCACTTTTGTCGCGGGGAGGTGTCACTCGACGCAGCGTCTCCCCTATGACGTGTTGAGGTTGGACCGTCATCCCGAAAAGCTGACTCGCCACGCTGGCGATTTGCGTCTGTTGCTCGGCAAAACTCCCGACGCCCGCCAGCGTCGCAGATGTCCCGATGCATTGCAGATGCTGGGCGTTTAAAGCATCACCTACACGCCGAAGTAGGAGGGCAACATCTGCCCCTTGTCGGCCGCGGTAGGTATGAAGCTCGTCCAAAACCAGGAATCGCAGACCTTGGGCCGCCTGGATGAGCGGTCGCTCCTGCGGCCGGGTCAGAATCAATTCGAGCATGACGTAGTTAGTAAGGAGAATGTCAGGTGGCCTGGCGAGGATGCGCTCGCGCTCCGCACTGGACTCCTGCCCCGTGTACCGCTCGAAGGTCACGGGGCCGCGTTCGTCGGGGTAGCCGTGGCAAAGAAACTTGCGCAACTCCCCCTGCTGGCTGTTGGCCAGCGCGTTCATCGGGTAAACAATGATGGCCTGGATACCTCGGCCGCTGCCTTGGCGTAGAACGTGGTCCACGATCGGAATGAGGTAGGCCAGGCTTTTGCCCGAACCGGTGCCCGTGGTGAGCACATAAGGAACTCCCAGCTTCGCAATGTGGATGGCATCGCTTTGGTGTCGATGCAGGCGAAGAGGCAAGCCCGCACCTTGCGGGTCTGGCTTGATGCGAAATATCTTACGACATTCCGGGTGAACAACCCCCTCAGCCACGAGATCGTCAATGGTCCCGCCCGCTTCGAATGAAGGATTGAGTTGTACGAGAGGTTCGGGCCACAACACGCCGGCCCGTAGTTGCTCTTCGACAAAGGCACGCAGACGGGGCTCGCATATCTGCATAAAACTGCGGATGTAGGCCTGGTACTCGCCAATCAGCTTGTTGCGAAACTCAAAGATGTTCATGACAGCTCTCCCAGCCCGGTCTCCTTGGCCTTTCTGGTAACGCTACAAAGGCGAAGGACCAGCGGCACCCTCTACCGCGAATCACCAGCGGAACCGAGTGCCAGGGGACCTCGCCATACCTTGCCTGTTTCGAATAGCGGACTCACTTATCCCGGCCCCTTCTTTTGTACCGAGAAGGGCAATACTGAGCTCGACTCCGCGATTAACGGACAAGATTCATTGCATAGGCCGACCATATAAAACCTGTTTAATCGGAGAATCTCAGGAGGGGTGCCCGTGAAAAGGGGAGAGAACCATGCCCGTATGGGCCTGCCGGTTGGAGATCGGTTTGCGGCCAGGATAGCGGAAGCGCCAGGGCTTGAGCGGGAACAGATGGGGTTCGATCAGCCCTCACAGTTCATCAACCAGGATCGAGGCTCGGCTCGCCCACCGCACGGCTCCTTGCCCCCCGGCAGGTAATAAGACCTCCGAGTGGAATGAGGTCATTTTGTTGGACGCTCTTCGAGGAATTCGTCGCGGGGGGACGGAAAGGCTAATGACGGCTACGGAACGCACTTCCCTGCCCACTAGCGAGATTTCCTACAACCCGGAGCTCGTCTCCCAATTCAAGCCAATCGATTGGCTTCTGAACGAGAAGAGAGTACGGGGCTTTGCCCAAATGCATACCGTGAATTGCACGGATGGCACCGAATTCATGGGCCGGGGACTTGATCAATCGATTTTGTCTGGTCACAATAGCGTGGGAGGTGGCTGAAAAATCGAGTAAGCAGATTACCATGGGCAAAGCCCGGGGGAGACTGAACAGGGAGCTGCTAGCCACGCGAGGCGCGAGGCAGCGGCTCCGATAGTTTTTCTCAACCAAAGGAGGGATGAACACATGGCAGAGCAACAACCTTTCCTGAACCTGGAGTTCGCCAATAACCCGGAGCCCCGTTGTCCCTGCGTTCTTCTGCTGGATACTTCGGACTCCATGAACACCATCATCGAGAACCCTGGGGAGGATACCGGGCAGACCGTGTATCGCGATGGGCGAACGTGTCGGATTCTAACAGGCGGGATTACTCGCATGGACCGCCTCAACGAAGGCCTACAAGCCTACCACAAAGACCTTCTTTCGGACTCCCTTGCGTCCCAACGGGTAGATATCAGCGTGATCACATTCGGCGGATCCGTGCAAACGGTAGTTTCCTTTTGCACAGCTCAGGAGTTTCAGCCCCCGAAGTTGACCGCCGCCGGCGATACGCCGATGGGTGAAGCAATTCTTACTGCGATCAAGGCCGTTACTGAACGCAAGCAGATCTACAGAAACAACGGCGTTCCCTACTACCGACCTTGGATTTTCTTCATCACGGACGGAGAGCCGACAGATAGTGCGTGGCAAGAGGCCGCCGCAAAGGTTCGTGAAGGCGAAAAGAATAAGGCCTTCGCTTTCTTCGCCGTGGGCGTGGACGAGGCCAATTTCGATGTCCTCCGTCAGATTTCCGTGCGAACCCCAGCCAGGCTTAAAGGCTACAGTTTTCGGGAAATGTTCGTCTGGTTGTCCCAATCCCAGCGGAGCGTATCGCACTCCAATCCAGGACAGGAGGACCAAGTACAGCTGACCTCGCCGGCTGGCTGGGCCCAACTCTAGTCAACTTGTCATGCATTGGACAGCTTTCGGTCAGAGTGTTGTTGGAACATCACATAGTAAGCGCAATGCTCCCTGCCAGGACGCATTCTGCCTGCAGGTATTCGGACCTAACGATGACTGGCTTGCAATAGCCGCGGCTGACGGTGCGGGCAGCGCCTCCTATTCCGCGATCGGCGCAGCCTTGACTGCCTCAGAACTAGTAAAACGGGCAGTGCGCGCTCAACCAGCTTCCCTGCTGACTCGCGACACCCTGGAAGCACTTTATGGAGAGGTTAGAAACACCCTGCATGCTCAGGCTGAGTTTCTTCGGGTAGCTCCCCGTGAGCTTGCCTCCACTGCTATCCTGGCAATTGTTGGACCCAGCTCAGCAAGTTTCGCTCAGCTGGGAGACGGCGGCATCGTTGTCCGCCAGGACAGCACTTACCGTCTGGTCTTTTGGCCAGAAACAAGTGAGTATGTAAATGCCACAGACTTTCTCACGGATCACCGCTCGCTCTCTGCCATCCGTTTTGAACGATCCGATATTCCGGTTCTGGAAATCGCCGTCTTCACTGATGGTCTACAACGCCTTGTTATTGATTACGCCCAACGTGCCCCGTATCCCGGGTTCTTCGGACCCTTATTCACTGACTTACATATCTCTAAATCTATTCATACCCTGATTCCGCCCCTCCGGGCACTACTGCAATCAGAAAAGGTTAATCGCCGAACTGATGACGATAAAACGATTGTCCTGGCCGTTCGCCAGCCATGAGCACCAGCCGCACCCTCATAGATTCTAACGGAACTTCGCAGCATTTGGGCGATCAACTTGCATCAGGCGGTGAAGGAGCCGTTCATTGCATATCTAACAATCCCACCCTTGTCGCAAAGATTTATCATCAGCCCCCGTTCGGTAGCCTGGCTGAAAAACTGCGCCTCATGGTCACCCTCACAACTCCAAAGCTTTTAGAATTCTGCGCCTGGCCAGCAAGCCTCCTGTACGAGCCGCGTACCCGCCAACTCGTCGGCTTTGTCATGCCGCGACTCCACAACTGCCAGCCCATTCAGCGATTGTTTAATCCAGCCCAACGCTTTAAATATTTTTCCAGGGCGGGATGGGATTTTCAGATCCGCGCATGCCTGAACCTTGCCGCCGCATTTGACGAAGTCCACAAGAGCGGTTGCGTTGTCGGGGACGTGAACGAGAGTAATATCCAAGTAACGCCTCAAGCAATTGTCAAGCTCATCGATTGCGATTCATTCCAAATTTCCTACAACGGAAGAACCTTTCCCTGCCCGGTAGGGAAACCCGAATATACTCCGCCCGAATTACAGAACAAGCCCCTAAGCAGCGTCATCCGCACTGTGAATCACGATTGTTTTGGCCTGGCCGTTCTGATCTATCAGCTTTTAATTGTCGGACGGCATCCTTATGCGGGTAAATTGCCGCCTAATCTGCAAGATCATACTTTAGGGGCACTCATAGCTCGGTTTTTATTTGTCCAAGGCAGAAACGCACAAGCATATGGAATCGCGCCGCCTCCCTTCACGCCATCGCTCAATGACTTGCCACCTGAATTCGCATCCCTTTTCTTGCGAGCATTCGAGCCAGGAAGGCCGGGAGATGAACGACCCCGACCGTCCGAATGGACTCGGGCGCTCCGGGCCTTAGAACAGGGCCTGGTAACCTGCTCCGCAGATGCAGGGCATAAGTACTGGGGCAGGACGTCGGCATGTATCTGGTGTCGTCTGTCACGAGATGGCTACGATTATTATTACGGCGTCGCAGGAGACTCGGGATCGTTCGAGCTTCGCAGGGACAAGCTCGAAGAAATACTGCGGCGCATTTCAGCCTGTGAAAACTTCTCCGTTACTTACGATCGGTCACGCTTCTTATCACAACAGCCCATCATCCCGCGAGCGATCCCGGAGGCTCTCGGTCAGTTACGTGCCAGATATGAGGCTGTACGTTCTGATATGCGGAGAAAGTATGCCGAGCTGGAACAAGCCAGGGACCGTCTTGCCGCAGCGAATAAGCAGCAGTTAATGGCGGGCAAGACCGAGATTGAGCACAGGCTGGCCGAGAAACTTCAATCGCTTCAGGCAGATCTGCGTGCAATTATGGACACCGTTACGGTCGAGCGATATAAGAGTCGTTATGTCAACGTAGCAATCGGAGGAATATGTCTGGTAGGCATTATTGCGCTGATTGTTTCGCCTCTTAACTTCATTATTGGTGCGTTAGGCGGCATAATGTGCATGCTTGGAAGTGCGTTAGCGGTACTGTACAACTATTCCAGATTACAAACGCCTGCTGAGCGTCGTTTCGCCGAGATCCGCAACCAACAACGTCGTCTCCAGAAGGAAGCTGAAGTGCAAATGCGTGTTCTTCGCGAGCAGCTGGAGGGCAAGGAGCAGGCGGCTGCAAAGGCTCTGAGAGAGGAGATGCAACGATTCGAGAAAGCTCTGGAGCAGATCAGATCCAGGTTCCATGAGATTTACAACGAGGAGATGAGAGGGAGGCAGCAGGCCTATCAGTTAGCGGAGAGCCGTATCATAGAGCTGGAGGCCAAGTATAGCCAAATCGTTGCCCAATGCCAGGCGCAATTACAAAAGTCTGCGCTTGAAGCGAGACAAGCAGTGGATCATTGCCATACTCTAGAATCCAAATATAACCGGGAAATGATGGAATTGGAAAACACTTCAAGACATCAGGCATTTTTGCGACATCTTCGCCTTTATCAAATTATTGATGCGGAAATACCTGGCATAGGGCCTGGGAGAAAGCAGGCACTGATGTTTCATGGAATTGTGTCGGCCGCTGACATTGAAGAGGAAAGAATTCTTGCGATACCTGGTTTTGGCGAGAGATTGACGAGCTATCTTCTGGATTGGAGGGAGGAGGTGATTGAGCAGTTCACATTTGATCCGAGACGTAATGTTGCGCTTAAAGACAGACAATCTATTAATCAAAAATATTGCAAGCTTCAGAATGATATTCTTAGAAATGTGGAATCTCGCAT
>JANWWR010000093.1 GCA_025055835.1 Gemmatales bacterium | reverse complement strand
TCTGAAACCTTTCGTGCAGCGGGAACCGACCGATGCCGAAATCATTGCCACCTTCGGGCCTCCAGAACGAGTCAACCTGGAAATGCTCTTGCGGAATCCGCAGATCGGCCGACCTGGAGCGGAGCGATTTCTCGACGAAGCCGAGCGTCGCTACCACGAACATTACGAGGGCCGCCATGATGCCGTGCAGCTGTTTCCGGGCATCCGAGAGGTTTTGCGGCTGGTTCGGGGTTTTCGCTGGCCGGTGGGAGTGTTTACGGGCAAAAGCCAGCGTTCGGCCTTGTTCGCCTTGCGTCATGTGCAACTGGAATCCTTGGTAGATCACGTGATCGGCGGGGATCAGGTGGCCCGTCCCAAGCCGGATCCAGAGGGCCTGCTCCGTCTGGCCGACGCCTTCGGTCTGCTGCCCGAACAGGTGTTGTTCGTCGGGGACAGTCCCGGCGACGTTTTCGCGGGTCGCGCTGCCGGGGCATTCACCGTGGGGGCCTTGTGGGGGGCTTTTCGACCGGAAGCCACCGTTGCTGCTGGTCCGACCTGGGTCTGCCAAAGCGTCCAAGAGTTACATGGCCTGATTCGCCGCTTGCGGGGCTGATTGCCGTGGATCATTTCGCAGACCGCTTGGCCTTGGCCGTGACGCAGCGGAAAACGCCGCTGTGCGTCGGACTGGATCCGCGTTGGGATCGGCTTCCCGAGAGTATTCGCGGCCGCTATGGGGAGACCCGATCCGGTCGGGCCAGGGCGTATGAAGAGTTCTGCTTCCGGGCCTTGGATATCGTCGCCCCCTTGGTCGGCGTCGCCAAGCCGCAGAGTGCCTTCTTCGAAGCCCTCGGAGCGGATGGCATGGCGGCCCTGTTCCATGTCGTCGAGCACGCCCGCCGGCTGGGACTGATCGTCATTGTCGATGCCAAGCGCAACGACATCGCTTCGACTGCGGAGGCCTATGCCGAGGCCGTCTTCGACTGGCTCCAAGCGGATGCCGTGACCGTAAACCCTTACCTGGGGCGGGATTCCATCGAACCGTTCCTGGCAGTGGCTCGCCGCTCCGGTCGGGGACTGTTCGTCCTGGTCCGCACGAGCAATCCGGGTGCAGGCCAATTTCAGGACCTAAGCTGCGAAGGCGAGCCGGTGCACGTCCGGGTAGCCCAAGCCGTCGAGGCGTGGTCTGCGGAATGCCGAGGCCAATGGGGACTTGGAGACGTGGGAGCGGTGATCGGAGCCACCTCGCCGAAGGAATTGGCCCGTCTTCGCCAAATTCTCCCGTCCGCCTGGATTCTCGTTCCCGGCTTCGGGGCACAGGGCGGGACCGCTGCCGATGTCGCCGGAGCGTTTCGGCCTGACGGCCTGGGGGCCGTGGTCAACAGCTCGCGGGCTATTCTTTTCCCCTTCGAGCCGGAAGCCTCCGATTGGGAGGACCGGGTGGAGCAAGCCGCCCGACAAACCATCGAGGCCCTGCGAAGCTGTATGCCAAGCCGGTGATTATCTCCCTTTACACTCTTCGGAACCGATGTTTCCATTTCGATGCAACCGCGCTTTGGGATCGGGCAGAATTGAACAGGGAGCAAGGTCAATTTAGAACGCAGACTTTGACGGCGAAAGAAGTACAGACCCGACAAAAACATTTGACCTGCCTGGAATAGCGGTCTAAGAATTGAAACAGAAACAAGTTAGGAGCGAACGGGCAAATCGTGAGGAAATGCCCGCCGATTTTGGCACCCCGTTTGCTCCAAGTTTGGAGAGAAAGCGACCTGAACCCTGGCGGCTGTGCGAGCCGATCATGACACAAGCAGCCCAGCACCATGCCGGCCTGTCCGGGGGAGGAAGCCATGCGATGCTCAGATTACCGGACCCTGATCAGCCACGGACGTAAGGCGGGGTTGAAGACCAGCGAAATTTACGGGGCGTTGTCCGGTCACCGGCCGACTGCCCAGGACTTGGCCAGCGGCGGAGATGGCAACGGCTATCGCCCCTGCCTGGATGCGACGGGACATCAGGTGTACGTTCCGCAAGCACGCGGCAACTCAGCCTGAAACACGACGCGGGGTCGGAACATCGAGAAGAGGCACCTCGAAATTCCCCCACCCCAATGCGGCTCGGTTTCAATGTTTGGTCAGGGATGCTTTTTCAAAGCGGAGCGGTCAACCAGCTTCGCAATTCTGCTTCAGGATGCAGACAGAAAGCGTATTCCCGACTGCAAAGGACGGCAAGTTCCTGGGACGCTTCCTCCGTTTGCCGTAGTTGTCCCTTCACCTGCTCTATTTCACCCCCGAGGAAATCGCTGAGTTCTTCGGTGATTGTTTGTAACGTCCGCCACCGACGCCGTCTCGCGTCCGGATCCGCCGGTTGCTCGGCAACAAGTCGCCGCTTGATTTCGACAAGCTGTCGCACTTCTTGACGAAAATCGTTCCCCAACCACCGCTCTGGCTTGTATCGCAAATCCCGCAGCCTTTGGCGAAGTTCAGCTACAGACGCGTCCTGGGACCGGCTATCCCGGCATGCGGCAAAAGGTAGTCGCAAGGTTCCAGTGACGGTGAAAAACCCAGGCGGCTCTAAACCAAAAAACCGTCGCATGATCCCGTCCGTAATCTCGTCGTAGATCGCCCCGCCGATGCCGTGGATAAACAGGTCTGCCAAGCAAAGCCTGACGAAAAGCGTCGTCGTCAACGCCCGGCTACGGACTTTCCAGCCTCGTTCTGCCAAGTCCTTCCAGACGGGACATTGGTCCCATTTACCAGCTTGAGAAGCCGAAAGGGTCGCCACCGTCTGTGTGCCAATTCCAAGCCGGATGGCGTCGCCTTGACGAAGCACGTAGAGACGCTGCCTTTGAGGCTGTGCCCCAGACCAGATCCAGAACGGAGCTTCGAGCCAATCTCCTTGCCGGTCCAGATTCGGGATCGGATGCCGGATCGACTTCAGTCGTCGCCTGCGGCGATACTCCGTCAAAGCCTGGTTGTAGGCCTCCCAGAAGTGCGGCAGATTCAGGACGATGTGCAAGAAAAACTGCTGGAAAGCCGCCTGATCGCAGAGTCGGCCCAGTGGCAGTTCCCAATTGCGACACCCCCAGCGTTCTTCGAGCCGATGCCGACCCGCGGCGAAGCGTTCTCCCAACAACGGACCGTGGCCCAGGAGCACCCAGAAATCGCCGAGCACTGGGCGAAACGGCCAGTCGGAGGTGATCTCTGCCACGGTTTTTGGCAGGGAGGCGAAACGTTCTTCCTCGACAACCTTCCATTCTTCCCACGGGATCGGCAATCTGGGCCGGTCAAACAGCACGGGCAGAGCGACAGGCCGACCCGAGAGACGAACCGGAACCTTGATCGCTGGGCTGACGACGATGTCGTTGTCCACCAGCAGATTGCAGCCGACTCCACCGAGACGTCGGGCAAGCTGATGGACGGCGAAGTTCTTGAGCCATACGCCGGGATGGAACAACTCCGGCTGATGGCCGGTCATAATGAGCAGGCCCGATCCTGTCAGCGGACCCGAAAAGCCGCAAGCCCTGGCGAATTCGTCGGCCAGCCGCAACGCTCCTTGTCGGGCCTGTTCTCGAAAAACGGGCAACGGTTGGTCGAGAATGCGGACGTCGGCGGAGCGGAAGAGGCGATGATTTGCGGTCAAAAGCTGCTCAGCTGCATCCAGGGGCGGGACGCACAGGATCGCACCGTGATCCTGCGGCGCGTGCAGTCCCTCGGACGCCATCAAAGGCAGCCTCCCTGACCACACTCGATCAGCGAGCAGCGCAGCGCTTCGCGGTTGATAACTTCTCGGTAGTACGCCAGCCGCTGGTCAGGATCATTCAGCACGCCGCCGAATGCCCGATTAGGATCGAGATAGATGAGCGGTACGGCCACCTCGACAATCCGCAGACCCAGATACGCCGCCTGCACCCACAACTGAAGCGGCATCCCCCATCCCGTCTCGGTCAGGTGCAGACGTCGCAGAGCCGGAACGCGATATGCCTTGAAGCCGCAGAAGGCGTCGGTCAGATGGAGTCCGAAGCGTTCATTGAGTTCCCGGGTGATAGTGAAGTTGATTCGCTGGCGGTCTTCCGGGGGAGGCGTATTCTTGCGGAAGGTCCGCAGATAGCGGCTGCCGGAAGCGATGTCTACGTCTTCGCCGAGGGCTTCGAGGAGAACGGGAATGCGGGCCGGTTCGTGCTGGCCGTCGCAATCGGTGGTCACCAACACGTCATAGTCGTGGGCCACCGCGTACGCCATGGCCGAAATGATCGCCCCGCCGTAGCCGCGATTGTGCCGGTGGGTAATGACGTGCAGATCTTTTTGCTTGTGAAGGAGGTCCGGCGTTCCATCCGTGGAGCCGTCGTTGACCACGAGGATGTCCGCAACGTGCTTGCGAACCTCGGTCAGGGCTGCCTCCAGATTGCGCTCCTCATTGTAAACCGGGATGGCCGTCAGCAGCTTCATGACCGTTTCTCCTCCGTCTCCGACCTGCTCCATTCTAGGGCACGGGATTCCAGCATTTCAACCAATCCAGTCCCGGCGGCGGGGATTGGCCAAGGGGCGGGGACGATGCCTTCGGATCGACTGTCAAAATACTGCAGCAAGGGCTAGGCCGACCCGACGGAATCGGCTTATCATGGCCGCATGGCAAGCCAACGATTTGGCTCTTCAGGTCCCTCCCTAGGCCAATCTCCGACCCAGGTTCGGCACGCTGTCGTCGCCCTGGCCACGCTGATGTCGCTGTTCCTGTATCTCGACCGCATCTGCCTGGCGATCACGCTACGGGCCATGCAACTTGATCTGGGACTGACCGATGTGCAGGCCAGTTGGCTGCTGTCCGCCTTCTTCTGGTCCTACGCCCTGGCTCAGGTCCCGGCCGGCTGGTTGGCGGACCGTTTCGGAGCACGGACGATGCTGTCGCTCTACATTTTCTTCTGGTCGCTGTTTACAGGATTGATGGGACTGACTGCGTCCTTTCTGCTCCTGATGCTGTACCGGCTCGGCTGCGGGCTGGCCCAGGCAGGGGCCTATCCCACCAGCGGCAATCTGCTCAGCAAATGGGTGCCCGTCAGAAGTCGGGCCTTCGCTTCGTCCCTCGTGGCCAATGGTGGACGCATCGGCGGGGTCCTGGCACCGTCCCTGACGGCGTATCTCATGGTGCTGTTTGACCCCGCTGACGAGCGCGGTTGGCGTCCGGCGCTATTGACCTACGGGCTGCTGGGCATCGGTGTGGCCTGGCTGTTCTGGCGGGTGGTGCGGGATGAACCGAGCCGACATCCGGCCGTCAACGATGCGGAATTGGAACTGATCCAAGGCGGTCGCCAAACTGACTCTGCCAGAACGCCGGTCGACCGATTGCTCGTGGCCATCCTCGCCAATCGGAGTTTGTGGTGCAGTGCCGTCTCGCAATTCGGGACTAACTTCGCCTGGGTGTTCCTCATCACCTGGATGCCGCGTTTTCTAGAAGAAGTTTACGGCTCGGACCTCTTGGAACGCGGCTGGTACAGCAGTCAACCGCTTTTGTGGGGCATGTTGGGGATGTTCGCCGGTGGTTTGCTGACGGACTGGCTGAGTCGTCGGCTGGGGTTACGGTGGGGCCGGAGATTGCCCATGTCCCTCAGCCGCTTCCTCGGAGCCGCGGCCTTTTTCGCCTGTCCGTGGATGCCCAATGCCCAGATGGCGACGGTAATGCTCTGCCTGGTCGCGGTGGCGACCGATCTCGGCGTCCCGGCGGTGTGGGCGTTCAAGCAGGATGTCGGCGGCCGCTACGTCGGCGCGGTGCTGGGCTGGGGCAACATGTGGGGCAATCTCGGTGCCGCCGTTTCGCCCCTGGTGCTCAACTACGTCATCAGCAAGCTGGGCTGGCAGGAAGCGTTCTGGACGTGCGCTGCCGGGTTCATCGTGGCCGGTCTGACCGCCCTGGGCGTCGATGCCCGCTCGAAAATCCTCCCGGAAAGCAGCACCCCCTGAAACCCGACGCGTCAGCGAGGGAGAAACGCGGACTCACCGGGGCACTGGCGTGCCCCGCTCGCCGTGAAAGCTGTAAGCCGGAGCGTCAGCGAGGAACACATCAACTTCTGCACGAAGTGTGATCTGTACGTCATGGCGAGCGGGAAGCGTCAGCTTCCCGGTCGCCTGAACGATTTCAGCGCTGCCACGGAGGGCTAACGCCCTCCGCTCGGCTCACTTTTGTGCCCGAAGCGTCAGCGAGGGTAACGGAATCGAACCGAGCGCCCCTGAACCACTCTGCCGACGCACTTCTAGAAAAACCCGGTTGCGAATCCGCTGTTCCTGCGGTTTCACTGAATGAGAGGTGGTCGCCCGCTTCAGCGGCCGCGTGATGCAGGTCCCAGTGAAGGAGGACTGAGCCATGGTGAGGACGCTTCTGACGTGGACGGCGGACGTGAGCCTGGTCCTGGGCATCGCCCTGCTGGCGCTCAGCGTGCTGCTGGTGCCGGAGGTGGTTGTTTTTGCTGAGGACTGGAATCCCATCGAAATCTTTTCTTGCTTCTTTTGCAATGAGGACAATTGTCAAGCCCGGTATTCGGAACCTAACTGCGCCCAAGGTACTTGCTCCGGCTGGCTTTGCAGCAGCTCTTGCCGTTGTCGTCCTTACGGCGACGGTTACTATTGTGACTGCCAATTGTAATTAAGTGCTATTTCCAAATCCGCTGGAGGGCAGTTTTAATTGGTGGATAACTATTCCATTTGGCGGATACGTTGCCAGCAATTACTGCCCTCCAGTCAGCTCGAAGGAAGCAATCATGGCCAGAACAACCGGTATGTTGGCATGGCTTCTCCTATGCCTCGTTTTTTGCCTTCAGGGCGCGAACGCAACGGCGGATACTCAAACCATTCTTAAGGAAGCTGAGAAGCACTGGAATGAACTCGAGCGATTTTGGAACAATGTGGAGGGGGCTATAACTGTAGAGAGGGAAAGAATTGACGGCCAGCAGGAAAGAACTGTGAGAAACCTCGAATTTCTGATTGCATATCCACTGGCATTATGCAAAGAGATTGATGTAAACGGTCAGGAAGATGTAAAAGGTTATAATTCCCGTTATTATTTTCATATTCGCAGGTCAGACCCTACAAGTCCCTTTGTGTTGCTGGGAACAAGCGCTCCCGCTCCCTTATTAAAACACCACGTTTGGGCAAACATTTCCTGTTCTAAGGCCGTCGGCTTAAGAGACCACGAAAGCCTCTTTATCTCGCAATGGAAAACTGTGCCTCACTTCACGTGGTTAAGTGGATCACAATCAATTAACGAAAGTGATGTGGTATTAAGGGCCCAGTTTAGACCTCCAGGAATCACTCGGCCGCCGATACCCCGCCCTTATGATGTTGAATTCACATTGGATCCACAACGTTTATGGTCAATTGTGCGATGTGACAAAACAATTTATATACCGCAGAAAGACGGCACCCTGGCAAATCCCTTTGGTCATTTTTATGAGGTTGAGTATGGCGAAACAAACAACTCCGTTCCTCTGCCAGAGCGAGTAACCGTCTGGTTCTGGTCCGGTGGAAACCGCACTCCAACGGTCAAGGAAACTATCACGTTCGTTAGGTTAACTCCTAGGAAAGCCAGCGAAGCAGAATTCACCCTCTCGGCCTTCGGCCTGCCGGAGCCGCCGGGTGTGACGTGGGAACGGCCCACGCCGTGGTGGCTGTACGGCATCGTTGTCGGATTCGCTCTCGTCGTCCTTAGCGGCATTCTGTATAAGGTTGTCGATCGCCTGCGGAGCCGGTCGGCTAAGCCGACGACTAAATAAGGAGCCTGTTATGCAGCGGCGCCAAGCTTTTACCCTGACCGAACTGCTCGTCGTCATCGGTATCATTGCCGCGTTGATGGCCTTGGTTCTGCCCGCGGTGCAGAAGGTGCGCGAGGCAGCCAATCGCCTGACCTGTGCGAACAACTTGCGCCAGCTAGGGATCGCCGCGCATAATTTTCACGCCGACCGGGGCCGGTTGCCGCCGGGATATCTGGGGCCCCATCCGGCTGAGTACGATAGGTTTCCCGCTCATCTACACAAGGGGCAGTGGGTTGGCCACTTTCCCATGCTGCTTCCATACTTGGAGCAGGAGAATTTGTACAAGCAGTTGCAGATCGACTTTAACACTCATTCTGTAACTGATTTACCGTGGTTCTGGAGATCCGGTCCGATTTCTCATCACGAGAATTACACAATCGGCAGAATGAAGCTGCCGCTTTTTCTTTGTCCCTCCGCCCCGTCGTATGAAGTTAAGGCAGGCAGCGGGGAGGGGGACGGTGGAACCATCCTCGGATGGCATGTTTTTAACAGCAGGAGCTTTGAGGCATCAACCGGGCTAGGTGTGTTTAGCGGCGGCTGGAGGGATGACTACGTCCGAAGCAACGCCTATCGCTATCTCGCCCGGACCAACTACATGGGGGTTGCCGGCTGTGGAGCGGGCGATCATCCCTTCTTCTCACGATTTCAGGGTATTTATACGAATCGGTCGGAACTCTCGTTGACCCAGATTTCTATCCTTGACGGGACCAGTAATACTCTTCTGTACGGGGAGCTTGGGGCTTCCGCCAACCGGAACATTCCGGAGAGTCTGGATTTTTGCTGGATGGCAGGGGGTGGATTGGGTACCCATCTCGGCTTGCAACGGGGGCGGGAGGGGCTGGCCTATGCGTTTTCCAGTTGGCATTCTTCGGGAGTGCAGTTTTGTTTTGCTGATGGGTCGGTACGGATGGTGCGATTCGGCGACACGGTCTGGGATGGCTTTTCGGACACGTTTCCGCGGGATTGGCAGCTCTTGCAGCAACTGGCCGGTTTCCGCGACGGCCTGAGC
>JANWWR010000072.1 GCA_025055835.1 Gemmatales bacterium | reverse complement strand
CGACCACCACGCGGCATCGAGGGCGTCGAAATCGGCATAGCCGAGCACCTGTTTCAAGGCGGCCTCCTGGCCCCGGGAGAAGGAGACTTCCAGAAACCGCAGCAGGGCCGTCTCGCCGTGGCGCTGGACGAGGAACTGGATCAGGCTGTAGCTCTGGGCGTAGAACAGGGCGACATCGCGGGGATAGTCCCGCATCTGGATCAATTGCCGGGTCGAGAAACGGCGGGTGGCCGTGCGCAGCGGTTCAAGCAAGCGCCGCTGCTCCTCAGGAAGTTCCTGGCAGACCGCGAGACCTTCATCAAACCAGCGGGGAATGTAGCGTCCCGGATAACGCAGGTGCAAAACGGCGTGACAGACTTCATGCCGGACGGTGCTTTCCAGATGCAGATCGCCTGCCCACAGGGTAATCGTCACGTCGCCGTCGCTGCCGAAGGTCGTGGCGTAGAAACCGGGATGCTGGCGATGGACCACGACCCGCACCGGCCGCGGCCAGGATGAAACAGGACCGGGTTGCTCCGGGGGAATCTGATTCCAGCGTCGCAGCAGTTCGGCACGGGCAGCTTCGGCCCAGGCCAGCACGCTCTGGGCGGTGGCAGCGTCAGGGGCCTCGACGAGGAAGTTCGCCGAGCGCACCGTGACAACGGAGGGAGATTTGACGGAAACCGACGAACGTGGCCGATCCACCACGCAGCCGGTGGGCAACGGTTCCGGACCAGACGACACCAGGAGGGCGAACAGCAGGGCGAACATGGCTGGGACTCCCTGATCAGGGCAGGAAACGTGACTCAAACAAACGAGGGGTCAATCGTCGTCGGGCAGCGGTTTGCGGAGGATGCGATAGCCTCCGCCGGCGGGATAGCGGTCGGGCCAGACGGGGATCTTCACGGGTCGGCGGCCGCGGCGAAGGCGAATGCCGACGCAATTGGGCAGGTCGTCCACCAGGGTCTGCCAGGCACAGATCAAGCGGTCGTAAGCGGCACGGCGTTCCTGGTCCTCGGCATCGTTCCATTCCGCCGTCTCCGTTTGCGGGTCGGGTTGCGCGTTGATTCGCCGGACCTTTTTCCTGCGATGTGCCAAAAGGCGGATGGAGATTTCCTGGGCGATCATGGCTTCTTCTCCTGTTCCCGTTCCCGCCGCATCTGTTCCGGATCGACGCGATCCCGGCGGGCAAGTTCCTGAAGACTGATGGCTCCCCGGTCGAAATAGACGGCATCGGCGAGAGCCTCGGCGTAGCGGTCGCGGACGGCCAACGCCGGTGGGACGATGCGAAGCTCCAGGCGGTCGGCTTCCTCGGCGGTCAACAAGCCGAGCCGTACCGCCTCGTTCATCACCATGCCGAACAGCTTCTGCCACTGACCGATGAAATAGCTTTGCCAGGCAGCGAAATGACGGACTGCCGGTCCCTCGGCCACCAGAGTGCTGGCGTAGTTCCCGTTGGAAGCATCCGCGGACAACATGAACTCCGGCAGCCCCGAACCGGCCGCGATGGACAGCAGGATCATGCGGCCCAGCAACGAAGCGTCGCTGAAATGGGTGTCGGGCGAGAGGAATTCCAGATCGTAACCCTGCACATCAATGATGCTGCCTGGCTCGATCCGCAGCCGTCGCGGTCGGTGGCCGGAAGCCGGTGACGAGGCCGCGGCGTCCGCGAACTCCGAAACCCCTGCCGGATAGTGGTCCCGATGCTTGCGGACCAGACAGATCGAGCTGAGGGCCTTGCGATGAATCAGTTCGACATCCAGCCAGCCCTGGAAGCGTTTCAAGGCATCCAGCACCGGCAGCAGCAGTGTGACGCCGCGCTTGACATTGGCATCGACGTTGATTTTCGCGTGGAGAACCAAACCGGCCTCGACCCGCTCCGGGCCGGGAGGCTCGACGCCGGAGCAGGCCGATGCGTCGCCGCTGGCGATGTGGTAGGCGACGGGCACCTCGACGTTTTCCGGAAGCGTCTCGATGCCGCCGGTCGGGAGGCCAGTGCGGGGATCGGGAACGACTTGCTCAGGATCGACAAAGTGGATTCGCGGAGGCCAGAGCGGTTGCCGGAACAGCCGCAGAAAACACTCGCCGTCCCGCCACGTCCGCAGACAGAACTCCCAGTCCTTGCGGTTTCCCGTACTCCACTCGTTGGCCTCCAGGAAGGTCCGCCACAGGTGGTCGGCCCGGGAACGCAAAGATGCGTCGGCATCGCTTTGTTCCCCCAAGCCGCCCAATTCACGGCGAATCTGGATTTCATGCCCCATGCCCGATCCGACGACGTAATCCCGGTGCAACTGAAGGATGTTTCGAGCGTAGGGGTTGTTGTCGGCCAGGTCACGGGCCTTGGCCCGCAGCGTGTCGGCATCGAGAAGATACGAGGCTTTGCCTTCGTGCCCCAAGGGCCGCCAATCGTTGGCGTCGGGGTCTTCTTCGACGGGCGTTTCGGATTCCCGTTGCAGGCCACGACGGCTGGCGACATCGGCGTCGGCTTCGTTTACGACTTGCCGGAGCAGTCGCGTCGCGGCTTCGTAGCGCAATCGCTCCCAGCGCTTCCGAGCCACCCACGCCTTCAACGGTTCCAGGAGCCACTCGGCAACCATGACCCGTACCTCTTTCGGATGCGGTAAACAACGATCGGGAAATGTCCCCGCGGTTTGGCGTCGGCAGCCTCGGCCGACGTGCTCGGTCGTCTCCTCGCTAATTAACATGCGTACACTTCCCGGCGGAAGGTCAGTCGCGCCGATTTTTCGCCGGGGTCGGAAGCGAGGTGTCTAGAATGGCAGGCAAAGAGTAACAAGACACCGTGCAGGGAGAAAAACCATGCGCGTCTTCGTGGCTGGGGGAACGGGACAAATCGGTGGTCGCCTGGTGGAGGCCCTGCGGAAGCGCGGCGATGAGGTCGTCGTGCTGAGCCGCAATGTCGCCAAGGCCCGGGAGAAGCTCGGCGACGGCCTGACTTTCGTCGAAGGCGATGCGATGCAAACCGGCCCGTGGATGGACCGCGTCGCCGGGTGCCAGGGGGTTGTCAATCTGGTGGGCGAGGGCATCTTCGCCCGGCGGTGGAATGACGAATTCAAGAAGATTCTCCGCGACAGTCGCATCGTCAGCACCACGAACATCGTCACCGCCATTCGCAAGGCCGAGCCGAAGCCCGCCGTTCTGGTGCAAGGCAGCGCCGTCGGCTACTACGGCTTCCGCGACGACGACACGGAGTTGACTGAAAGCAGTCCGCCAGCGGACGACTTCATGGCTCGCCTATGCGTGGACTGGGAAGCGGCCGCCAAGCCGGTTGAGGAGGTGGGTGTGCGGCTGGTCCTGCTTCGGACCGGCGTGGTCCTCGATCCTCGTGGCGGGGCCTTGCCCAAGTTGCTGACACCGTTCAAGATGTACCTCTTCGGCGGACCGGTCGGGTCTGGTCGGCAGTGGGTTCCGTGGATTCACTGGGCGGACGAGGTCGGACTGATCCTGTGGGCCTTGGACAATTCCCAGGTGCGGGGGCCGCTCAACGCCGTCGCTCCCCAACCGGCCAGAAATAAGGAAATGATGCAGGCGGTGGGCGCTGCCATGAACCGCCCCAGCTTCTGGCCCACGCCCGGGTTCATGCTTCGCCTCGGCTTGGGCGAAGTGGCTGACGTCGTTGTCCGCGGACAAAAAGTGATCCCGCGCAAGGCCCTGGACCTCGGGTATCGGTTCCAGTTCCCCGAGATCAACGCCGCCTTGCGGGATCTGCTCAGTCGGTCCTGATTCTTCTCAGTTCTGGACTACCCCCACGACCGCCTCGACCCGCCCATTCCTTGACCCCTTGGCGAGGAGGTTGACCGTGGGCATTCTGAGCGAATTCAGGACGTTTATCCAACGTGGCAATGTTATCGACATGGCCGTGGGCATCATCATGGGGACGGCCTTCACCAAGATCGTCCACTCCTTGGTCAACGATGTTCTGATGCCGCTGCTCGGCTTCGTGATGGCGGGCATTCACGTCAGCGACCTGGTGCTCCCGCTGAGCTACGGCGATCAGGTGGTGAACATCTATTACGGAAAGTTTCTTCAAGCGGTGGTGGACTTCCTCATCGTGGCTGCGTGCGTCTTTGCCCTGGTCAAAACCGTCAACGCTTTGAAAGCTCCGCTGCCATTTCCGGTTCCTCTGCCCTGGCTGGGGTTCCCGGGCGGACCGTCCTCCACGTCACCCCCGGCTCCCGCTCCCACGACTGCGCCACCGGCGGTGGCACCTCAGCCAAGCGAGCCGGAACCCAGGCCCGAAATACAACTGCTGACGGAAATCCGGGACGCCCTCCAAGCTCTGCGGAAAAGTTCATGATGCTCTCATGAAATTGTTGCTATACTTGCAACGCCATGGGATGCCGATCGCCTTGCGCGCCCGGCAGGTGCGGGAGGACGACGAGGGGGGCAGGTCATGCCTTGGCGATGCATGTTTGGCCATGACTGGGCCGGCTGCCGCTGTGCCCGATCTGGATGCGGCGCGCGGCGAAACCTTGGCCACACCTGGAGTGGCGTGGTCTGCGTGGTGTGCGGCATGCAAGCCGATCTTCTGGATCCCCGTCACCTTCAAGAATTGCAAGCCCAGGGCTATACGGTCGTGACCCGCACCGAAAGCCGGGAGCTGCTGGAGCGGCTGCCCTGCGAGGAGCCGTTGCACTGCAAAGGGGACTGTCCGGCCTGCCGTCAGGGCCTGATCCCCGTGCTGCATCACCGTTTAATCGTCGAAGTCTTTTCGGACGGCCACCCCATCGCCTGCCACATCCGCGAGGGGTGACCCTGGTTTACGCTGGAT
>JANWWR010000109.1 GCA_025055835.1 Gemmatales bacterium | reverse complement strand
TAGAACTCCAGATGCTCGTGCATCTTGAAGCGGTCGCGCATCGGCCCGGTGAGCATGCCGCTGCGGGTCGTCGCTCCGACCAGAGTGAAGCGTTTCAGCGGCATCGAGATGGTCCGGGCGTTGATCCCCTCGCCGAGGACGAAATCCACGCGGAAATCTTCCATCGCGGAATACAGAAACTCCTCGGCGGCTCGGGGCATGCGGTGGATTTCGTCAATGAACAAGATCGAGCCTTCCGTGGCGTTGGTCAGATAGGGCATGAGATCGGCAGGCCGGGTCAGGGCCGGGCCGCTGGTCATCTGAAGCTGGGTGCCCAGTTCGTTGGGCAGCACGGTGGCGAACGTCGTCTTGCCCAGGCCGGGAGGCCCGTCGAAGAGAATGTGTCCCAGCGGTTCCTTGAACTTCTTACAGGCGTTGATGGCGATGCGGAGCTTCTCGACGATGGCTTTCTGGCCGATGATCTCGGACAGACGCCGAGGCCGCAGGGCGTCGTCCCGACGCTTCTGCTCGTCATCGTTTCCGCTCCGATTGCCGTGCAGAATGGCTTCCCGTGGCACGTCTGACGCAACTTCCTTGAGAGCGAACCCATCGTAATCCGAGGGGTCAATCGTTGGTTGATTCCGCCGGGTCATTGTAAGGGCAGCGATCCCCGAGGGCGAGCAAGCCGTCTTCTACGCCGAGCGGAAGGCGTCTAGAATGCCACTTGCTGTGGATGTTGACCGAGTCATCACGGATCGCGTGTATGCCTATCGAACTTGCAAAAGCCTATGATCCGAAGGAGGCCCAGGAGCGCTGGTTGAGGTTCTGGAACGAGCGCGGCTATTTTCACAGTGATCCCGATCCGCGCCGTAAGCCGTTCACCATCGTCATCCCTCCTCCCAACGTCACCGGCGCGTTGCACATGGGCCACGCTCTCAACAATACGCTCCAGGACGTCCTCATCCGCTGGAGGCGGATGCAGGGCTATAACGCCCTGTGGATTCCCGGCACCGATCACGCCGGCATCGCCACCCAGGCCGTGGTCGAACGGCTGATCTATCAGCAGGAAAAGAAGACCCGGCACGATCTGGGCCGCGAAGAGATGGTCCGCCGCATCTGGCAGTGGAAGGACCACTACGAGGCCCGCATCCTCAATCAACTCAAGCAACTTGGGTGTAGTTGCGATTGGCGGCGAACCGCCTTTACGCTGGACGGCCCCCGCTCCCGAGCCGTTCGGCAGACGTTTTTCGATCTGTTCAAGGCCGGTCTGATCTATCGCGGCAAACGCCTGGTCAACTGGGACGCCAATTTGCAGACGTCCGTGGCCGACGACGAAACCTACACCGAGGAGGTGCCCGGCCACTTCTGGACGTTCAAGTATCCAATTCTCGACGACAGCGGACGGGAAACCGGTGAGTTCATCCGTTTCAGCACGACTCGCCCGGAAACGATGCTGGGCGATGCCGCCGTCTGCGTCCATCCCAACGACGAGCGCTACAAGCACCTCATCGGCAAGAGCGTGCTCCAGGTGCTGACCGGCCGACGCATTCCCATCATCGCCGATGGTCAGTTGGCCGATCCGACGCTGGGCACCGGCTGCGTCAAGGTGACGCCGGCCCATGACCCGAACGACTACGCCTGCTGGCAGCGGCATCCGGAAATCGGCATCATCAACATCCTCAATCCGGACGGAACCATCAACGAGAATGGCGGACGCTTTCGGGGCATGGACCGCTACGAGGCCCGCAAGGCGTGCATCCAGGCGATGGAAGCCCTGGGTCTGTATGAAGGCTGCGAGGAGCGGATCATCCCCCTCAAGTTCAGCGACCGCTCGAAAACACCCATCGAACCGTACCTGTCCGACCAATGGTTCGTCCGCATGGGCGACGTGGACGGCCAACCGGGCCTGGCCCAGCAAGCGATGGACGCCGTGACGTCCGGCCGGGTCCGCTTCCATCCCGAACGCTACGCCAAGACCTATCTCGACTGGCTGGCGGAGAAGCGCGACTGGTGCATCAGTCGGCAATTGTGGTGGGGACACCGCATTCCGATCTGGTACTCCCGCTGTTCGGAAGCCGACCTCCGCAAAGTGTTCGGCAATCGGCCCGATGTCGCCTGGCGGTTCGATGACGAGCGGGACCAGTGGCTCATCTGTGCCGTTGACGATCCGCCTGAACTGGCCGAAGGCAAGCCGCCGCTTCATGCGACGCAGGACCCCGACGTGCTGGATACCTGGTTCAGCTCGCAGCTCTGGCCGCACAGCACACTCGGCTGGCCGGAGGATACCCCGGAATTGCGGTACTACTACCCGACCAGCGTGCTTGTCACGAGTCGGGACATTATCACGCTCTGGGTGGCCCGCATGGTCCTGGCCAGCCTGTTCAATCTGCGTCAGGTGCCGTTCCATGACGTGTACATCACGCCAAAACTGCTCGACGGCTTTGGCGAGACGATGAGCAAATCCAAGGGCAACGGCGTCGATCCGCTCGACATCATCGAGCAGTACGGCACGGATGCCCTGCGGTTCGTCATGGTTCAAGCTGCGGGAGAGACCCAGGACTATCGCCTGCCGGTCAGTAACGTCTGTCCGCACTGCGGGGCACTGGTGCCGGTCAAGCCCGAGCACATGTACATGCGGACGCGCAGGCTGACCTGCCCCGAATGCAAACAGCCGTTCCGCCCCGGCGGTCCGTGGCCGAGTGAGGATCCCGAATTGCCGACCGCTCGGCAAGCATCGGAGCGCTTCGAGATCGGCCGCAACTTTGCGAACAAACTCTGGAATGCCGCCCGGTTTCTTCTCCTGAATCTGGACGGCTACTCTCCTGGCGTCGTGGAGCCGGAGAAACTGCCCGTTGAGGACCGCTGGATTCTCAGCCGTCTCGCCCGCACTGCCGCCGAGACGACGGGGCTGCTCGAAGGCTACCACTTCGACCACGTTGCCCGGACGCTCTACGATTTCACGTGGTCGGAGTTCTGCGATTGGTACATCGAAATGGCCAAGAGCCGGTTGCGGCCGGAAGGATTTTCCGACCAGGCCGCCGGCGAATCACGGCAGATGGTGCAGCGGGTGCTGGTCGGCGTCCTGGACGCGATCCTGCGTCTGCTCCATCCGGTGATGCCGTTTGTGACCGAGTCGATCTGGCAGGCGCTGGCGGAAGCGGCGTTTGAACGCGGTCTGCCGAATCCGGAGCCGGCGGCGGAAAGCATCATGATCGCTCCCTGGCCACAGCTTCCCGAAACGTGGCAGGATGCGGAAGTGGAAGCCCGCATCGATCGGCTCCAGGCTCTGGTCCGCGCCGTCCGCAACATCCGCAATCAATACACCGTGCCGGAGAAGGCCGCGGTGGATGTCGTCGTCCGTTGCTCGGCCTCGACGGCGCGGGAGTTCGAGACCCTGCGTCCGTTCATCCACGGACTGGCTCGGGTGGGACGTATCGAGTTCGGTCCCGATCAGCAGAAACCTCCGCAGTCGGCCGCGGCAGTCCATGCCGACTTCGAGGCGTATGTCAGTCTCAAGGGCCTGATCGATGTCGAGGCCGAGGTGAAGCGACTCAATCGGCTCAAGGCGGACAAGGAGCGGGCCTTGCAAGGAGTCCGGGCCAAGCTGGCCAACGAAAACTTCGTCGCCAAGGCCCCGGCCGAGGTAGTCGCCCAGCAACGGGCCTTGGAAAACGACCTGGCCCAGCAAATCGAGTCGATCGCGCTCAATCTGAAACAGCTGACGGAAGTATAAGCGGCGGCCAGTCTCGGCGACTTTGACCGCCGCGCCTTGGGCGCATACGATGGGACGCCGATGAGCATCGCTTCACTGGAAAAACTCCGGGCCTTGCTTTCCCAGGCAGTGACAGCCTTGGGTCGCTGGCTGGGTGTCCTTCCCGCGTCCCAGGTGGATCGGGAGCCGATGCCGACGACGCCGACACGGACGGCATCTGTACCCTTGCGGCCTCTGGAACGGATCGTGCTGACCGACGGCGTCTGCCGAACCCTCTTTGAGGAGTTTGAGGAACATCGGCAAGGAGAGCGTGGCGACGAGGAAACGGGTTGGATCCTCATGGGTTATCGGCAGGGCGAGGAGGCGATAGCGACGGCGACCCTGCCCGCCGGAGCAGAGCGGCAGGCCGGCGTGGCCCACGTCCGCTTCAACAGCGAGGCTCAGGCCTTGGCCAGCCGCATCTTGCGGCAGAGCGACAAGAACCTCGGCATCCTGGGTGTGGTCCATACCCATCCGGGCAGTTTGCGGCATCCCAGCCGCGGCGACTTCGAGGGCGACCGCATCTGGGTCCGCTATTTGCGCGGACGGGAAGGCGTGTTCGGCATCGGCACCGCCGACGGCGACGAGGACACGCCCTACGCTATTAATCCCAAGGAGCATTCGCAGTGTTACCTGGGCCTGCGATTCACCTGGTACGCCCTGGCGGAGGGAGACTCGGCCTACCGTCCTTTGCCGGTGGTGGTGACGTTAGGTGAGGATCTAGCTCGGCCCCTGCATCGCGTCTGGGACGGAATCGAAGCCCACGCCGCTCGACTGGACCGGCTGTGTTGTCAACTGGCGCGGGTCGGATTCGAAGTAGTAGATGATGAGGCGGGATCGCATCTGCACTGCGTCATTCCCGTGGATAAGAAGACCAGTATCCGGGTCGTCGCCGACGCCAAAAGGCCGGTGTATTGTCTCGAACGCAACGGCGAATGGCTGGTCAGCGAGGAAAGCGACCCGCGGATCGACCGCGGCGTCTTCCTGATGCTGGCCGAGTTGTCGTGACGATTGCGGGTAAGACGTGCCATGCTTGAACCAAGACTTCGGGACAGGCTCTTGGCCAACCAAGTGGACCTAACAGGGGGCTTGATTTCTTTGGGGATTCGGAGAGACAATGAACAAGGTGCTCGTGCGGCACCGCGAATATCGGACGGGGGAGGCAATCGGAAAGGGAGCGACGGGTTGCTCCTGCTCCCTCCCGCCGCACGAGATGCCGAAGTGTAAGGGAGAAGGACGATGGACTTTCGACCCCTCAACGACACGGAACGGCGGAACCTTTTGACGGCTTTGCGGGCCAACGCCCAGGACAACCGGGCCATCCTCATGGATCGTCGCAACACCCGCTTTGCCGGCGTCACCGAGGACGTGACCGACGACGAGGTCATCACCGCGATCAAGTCGGTTCCCTGCCACTATTGATCGCCGCCGTCCCGGTCTGCCTGCGGAGAACGTGCGATGGGGCTTCTCGATAGTGAAGCCGGCAAGAAGCGGCTGTTGTGTGTCGAGATCCCGGTCATCGAGCGTTACAACCAGGGGCGTGATCCGGAATTCCAGATTCGAGCCGAGCGTCGCAACGGCAGCTTGGTCTTGTGCTACCGCCTGATGCCGACGCACAACGTTTACGAACTGGAAACGCGGCTGTCGCCCAGCTATCCCCTGGTGCCTCCCGAGACCCGGGTGCTGACTCCGTTGCGTCACTGCCCGCATCTGCTGGAGGGGCAAACGCTCTGTCTTTGGCGGCAAGGCAGCAGCCGGGCAGCCAACCGCTGGGACCCCGCCAAGTACACGTGCGTTTTCGCCGTCCAGGCGGCCTGGCGTTGGCTGGCCTGCTACGAAATCTGGTACATGACCGGAGAATGGCCGCTGCCCGACGCCAAGTGACCACTCGCCCGGAGGATCGGACCGATGGCCCACGTCATTCAGGTCGGGGCCGGCAGCGGCGGAATGGTCGTCCTCGACCTCATCTGCCGCGATCCGCGCTTGACCGCCCTGACGCTCATCGAACCGGACGTTTACAAACCGCACAACATAGACCGGCATTATTTTCCCTCCGACCGCGTCGGCCGGCTCAAGGCCGAGCTGGCGCGGGACTGGCTTCGGCAATTTCGTCCGGACCTGTCCATCACGCTGCTGACCAACGACCTTACCGATCCCGCGATTCAGGCCACCGTCGAGGAAGCGGTGGCTGCCGCCGACCTCGGCGTCTGTGCGGTCGATAATGAACCAGCCAAGTACCACTGGGACGCGATGATGCGTCGGCACCGCAAGCCGTGGACGCTCGGCGAAGTGCTCAGCGGAGGCATCGGCGGGTTCGTCCATCGCTTCGTACCCGACGGGCCGTGTTATGGCTGCGTCGCCAGCTTCCTGAAGCGGTCGGTGGAAACCGAACGGCCGGTGACGCCGGACTACTCCCAGCCCGGCGGTCCGGTGCACGAAGTGACCATCCCGGCCAGCAAGGCATCCATCCAGGCCATCGCCTCGCTTCATGCGGTGGCAACCTTGCAGATGCTTCGAGGCGGGGAGGAAGGCAAAGGCGATGGCGTCACCAGCGTGCTTTTGACCCTGGAGCGTGTTGCCGACGTTTTCGACGAGGCTTTCCGTACTTATCGGTTCCGGATTCCGCGGTTGGAGAACTGCTTGATCTGCCAGCCGCCCCCGGTTCCTCCCTCGTCGGAGGATCTCGATGCACAACTGGCTCAAGCACTGGCGCGATTGGGCGATGCGTGAATTCTGGTGGCTCTTGCAACGGCACAACAACATCCGCATCACGGGCATCCATTGTTCCTACGAGAAGGCTGGCATCGTCGTCCGGGGCGAGCCGATCCCTTGGAACGCCGACGCGGTCCTCGTCGAGGTTCTGGTCCGTTTTCCCGTCGGAGCAGTCCGCCGCAAAAGCGACTTCACCTTGCGGACCAACGCCCTTGAAAGTGTCGTGCCCGCTTGCCTGTTGCAGCGGCGCGGTACCGAGGACTGCTTTGCCGCCCAGTTCCGTTTCGTCCCGACGAAGGAGTTGCGTAGCGTCGAGGTCCTGTGGCGCGACCGGCCAGTGGCTCAGACAGCCGTGCAGTCCCTCAGCCCGACCGAGTTCATGGCCGGACTGCGGATCGAACGAGCGACTACCTTTGCCCGGCTCGGCGATTACACCGTGCCCTGTCGGGCCGTGCTGACCAAGCAATGCAGCGGACTGCTGGCGGCGGCCCTTTTGCGCAGTCCGACCAGTCTGCTCCCCCTGGCTGATCTCGATCTGCACGTCGAATTCGCCGAGTTTCCCCGCAGAGCAGGAATGAGCGAGACGTCTGGCAACGGTTCGGAAGAAACCTGGGAAAACCACGGGGACAATCCAAGATACATCGTGCCCGTTCGGTTGACAGGCTCGCAGTTGGCGCAGAAGGAAGCCCAGGTGATCGTGGCTGCGCCGCGCAGTCCGAAGCGGATCGGCCTGTGGGTCGTGTCCTGGAAATCAGGCCGCCAGACGCTGGCCCGTTCCGAAGTCCGCATCCTGGCCAAGAAATCCCTGGGCAAGTCGCTCTACTCCGCCGACGCCCGCTATGTGCATCAGGACAAATCCGGCCGCCTGACGATCACCAAGGCCCTGCCGGCGCTTGGCGAAGGGGAGCGCCTTGGTCCGTGCTTTCTCGTCGCCAGTCGGGAAGAGGGATTGGCCGCGCTGTGTTCTCTGGAAGTCGCCGGCCGTCAGCGGGGACAGAGCCTTTTGCCGTTGCACGCCCAGCAGGTGCTGATCTCCGACGTGCCGACGCCGTTCGCGCCGGGGACGGTCAGCGACGCCGACCTGGCGAACCTGATCGCCTTCGAATTGCGCCAGGGAAATCAGGTCCTCGGCGCCATTTCGACCTGTCCAGCTCCGACCGCCAGCTTCACCAGCGAGGGCGGCTTCAAGATGGCTCCCGACGACTACCCGTGGAGTCCGGCATCCGAGGAAGAACTCAACGCCCGCATGCAGCGGCTGCTGTCATCGTCCAGCTGAAGACAGTCGGACCCGTCGGCGACTCACCAGCGCAGGTTCTTGACCAGATCATCCACGATCTTCAGAGCATCGTCCTGATAAACCTTCGGGAAGGTGGCCCGCAATTTGACCTTCCAGCGATCGCGCTCATCGGGGCCGGTCTCGAAAATGTACACGACGCCGGCTTCCTTGTCGCTGAGGGATGGGCCGCTGTTGAGCAGGACCTTGAACCCGGGCCGCTCGTTGACGGTGACGGCGTCTGGTTTGCCGACCTTGTCCTTGCCGTAGAGCATCTGCAACAGGTCATGCTCGATGCCGTAGGTTTCCCGCTGCTGCTGGCCGTCGGTGTTCGGCACGGGAACGCGGCGGGCCACGCCGTCGATGACGTCCTTCATTTCCACGAGCAGCGGCGACCAGGAGAGCATGACGTCGATGGTCATGTCGCCAGGGTTCTTGGCCCCTTTGCGGACGATGAGGTAGGAGGTGCGGCCGACGGCGCGAGGGGGAAGGACCTCCCAACCTTCCGGCACGATGAAGCGGCTGACCGAAGGACCGTGGGCGAAGGCCTTGCCGTTCTCGACGGGCTGAAGGTCTCCGGCAGCTTCCGGTTTTGGTTGATCCTGGGCGGCTGACGAAGCGGCCAGGAGAAGGAAAGACAGGAGCGTTGCGATTCTAGCGATGGTTTTCCGAGGCATCACGGGGAAAACTCCTTGGTGCAAACTTTGGGATGTGTCTTGCGGCGGTTTCATGGTTTTCGTCTGCGGGACGCCACCTCCGGGTTGACCCAGGCCGGCAGGTCCCGACCCTGGACCCCGGCGATGAGGTTGTCGGCGGCGATGACGGCCATGGCGTTGCGGGTGCCGACCGTGGCGCTGGCGATGTGCGGAGCGATGATGACGTTGGGCAGTTGGAGCAACGGGTCATCCGGCAAGGGCGGCTCGGGATCGGTGACGTCCAGCCCGGCGGCGAAAATGACCCCGTCCCGCAACGCCTCGTACAACGCCTTCTGATCGTGCAGCGGGCCGCGCGCCGTGTTGATGAAAACCGCGGTCCGTTTCATCTTGCGGAACTGCTCGGCCCCGAACATGCCGCGGGTCTTTTCGTTCAAGTCGGTATGTACCGAGACGAAGTCCGATTCCCGCAGCAGGGTGTCCAGGTCCACCTGTCGAGCCTCTAGTTCCTGCTCCGCCTTCTCATTCTTATACACGTCGTGGTAGAGGATCCGCATCCCCCATCCGCCGTGACACCGCTTCGCCATGGCGAAACCGATGCGGCCCATGCCGACGATGCCGAGCGTGCGGCCGACCAGATCCTGGCCAAGATGACCCAGCGGCTCCCAGGTCTTCCATTTGCCCGAAAGCGTGTAGAGATGCCCTTCGACCAGCCGACGGGCCGCCGCGATGAGCAGGCAGAAGGCCATGTCGGCTGTCGCATCGGTCAGCACCCCCGGGGTGTTGCCCACGCAGATGCCCCGCTGGGTCGCCGCCGCCACGTCGATGTTGTTGAAGCCCACCGCGTAATTGCTGACCACCTTGAGGCGCGGGGCGGCGTCGAGCAATGCCGCGTCGATGCGGTCCGTCAACAGCGACAACAAGCCGTCGCAGTCGGCGACCTTCTGGCGGATTACTTCGTAAGGCGGGGGAAGGGGATCGGTCCAGACTTCGGTGTCGCAGACTTCCCGGACCTTGGCCAGCCCGATTTCCGGAATGATGCGGGTGACGAAGACCTTGGGTCGGCCCACGGCCGGCTCCTTTCTGCCTTTTTTGGAGGTTTCATCAGCCCATTTCCCGTCGCGGGGTCACCCCCGATCCGCTGGGCGCGGCAGAGGGGGACAGCCGGCATTGTACCACGCGGGGAGGCGGAAGGACGACGTCGGCACGAAAGCGGGACAGCCGGCCACGGGGGAGGCCGGCTGTCGTCGGGGGAACAGGGGGTTGTTAACGGTGAGGCCCATCCGTGGGGCGGTGTCCGTTACTCAGGTGTCCTGGCCGAGCGGCTTTCCTCTGAGGACCTGTGTGCCCAGCTAACTAATCGGCCGACGCTGGCCGCCTGGTTCGCAAGCGTTGGGCAATCCAACTGGCCCTCCCGGGATCTGACCCGCACCTCAGGCATGGACCGCAGATTCGGCTTGGCAGGCCTTCTCAGTCCCGCAGACGAAAGAGCTTGTAGATCGCTTCCAATAACCCGCTGCCTTCCTCGTGGCCCTGTTCCCGGAGCACCGACAGCGGAGCGTGCAGGAGCTTGTTCTGCATGAGGCGGAATGCCCCCTCGATGATGGCCAGGTCCTCCGCCGTGAGTTTCCCGTTGAGTTTGCGGAAACACTCCTCCTGCACCTCCTTGCGGATGCTTTCCCATTGTTCATAGAGCTTGGCGATGGCTGGAGCGGCCCGACGCCGCGACCAGTCCTTCAGAAATCGTTCCTGCTCGGCCTGGATGATCGCCTCGACGGCGGGAACGTGCTTGACTCGATTACGCAGGACGTGTTCCCGAATCGCCTGCAAATCGTCGATATTGATCAGCAGGTCCACTACGTCCAGATGGATGAGGCGGGGATCGAAATCCCGCGGCACGGCGATGTCGATGATCGCCACGGGCCGACCCTGTCGCTGCGGCACGAGCCGTTGGAAGCGCTCCAGGGTGACGATCGGTTCGGGTGCGCCGGTGGTGCTGAGGATCACGTCCGCGGAAACGAGACACTGATCCAGGTGCTCGAACGGCACCGGCACGCCGTTGCACAGGGCGGCGACTTCGCGGGCTTTGTCGGGACTGCGGTTGGTGACCAGAATGCGGCCCGGTCGGAGGGCTTTGAGGTGCTTCAGCGTCAATTCGCCCATCTTGCCCGCGCCGATGACCAGCACGGTCTTATCGCCGAAGTGGTCGAAGACCTGCTTGAGATAGTCCACGGCCAGGCTGGACACGGATGCCTTCCCCTGGGCTATGCCGGTTTCGCTGCGGACCCGTTTGCCGACGATGCGGGCATGTTGGAACAAGGCATGCAACACCGGGCCGACCGTGCCGGCCTGTTGAGCCTTCTCGTAGGCATCCTTGACCTGGCCGGCGATCTGCCCTTCGCCGAGGACCAGGCTGTCCAGGCTGCTGACGACACGGAACAGGTGCTGGACGGCTTCGGCTCCCCGATGGGCGTACAGGGCGGGTCGCACTTTTGCTGCGGGAAGGCCGTGAAATTCGCCGAGGAACTCGGCAAGCAGATCGGCGTCTGGCAGGGCTTCGCCGGTCAGTCGGGCCAGGTAGATTTCCACGCGGTTGCAGGTGTCGAGGATGACCGTCTCGGTGCCGTAGCGGGCCGACAGTTCGCTCAACGCGCGGGACAGTTTGCCGCCGGGAAACGCCAAAGTTTCCCGCAGCTCCATCGGCGCGGTGCGGAAATTGGCTCCGACGACGATCAGCATCATGGCCCGCCCCCGCTCGGATGAGCACTGGGCCAGATGTACTGCACGACATAAGCCAGCAGCATGATTCCGAAGGCGATCATAGTTCCCAGGGCCATGCGTCGGCCCTGGATGTGCAAACCATAGCGCAGGTACAGGAGCAACGCGAAGACTGCCCAGAACAACCCCGTCACGATGACTTTCGGATCGGTCAGCGTGAAGTCCTCCTGATTCAGCAGCAGGGCCAGACCGATCACCAGCCCCGCGGTGAACAGGGGAAATGCCCAGGTGATCGCTCGCCGATTCATGACTTCGAGCCGTTCCAGACTGAGAAGCTGAATCCCCTCGCCTGGCGGCGTCTTGTGCTTGAGTTTCCAGGCCTGGACGAGAAACATGACGCTGGCGACGAAGCCGACGCTCAGCCCGACGGAGCCGAGGATGAGCAGAACCGCGTGGAGCCAGGCCCAAAACCACAGGTTTTCCGGCGTCGGCGGAATGGTCGGCTCGCTGGCGATGATGAGCTTGGCAGCCACGACGAGCACCAGCACGACCGGCAGCACGAACACTCCCCAGGCCAGCCGGGGATGATGCAGGGTTCCCACCAGATAGAAGATCGCCAGCACCCAGGAAACGAAGAGCAGGCTGCTCGGTCCGCCCTGCATCGGCAGACCGTGATAGACGACGTACACGGTATGAGCGAACAGCCCCGCCGCTCCAGCTAACAGAGCCGCGAGGCGACGCCACTCCGAGCGGCCCAGCAGAAGCTGCATTGCCTCTAAGAGCAGGGCCACGCCATAACTGGCGGCGAAACAGAGGATCGTGATCCGTTCCAGCATCACCCCCTATTTTACAGAGGCAGCGCGGGAGGCGAATCGGCAGCGGCTTTGCCGGAACCGTTCGTCATTCGCTCGCAATTGTGCCCTTGTGGACCTGGCCGTTTCGCAGGAGGAAGACTTTGAGCGGATAGAAGCTGTTCAGTTCCGGATGACGAAGGACGTAGGCGACGTTTTCCAGATTGATCGTCTCCCACTGGTGCAGACCCACGACGATGTCCCCCCGTTGGATGCCGGCCTTGGCTCCGGGACCGCTGGGCAGCACTTCGGTGACGAGCAGGCCGCCCCGAAGCGTGCCGTTGCTGCGGCTGATCGCCTCGGCAGGGGCCGGAGTCAACCGAAGCCCCAGCTTTCGCCACGCGAGTTCGGCGTGACTGACAATCTGACTGGGCTGCGGAATCAATTCCAGGTCTTGTTCGCCGTCCGCCCGCCGAACCCGGACCGGCAACGGCTCGCCAGGTTTGGCATGCATGAGGATGCGTTCGACATCCAGGCTGTTATGCACGGGGATGTCGCCGAGCCGCACGATGATGTCGCCGCTGCGCAGCCCGGCCTTTTCCGCCGGTCCTGCCGATTCAATTCGCTCGACCTCCAGGGACCACGGCGGCGACTGCCGGATGTCGATGCGGTTGCGGTAGCCGAACCCCGGCCAGACGTCGCTCCGCCGTCGCCGCGCCAGCATTTCCGTCACCACCATGACCATCTGATCGCTGGGAATGGCGAAGCCGATCCCCTGGGCCCCGGCCCGGATGGCGACATTGACGCCGATCAATTCGCCGTCGATGTTCAGCAACGGTCCCCCGGAATTGCCCGGATTGATGCTGGCATCCGTCTGGATGAGCGATTTGTAGGAAATGTCCTTGTTGAGGGTGACGTCTCGGTGAAGCGCGCTGATGACGCCGACCGTGACGGTATGTTCGTAGCCGAAGGCGTTGCCGATGGCGATGACCGTCTCGCCGACCATAAGATCGCTGGACGTGCCGATGGTGATGATCGGCAGCGGTCGCGGCACGTCGATCTTGAGCAGGGCCAGATCGTATTCCCGGTCCCGATCCAGGACCCGGGCTACATGGGTCGTGCCGTCGTTGAGCCGGACTCGCAAGAGACTCACGTCTTCAATAACGTGGAAATTGGTGACGATGTAGCCGCGCGGGTCGATGATGATGCCGGTGCCCATGCCATTGCTGCGCTGCTGGGCCGGAACCGCTTCAGGCCGCTGCATGGCTCCCTGGGAGCCAGTGCTGCGTTCGCTCTGGATGTTGACGACGGCCGGTTTGACTCGTTCCACCACCTCGACGATGGCCGAGCGGCGGGACGAGGGACCGCCCCAAACCGCCGTCACGACTACGCAGGTCAGAACCATCCCGACGGGCACTAAGCGATGCAGACTCATGGTGCTTCCGCAGCGTTTCTCGGGTCTTGGAGGGCCTGTTGCGCTGAGTGGTCGCTCCGTCCATCGTCCACCATCCGCCGGGTTCTTCAGCAGCCGTTACCGATTCACCAGTTTCACAGCCGCTCCGAGCGCGGATTGCATGCGTCCTGCCGGCTGCTCTCAGACTGGCAAATGGGAAATGCGTAACCGACGCGCCGCCTGTGCGGACATTGATTGGCGATTGCGGAAAAATTCAGCAGGAGAAAACTCGCCATGACTGGCCCCAGCCGCAAAGATCAGATCGAAGCCCTGCTCCGCGAAGATCCCCACGATCCGTTCCTCCGCTATGCCCTGGCGATGGAATACGTCAGCGTCGGCGACCATGCGACGGCCGTGGACCACTTCACCTTGCTGGTGCAGGAACATCCCGATTACGTTCCCGGCTACATGCAGTTCGCTCAGACTTTGACCCGCCTGAATCGGCTCGAAGAGGCCCGGCAGGTCTTTGAACGGGGCATCGCCGCCGCTCTTCGCACTGGTGACGCTCACGCCGCCGAGGAAATGCAGGCCATGCTGGATGCACTGGCTTGACCGCTGCGCTGATTCATGGATTTGCTTGCCTCGTTGCGTCAATCCCCGCCCGCCGTTCCAGAATCTCCCGCAGCAGGGAGCGATGGCAGCGGCTTTCGTCCGTGCAGGCACTGGAACAAAGCAGCGTGATCGTTTTGCCTTCCCGAAGCAGTTCCACGAGCGTTTCAATTTGTTCCTGGACTTCCGGCGGACGCTCGGCGATTTCCTTCCGATACCGTTCGGCATATTCCTCCCAGCCGATGGGCGGACCCTGCTTGCCGTAGTAGGCCGCGTGCAACTCCCGACTCGGTCCCAGGTCAGGCAGCCAGATGTCCCAGGTTTCCTTGGCCTTGGCCAGACCTCGAGGCCGATACCGACAGATCAGAATCCGCAGGCCATCGCCTCGGCGTTTCGGATCGCACCAGCGACGGGTTCGCACAGGCATGGGACGCTGATTCCTCGAGACAGGAAGCAAAGCACCCGGATCAGTCCAACTGATCGGCAATTTCCTCGCCGATGACGAGGCTGGCCGTCGCCGCGGGAGACGGAGCGTTCAGGACGTGGACCATGCCGTCCTGATGGACGATGCGAAAGTCGTCCACGAGTTCGCCGTTCGGTCCCACCGCCTGGGCACGGACGCCGCACCCTGCCGGCACCAGGTCCGACGGCTCCACGGTCGGCACCAGTCGCTGCAAGGCCCGGACGAACGCCCGCTTGCTCCATGACCGCCATTGCTCGGCCAATCCTGTCCGCCAGTATCTTCGGCTCATCCGCCAGAATCCGCGGTAGGAAAGCAGGTCGAAAACGTCGCGCGGATCGCAACTGAGCTTGGAATAGCCCTCCCGCTTCAGGGCCAGAACGGCATTTGGCCCAGCTTCCACCTGCCCGCTGATGCGTCGGGTGAAATGCACCCCCAGGAACGGAAACCGCGGATCGGGCACGGGGTAGATCAGATTCCGCACCAGATGCCGCTTCGATTCGATCAGTTCGTAATACTCCCCGCGAAACGGTACGATGCGGATGTCAGGCTCGATGCCGCACAATCGGGCGATCCGATCTGCCTGAAGGCCGGCACAATTGATCAGACGCTTGCCGACAAACTCGCCGTTTGTTGTCTTGGCAATACGATCCATCTCCCGATGCTGGAGTTGAAGCACTTTGGCGCTGCGAACAACTTTTCCGCCTCCTCGTTCGATCAGTTCGGAAAGCCTCGTGGCGACCTGCCGATAGTCCACGATGCCGGTCTGAGGCACGAACAAAGCGGCGATGCCGGCGGCGTGCGGCTCGATGTCCCGCAGTTCCTTCGCGTCCAGCCGTCGCAAGCCGTCCAGCCCGTTGGCCTGGCCTCGGCGTTCCAGTTCGTCCAGAGCGGGCAGTTCCTCCTCGACCGTCGCCACCACGACCTTGCCGCACCTCTCGTGGGGAATCTCCTGCTCCCGGCAGAAGCGATACATCGCTTCCCGTCCGGCGACGCAAGTGCGGGCCTTGACCGAACCGGGCTTGTAGTACAGGCCCGAATGAATGACCCCGCTGTTGCGGCCGGTCTGATGGCGAGCCAGTTCCGCCTCGGCTTCCAGAACGACGAGGTCTTTGCGTCCCCGGCGACACAGGGCATAAGCGGTCGCCAAGCCGACGATTCCGCCGCCGATGACGATGATTTCAAAAGCCGATGCGGACATGCAGTCGCTTCCAGGACGGGCCACCCCGCGCGGTTGGCAAGCGCCGTCCCGTTCCCAGTTGGCCTCGGGTTTCTTCAGGCCAGGATCTCGCGGATGACGTTGCCGTGGTCGATGTCGAGCCGCTTGCGTCCGGGAACTTCGAGTTTCCGGCTGTCCAACCCGAGCAGGTGCAGAATGGTGGCATGCACGTCGGTGACGTAGTGGCGATGCTCGACCGCGTGGAACCCGATTTCATCGGTGGCCCCGTGGACGACCCCGCCCTTGATGCCACCCCCGGCCATCCACACGGAGAAGCCGTAGATGTGGTGGTCCCGCCCATCGGAACCCTGGCTGCCCGGCGTCCGGCCGAACTCCGTGGCGAAGACGACGATGGTTTCTTTCAGCAGCCCGGTACGTTTGAGGTCTTTGAGCAGCCCGGCGATGGGCTTGTCCACGGCCAGGCAGTTCTTCTCGTGATTGGCCTTCAGTCCGCCGTGGGCGTCCCAGGCCCCGGCCCCACCTCCGCCGTGCTGAATTTGAATGAACCTCACCCCCCGTTCGACAAGGCGGCGAGACGCCAGCAGTTGCATGCCGAACTCCCGCGTCTCGGGCCGATCCAGACCGTAGAGCTGCTTCGTCTCCTCGGTTTCCTGGGAAAAGTCCAGCACTTCCGGCAATGACTTCTGCATTCGGAACGCCAGTTCGTAGCTCTGGATACGGGCGGTCAGGGCCGGGTCGTCAGGATACTCCACGCCCCGCAGTCGGTTGAGCCGATCCGTCAGGTGAAAACCGAGCCGCTGTTCATCAGCACCGAGAGGAAGTTCCGGCTTGCCGTAGTCGAGCGGGTTCTTCGGATCGACCCGGATCGGCACGGCATCATGGGCCGGTCCCAGGTAGTGGCCGTCCTTGAGGTTCCAGTATTCCCGCTTGCCCATGCTGATGAACTGGGGCAGATTGTCGTTAAGGCTGCCCAGCCCGTAATGGACCCAGGCTCCCAGGGTCGGAAATTCGCCGTCGAGCATATGACGGCCGGTGTGGAATTGCGTCTGGGCTCCGTGATTGTCGTCCGTGGTGTACATGGAGCGGATGACGGCGATGTCATCCGCACATTCGCGCAGATGGGGCAGCCAATCGCTGATCTCGATGCCGCTCTGCCCGCCTTTCTGGAAACCGACCTGCGTCGGGAAGAGTTTGTTGCGTTGCTGGCCGTTGGCGTCGTTGAGCACGACCACGCGGGCCAGTTTCAGCTTGTCGGGGTTCTGCACGTCCTTGAACGGCGTCTCGTTGATGGTCTTGCCGGCGTACTGGACCAGGGCGGGCTTGGGATCGAAGGTTTCCAGGTGGGAGACACCGCCGTTCATGAACAGCCAGATGACCGACTTGGCCTTGGGCGGAAAGTGCGGTTTGCCGTCCGGCGGTCTCCAGGCGGAAGCGTCGGCGGCACGGACCCAGCCATCGCGGTGGAGCAGTGCGGCCAACGCCAGGCCGGTGAAGCCCATCCCCAGGTCAGCCAGGAAGGCCCGTCGATGCATCCCTCGACATTGGCACGCATCCATCTTTCGTTCCCCCGAATCTTTCTTCAGCTTCACGACCTCGGACCTTCGATCCATCTTCGTATAATAGCAGCGCGAGGTGCCCCATGAAAACCATTCGAGCCGTCTATCACCAAGGCAGGTTTGAGCCGCTGGAACCCTTGGACCTGCCGGACCCATGCCAGGTGGAGTTTGAGCCGCGGATCATTCCTCCGGCTGTAGTTCCAACCCCGATGCCTGTATACCTCT
>JANWWR010000048.1 GCA_025055835.1 Gemmatales bacterium | reverse complement strand
GCCGCCCCCCAGGCCAAAAAATGGCACCTGAAGCTGGGCATCGCCTGCTACTTCCTCGGACGGATCAAGGAAGCCGCGGAGCATCTGGCCCACGCCGATACGCCCTTGGCCCTGTTCTACCTCGGCAAGGCACTCCTGTCGCTGGAAAAGTACGCCGAGGCCCTCCAGGCCTTCGAACGGGCCGAAAAGGCCGGGTATACTGCCAGCCAGGTCAATCTCCAGCGGGTGGCGGTGTATCGCCGCCAGGGAGACCTCAAGCAGGCCCGCGCCTTGCTGAGCAAACTCGAAGACCTCAGCACCCACAGCGGCGAGTACCATTTCCAGCTGGCCTGTGTGCTTCTCGACGAAGGCGACCGCAATCAGGCCATTCGTCACTTCGAGCGGGCTGCTGAACTCGATCCGAACCACTCCGGGGCTTTGTTTCACCTCGGCTACTTCAACGACCTGTACGGCAACGACGCCGACGCGATCTCGTACTACGAACGGGCCGTCGCCCAGCTCCCCGCGCATCTGGGAGCCTTGACCAATCTCGGCATCCTCTACGAAGACCAGGGCCAGTACGACAAGGCGGTCAAGGTGTACCAGCGCATCCTGGACGTGATGCCCAACGAGGAACGGGCCAAGCTTTTCCACAAGGACGCCGCCGCCTCCCAGACCATGTACTACGACGAGGAAGCGGCCAAGACCTTTGACAAGTTCTCGCAGGTGCTGGAAACGCCGGTGACCGATTTCGAGCTTTCGGTCCGGGCCCGCAATTGCCTCCGCAAGATGAACATCCGCACGCTCGGCGACCTGACCCGCGTCACCGAGCAGCAGTTGCTCAGCAGCAAGAACTTCGGCGAAACCTCGCTCCAGGAAATCAAGGAGATGATGGCGGCCAAGGGCTTGCGTCTTGGCCAGGCCCTGGAAGAGGGGGCCAAGTACGACAACCGCTTCCGCCCTCAGACCCAGCTTTCCGAGGCCGAACAAGCCGTGCTCAACAAGCCTGTGGCCGATCTCAATCTCTCGGTACGGGCCCGCAAATGCATGAACAAGCTCGGCATCACCACCCTGGGCGAACTCATCCAGAGGACCGCGGACGAGTTGCTGGAAATCAAGAACTTCGGCCAGACTTCGCTGAACGAGGTCCGCGAAAAGCTGGCGGCTCATGGCTTGAAGCTCCGCGGGGATTGAGATGGCTTTTGCCTTCGAGGTGCTGGCGCGGGACGGGTCGGCCCGACGGGGTCGGCTCGTCACGCCGCACGGCGTCGTCGAAACCCCCGTGTTCATGCCCGTCGGCACCCAGGCCACCGTCAAGGGGCTGACCCCGGAGCAACTGGAAGCCCTTGGCGTGCAAATCGTGTTGGGCAACACCTATCATCTCGCCCTGCGTCCCGGAGCGGACCTCATCGCTGAGCTTGGCGGCCTGCACCGCTTCATGGGCTGGAGCAGGGCCATCCTCACCGACAGCGGCGGTTTCCAGATTTACAGCCTCGCTCCGACGCGGACCATCACCGACCACGGGGCCGTCTTCCGCTCGCACATCGACGGGGCGCTGTTCGAACTGACGCCGGAAGAAGCGGTAAGGATCCAGGAAAACCTTGGCTCGGACATTGCCATGTGTCTGGATGAATGTCCGCCGTTCGGCACGCCGCGGGATCGGCTCCGGGAAGCAGTGCGGCGGACTATCCACTGGGCCCAGCGCTGTCGAGCCGCCCATCACCGAGCCGATCAGGCCCTTTTTGCCATCGTCCAGGGAGCGACCGATCTCGATCTTCGAGCCGAATGCGCCGCCGCTCTGGTGGGCCTGGATTTTCCCGGTTACGCCCTGGGCGGCTTCAGCGTCGGCGAGACGCCGGAGCAGATGCGGGCCGTGCTGCGTCCCTCCGCGGCCCTTTTGCCGGAAAACAAGCCCCGCTATCTCATGGGGGTCGGTCGGCCCGTGGACATTCTCGACGCCGTCGCCGCCGGGGTGGACATGTTCGACTGTGTTCTGCCGACGCGCAACGGCCGCAATGCCCAGGCTTTCACCCGCTCGGGAACGCTTCGGCTGCGCAACGCGGCCTTCCGGCGGGATCCGCGCCCCGTCGAGGAAGATTGCTCCTGCCCCGCCTGCCGACGCTTCTCTCGGGCCTACCTGCATCATCTGTTCAACGTGGACGAGATGCTCGGCCCGATTCTCCTGAGCATGCACAACATCGCTCACTACTTGCGGCTCATGCACGACATCCGCCAGGCCATCGAAGAGGGCCGTTTCGCTCAGTTTCACGCCGACCTGCATGCCCAACTCAACCAATCGTCGGGTGAAGATCAAAACTGACGGGCACCTGAACCCTTTCCCCTTTGGCGATGCCGCGAAGCGGCTCGAACCTTGTGATTTCCTTGGGTTCTATGTTACCCTGACAGTGGCGTGGTCCCTGAGGGACTTTTCCCCGTCATTCCGACAGGCGAAGGACGGCACGCAAACGGAGACCAAGCAAAATGAAGGGAAGGGCACTGTTGGTAGGGTGGATTTGTTGCGCGGCGGAGGCGACGCTGCTGTTCGCCGGGGATCCGGAAAGCAAGCCCGCTGTTGAGCGAACGGTGGTCAGTCCGCCGCCGGAATCCCTGAAACTGAATCCGTTCTATGCCAAGTATCTCGATGCCGGGGGGATCCCCATCGTCAGCTCGGCCAAGGTACCTGACGAGGCCTTGCTCGTCGCCGCCGATCTGGTGCTGCGGATGCTGGAGCGTCGGCCCGATGTCCTCAAGGCCCTGGCTGAGAAAAAGGTCCGCGTCGCTGTCATGGCCAAGACGGAAGTGACGACCGACATTCCCGAACATAGCCGATTGCGGCCCAAGGAATACTGGGACAAGCGGGCGCGGGGGTTGGGCGGAACGCCTTGGATCCCGACCACCAGCTGCGGCGAAGAGAACCTGCTGGGCTACGAGGACGACCGGTACTGCGGCGAAAGCATTCTGATTCACGAATTTGCCCACACCATTCACGAAGTCGGTTTGGCGTCGTTGGATCGGCAATTTGATGCGCGGTTGAAGAAGATCTTCGAACAGGCCATGAGTCGGGGTCTGTGGAAACAGACCTACGCCGCCACCAATCACAAGGAATACTGGGCGGAAGGGGTCCAGTGCTATTTCGACTGCAACCTGCACGCCGATCCGCCCAACGGCGTCCATAACCATGTCCGGACCCGAGAGCAGTTGCGGGAGTACGATCCCGACTTGGCGGATCTGATTGATGAGGTATTCGTTCGCAATCCCTGGCGATGGACGCCCAACGGTGCCCATGCGAAGAAATGGCCCAAGCCAGAGAAGGGAAGGTAAGCGGCGGTGACGGGGAAAATGTTGCGCGAAAAATGTTGCGTTTCCGGGCGTTTGTTGCCTTCTCGGCTGGTTGGTCCAGCGACCAAAAAGGGACGGCAATCTGACGCAACTTGCTGCCGCATCAAGCTTTATCTATTCAGACAGGGACTGGAGAAAATGATTGCGGGAGCGCACCAAGACGGTCTCCGGGGCGTAGAGAAATTGTTGCGCTCAAGCCGCGGGGTTGGGAGACAGTGGCCGGTTGTCCGCCGATCAAGCCCCGGCCTCCCTTGTCCACCGGAAAGGAGCCGGAGTATATTGGAATTGTGCGAGGGATTGTCCAAACATCCCGCCCTACTGTGATCCGTCCTGCGATGGGATTTCGACCGAGTAGCCTGCCTCCGAAGGAGAAACAACCATGACGTCGCTTTTCGCTCTGTTCAACTTAGGACCGCCGGAGATCATCATCATTCTGGTGGTCGGCATTCTGCTCTTTGGCCGTCGGCTGCCGGAAGTCGGCCGGTATCTGGGCAAGGGCATTGTCGAGTTCAAGAAGGGGATTCGCGGCGTCGAGGACGATATCGACGTCCAGGCTGGCGGCAGCCACGGCGGACCGAGCTACCAGCCGCCGGAACCGCCGCGACCGCCGCAGCGGGTCGGGGCCACGGGGCCGAAGTTCGAGGAACAGCCCGTTGACAGCGAAGGCAAGGCCCGCTACTAAGGAGGCATCGGAATCCCTGGGCGGACAAGCCGTTGGGGAACACGGACGCGCCACCGCCAGAATGTTGCGCCGCCCGGTAGCTTTGGAACGAGGTTCGGTCAGCAGAATCTAGGAAGTATTGAGGCCGACAATTCCGGAGAATGTTGCGCTGCGCTATGCCAGGTTGGCTGGAAGATGGGCTGTTAGCTCAGTTGGCTAGAGCGCACGGATCACACCCGTGAGGTCGGGGGTTCGAGTCCCTCACAGCCCA
>JANWWR010000032.1 GCA_025055835.1 Gemmatales bacterium | reverse complement strand
CCAAGCCGCTTTTCCTCACGGGGGTCGGCGATGGCCGAGCCAACCCTGCGCGTTCTCTACGAGGACAACCACTGCATTGCCGTCGCCAAACCGGCCGGCATCCCGACGACGCACTTCCAGGGCCGCGAGGAGACCTTGGATCGTCAGGTCAAGGCGTATCTGAAAGAGCGATACGCCAAGCCCGGCAACGTGTTTCTGGGCATCGTCCATCGGCTCGATAAGGCCGTTTCCGGCGTGGTGCTGTTTGCCAAGACGAGCAAAGGAGCGTCCCGCCTGGCGGAACAGTTCCGGCAAGGCTCGGTGGAGAAGGTCTACTGGGCCGTGGTCGAGGGGGTCTTCGAGCCATCCGTCGGGACGCTGGAGGATTGGCTTCGCAAGGATGAGGCACGTCGTCGGGTCGTCATTTCGCCTCCGCACTCCGCCGGGGCCAGACAGGCTGTGCTCCATTTTCAGCGTCGCGGATGCCACGACGGGCTGACCTGGCTGGAGATCCGACCGCAGACCGGCCGGACCCACCAGATTCGCGTCCAGCTGGCCCATCGCGGCCATCCGATCTACGGCGACGCCCGGTACGGTTCCATCCATACCTTCGACGGGTCGATTGCTCTGCACGCCCGGTCCCTAACGTTTCTTCACCCCATCCGCTACGAACCCGTTACGCTGACGGCGGAGCCTCCTGAGGCGTGGCGACGCTTCCGCAAACTCGGCATTCGTGTCCCGCCGTGAAAGGGGGCGGGTCGGCGCATAAAAAAGCCTGAGCCTCCTTGCGGAGGCCCAGGTTTACCAAGCGTACTTACGGGTCCCGTCCATCCCTTCGGTAGCTTGGCAATCTTAAGCCGTCCCCCCTCGGACGGTTAAGAGCCGTGGCAGTGCTGCGGTTCGCTTCAGGAACGCTCAAAGCCTGACGGCTTGCTCACGTTCCTGCTGCATGAGAAACTTAGTACACGAATCGGCAGATGCAAACGGCAGGAGTGGAATTTTCCTAAGTTCTGCCACAGTCGAGAAATACGTCGGGGACGAACATGGCGGAAAAGCCAGAGCAGATTGCCCAGAGTCCCACAAAGCGCCGCACCCCACGCTGGAAGATCGTGCTTGTGGTCGTTCTGCTGGTCGGCTGCGTGGCTGCCAGCGTGCTCTTTTATTGGAACGTGACCCTTCCGGCCCAGGAGTTGGCTCGCGTCATCCAGGAAATCGACGCAAGTGATCCGGGGTGGCGTTACGCCGACTTGCTTCGTCAACTCGAAGCGCAAGTGCCCCCGGACTCCAAAAATGGTGCCCTTGTCGTGACCAAGGGAGTAGGTTTGATGCAAAATAATCTATATTTTGGAGGTAATTGGTCCGTGTTACAGGAGGTCGAGTTTTTTGGCTCCCTCCAACCTAATCGCAAACTCAATCCTGGAAATCTGGAAATCCTTCTAGATCAGGTTCATCCCAATCGGGAAGCGCTCAAGGAAATACTTAAGGCCGCAGACATGCCGCAGGGCCTATACCCCATTATCGTGATTAAAGAGCGTAAGGACCTTGTCAACGCCCCATTGCTGACCTACTATTCTGACCGGGCTAGGGCACTTTTAAGACGGGAAGCCCTTCTTAGCATCCAGGACAGGGATGAGCAAAAGATATTATCTTGCGTCTATGCCCTTGTACGATGCGGTCAATATATAGGCGATTCGCCTGGGTTTGTTCATCAAGTCTTGAGGCTTTCCTGCTTCTGCGACGCCGCCTCAACGCTGGAACACGCCCTGGGCGTGAGCACGGTGGACGCCAATAAACTGACGCCGTTCCAGGAATTATTTCTGAATGAGGCTGAGCGCAATGCCTTTGCCATCAGTATGCGCGGTGATCGCGCCTGTATGGACGAACTATTGCAGTTGGTGGAGCTTGGCGAAATTGATTTCAAGCGACTATATTCCGGTCCTCGAAACGGCACTGTCTTCCAAGAATTTGTGGACACTTATCTTGCCGGATACCTTAGAGAGTCGCCAACTAAAATGCGGCTAAGACTTTTAAACCATTATAATCTCTTGTTGAAATTCGCGACGCTTGATCCTCATGAATGCCATCGTGCAGTAAAACAGTATCATGCTTCGGTGCCCACAGGTTCCGTGTCTTCGTTACTCATTCGCATCAATCCGGAGCCATACTTGTCCGCCCGACAGGCTCTCCTTAGTTGCGCTGCGGTAGGTATCGCAGTTGAGCGGTTTCGAATTCGGCACGGCCGATGGCCGAATGATTTGGACGAGCTGGTCCCAGATTTTCTGGACCGGGTCCCTCGGGATTGCTTTACGGGTAATCCCCTGAGATACCGAGTGACTTCCGAAGGTGTCATCATTTGGTCGGTCGGCCCTGATGGAGTCGATGAAGGTGGCTCGGTCCAGTGTTGGGCCACCGAAGTGGGTGTACCAAAGAAAGACATCGGCTTTCGGCTGTACAACCCGGATCATCGCAACCTGCCGCCACCAACTGAGCCGGACTCGGATAACCGAACTCGTCCATCGCCCTGAAGTGGTCCAGCCCTCATAAAACAGATTTGTCCTTTCCGAAACCGGGACATTTTTCGATGGGGGCTGAGGCATGACGGCAAGTTTGCTGGTGTGGGTTGCGGCGGCGACGGTGCTTCAATCTGATCGCCTGGCCGTAGTCAATCTGCGAGCCACCTTCGGCGAACTGGGTCCCGCTCGCCCCGATTGGAAGATTCCCCTGGGAGACGCCCTGCACATCGCCTTCGACGTGACCGGCCTGACCACCGACTTAGCCGGCCGCATTCGCTACCGCGTTCGCCTCGAAGTCGAGAACAGCCGGGGTGAACGTGTTTTCGCCCCGGAGCCGGGAGAAGTCGAGTTACTGGCCGTCCTCGGCGGAAACCGGGCCCGGGAGAACCTGGTCATGCTCACTGGCCTGGAACAATCGCCTGGCAATTATCGGCTGAAACTAACGGTCACAGACTTGCAGGCTCGTGACAGCGGACGGCGGGAAGTCGTGGCGATGCAGGATTTCACGCTCGTTCCGCCTGACTTCAATATCCTGCGGGTGCAGGTCACAAGCGACCAGGCCGGGCAGAAGCCCGTGCCCCCGTTGGGTGGTGCGGGCCAGACGCTGTTCGTCCAAGGCGTCGTCGTTGGCTTCCAGCGGGATACCCAAAAACGCCACGGCAGCGTTCTGGTCGAACTTTTCATTCAGGACGAAACGGGCAAGACGGTTTCTGCGCGGCCCGTGCCATTGCAGTTCCCGGCCATTCCTCCAGGGTTGGATTACGTGCCGATCCGCTTCGACCTTCCCCTGACGCGACCAGGATCATTCCGCCTGGTGCTGAAGGCCACCGATCTGCTGGGCAAGAAAACGGCCACGGTGACGCTGCCGCTCCTGGTGCACGATCCATTAGAACGTCGGCCCTGAGACCTCCTTCATCGGGAACCCCCGCGACGTGGAAGCAGGCCGTGTTTCTCCAGGCGGCTGATGAGCGTACTGCGGGGAATGCCCAAGGCTCGGGCCGCCTGCGCTTTGTTGCCGCGCGTCGCCGCCAGCGCCCGCACCAGCCGTTCCCGCTCCGCCTGTTCCTGGCGGGCCGACCACGAGGCTTCCGGTAGCAGTTCGACGGCCTGACCATTTGCGGAAGGGCTGGTAGGAACCGGAGACTGCACGATCTCCTCCGGCAATTCGTCCAACGTCAGGGCGGGACCGTCGGCCAGGACCACTGCTCGTTCGATAACGTTTTCCAGTTCGCGGATGTTGCCCGGCCAGGAGTAATGCTTGAGGGCGGCTAGGGCGTCGTCGTCGATGACAGTGATTTCCTTGCCGTTGCGAGAGGCGTAGTAGCTGAGGAAGTACTGAGCCAATTCGGGGATGTCCTCGCGGCGTTCCCGCAGAGGCGGCATGCGAATGGTGATGACGTTGAGCCGGTAAAACAGGTCTTCCCGGAACCTGCCTTCCCGCATCAGCCGTTCGAGGTCCTGATGAGTGGCGGCGATGATGCGGACATCCACCTGGACTGGCTCGCTGCTGCCGACCCGCTCAAACGTCATTTCCTGGAGCACACGCAGCAGTTTCGTCTGGACTTCGAGGCTGATGTCGCCGATTTCGTCGAGGAACAAGGTTCCGCCGTCCGCCAATTCAAAACGGCCAACCTTGTCCCGGTGCGCGCCGGTGAAAGCCCCTTTGACATGGCCAAACAGTTCGCTTTCCAACAAGCCCGCAGAAAGGGCCGCACAGTGGACCTTGACGAACGGCTTGCTGGCTCGGGGACTGTTTTCGTGCAAGGCTCGGGCCAGCAGTTCCTTGCCCGTACCGCTTTCGCCGCGGATCAACACAGCGGACGCGCTGTTGGCCACCTTCCGCACGGTGGCGAGAAGTTCCTGCGTCAGCAGGCTGCTGCCGATGATCGGCCGGGAAAGTGTCAGGCCGTGGGTCGAAGACGGTGGCGGCGGCGTCGAAGCCGGGGCGGCGCCTGCCGATTCGCGCAGCAGTTGGCTTTGCAAGGCGACGATCCGCCGTTGCTGCTCGGAGATCTTCTCGACTTTCGCTTGGAGGTCGCGGTTGAGAGCTTCGATCTGCTGGCGGCCCCGGGCGCTGTGCAATGCTAATGACGCCAGTTGGGCGAAGGTGGTAAGCAGATGCAGTTCCTCGATGTCATACCGACCAACGTTGCGTCGGCCGACGATGAAAATGGCCATGACCTGGCCTTGATGACGAAGCCCTAGAGCGATCTCGCCGCCGAGCGAAACCAGTTGCCGTTGTGCCGGCGCGATGGGACCTAGCACCGCAGGCACTCGGACCAGCGGACTTTGCATCAATGCGTCAACCAGGGGCGAACCGGGAGGCAACTCCTGAAGCGAGGGGCGGTCCTTCAGGTGGCTGGCCAGAACGAAGACGGGTGGCTCTCCCTGGCGGACGTAAATCGCTCCCTGACTGAAATCCAGCAACTCGCTCAGGACGCTGAGCAGCCGCCGACACAGAGTCGGCTCGTCCACGAGTTGCTCGACGGCTTGCCCCATGCGTTCCAGAGTTCGCTCCAGCTGGTATTTCTCGCGGTGGAGAAGCCGGTCCGTTGCCTTTCGCATCCGCCAACGGAACAGGTCCAGCCCAAGCAGCAAAAGCCAGGCGGTGAAACTGACCCATACGGCCTGCTGGAGGGGTGATTGCGATTCCAGCTGGCTGCCGATCAAAATCGTGCTGAGAAAGATCAGGCCGGAATAAACGATGCCGGCAGCAAGGCTGATGGCCAGGCTGGCGATACCCCAATTAAGAACCTTGCCCACTTCCATGAGGCCGTAGCGAGAGACGCTGATCACATAGGCCGTCGTGAAGAACATCGAAACCAGAAACATCGGCCAGGCCGTGCCGCCCAGGGCAAAGCGTTCCATGTCCGTCGCGGCCAGGTAAAGAACATAGGCGATGGGAACCGTGGCCGCCAACGCTCCGGTCAAAATCCATTTCACCTGATTGCGTTCCGGGCTTTCGGGACGGCTGCTGACAAAGCTGTGAATCAAGGCCCCTATGCAGGCCAAAAAAAGCAAAGCCGAGATCACTATCGAGACAGCTATCTCCCAGCCCAGCACCCGGGCGATGCCGATGACCGTTTCGACCGAGCCTTCGGACCGATAGACGTACACCAGGGTCAAATAGGTGGCAAGCAAAAAAGCCAGGACGGTTCCCGGAAGCGCGTAGATGCCCGTCAGGGTCAGGCGGGGGTGGCGTTGAAAGAGCGTCTTGGGTTGGGGAAACGTGATGTAGAAGTGCAGACAAGCGGCCGGCAGCAGCACGATGCAGATCATCATGACCAGCACCAGCGGAGGTGCGCTGGCGATGCGGAGCCAATGATACCCGCCCATGAACGCTCCGACGGTTACCACGCACAGGAAGAAGAGCCGCCGAGCCGGCGCGTAATCGGGCCTCTGCCAAGCCACGACGCCCACTACCATGAAGAAGGCGACTTTCATGATGAACCACAGGAGGGACGAAATGAACTCCTCCACCGGCGGTCGGCCAGCCACCGCGAATCCCTCCAGCCGCTGGCCGTCTCGGTCCAACTCGATCCAGACCCATAGCTGGTCTCCGCGTCGAAGCAAGCCCTCGAAACGTCCCGGCTGGTTGAGCATGTGGTTGAAATCGGTTTCCGAATCTACGTCGTAGACGGGCAACCGCCAGAGATTGGACAGCGTGATGATGTAGTCCGACCACGAGCGGATTTCCTTCGGCCCGAGAGCTACGATCCGATCCCCGGGTCGAGGCAAATGGGGCTGTGCCAGCGTGTCAGGAAAGTAGCGCCGGTCCACCTCGGCGATGCGGGTTGTGAAGGCGCACTGGAGGCCGATCACCGGCGTCCCCTGGGCATACCAGACCACCAGTAAGGCGTAGAGGATGATGGCGATTCCGCTGACGAGG
>JANWWR010000219.1 GCA_025055835.1 Gemmatales bacterium | reverse complement strand
GCCATCAGCATGAGCCCAACCGGCCTGCCAGCCGTCTCCGCCGGTCTGAGGATAGCGGATCCAGTCGTGCTGGGCCGCCAGCGTCTCGCCGATCATGATCGTGTTCGAGGTGCCGTCAATGATGTCGGACAACCGCACGATGGCGCCCATGCGACTGAAGCAGCCACGCAGTCGATCCTTGTAGTGCGTGCTGCCCAGGATGGCACTGTGCCGATAGCCCCAGTCTCCCAGCCCGTTGTTGATCGGGTCGCAATACATGCCGAACGGACCGGAGTCGGTCGGCCAGTTGCCGCAGCGATTGGCCAGGCATTGCGGACCCATGCTGCCGACGTAGTTGCTGATCGGCGGGACGTCCCGGAGGAAGTCGTCGCTGGGGCAGCGGTACATCGGCAGATGGCGGGGCAGGACGCCGCGAGCCACTGCCAGGGCTATCGAGTTGTTCCGCGGATCGGACGGATTGCCGATGTTGAAGTAGTTCAAATCCGGGATGTCTTTGAAAATCGCATCCTGTTCCATGTAGGGGAGGATGTGGACCAGCCAGGAGCCTTTGTTGTAGTGGCAATCGGCGGGATTGCTGAATTTCTCGTCATACACTTTCCCGCCGGGGGGCAGTTTGCCGTAGTCGTTGTGGTAGTTGTGACAGGCCAATGCCAATTGCTTCAAGTTGTTGCCGCACCGCATGCGATTGGCAGCCGCCCGCACTTTTTGAATCGCTGGCAGGAGCAGCGCCATCAGGATGGCAATGATGGCGATGACAACGAGCAACTCGACCAGGGTAAACGCTAACGCTTTCCTGACCCTCCCGTAAATGGACCGTGACCGTGGACGTCGCATGACCAACCTCGCCTGGTGAAGAAAGACCGGAACGAATAAAATCTCCGCTTCTGAAGCATAATCGCTGCGTAACTCCCTGTCCATTGAAATCCTGAGCGAATTGTCTGCGGGGGCAGACCTTGCGGCGGGGGTGGGAAAACTGGTAAGATGGCACGAAAATAAGCCCCGGGTTTAGGCGGGGTCTACAAATCCTGCGAACCTCCCGACGAAGTCTCATCAAGGGAGCGGAGTGAGGTGATTCAGGCATGGCAGATTCGTTCGAGGCCCTGAGTCAGAAAGCCCGGCAAGCGCTGGCGGAAGGTGATGGAGCGTCGGCCCGGTCGCTCTATCTGGAAGCACTGGCCAAACGGCCTGACTCGCCGGACGCTCACTACGGTCTGGCCACCGCCTGCTTCTTGTTGAACGACCTGGAAACGGCTGCCTTCCACTTTAAAGAAGTGACCCGTATCGATCCCCTGCGGGCCGGTGCCCACATCAACCTCGGGGCTGTTTACAACCGCCTGGGCCAGCTCGACGAAGCCATCAAGGCCCTGCGTCGCGGCATTCAGCTCGACAACCGACGGGCTGAGGCTTACTACAATTTGGGGCTGGCCTACCGCCGCAGCGGACAGCCGGAATTGGCGATGCAAGCCTATCGCGAGGCGACTCGGCTCAACCCCCGCATGGCCGATGCCCATTACAACCTGGCCAACCTCCTCATGGAAGTCGGGCGGTATTCGCAGGCCATTGCCCATTACAAACAGGCCCTGGAAGTCAATCCGCACTTTGAGAAGGCCAAGATCGGTCTCGAACAGGCCGAGGCAGCCATGCGGGCGGAAAGCGGCGAGAAGCCGGGAACGCCTGCGGCACCCGAAGCCAAGGCCGCCAACGTGAACATGGAACGGACCCTTGATCCCGTGATCGACGGCCCCGTCCTGACCGCCCTTCACAAAGCGACCATCGTCTCCGAGAACTACACTCGGGATTTCGTGAAAATTCTGGAGCACGACCTGGAACCAGCCATCAAGGATTTGTCCTCGGCGTTGCTCTACGCCGAGCGGACTTCTTCCGGCGAATTGAGCGAACGCGTGGAGCGCTTCGAGGCGGCCATTCGCTCCCTGCGGGGCATGCAGAAGAATCTCCAGCAAAGCACGCGGAAGATGCGGGAAATCACCGAGCGGCTCCTTGCCGGTCCCGCCGCCACGCCTCAACAGGGCAATTGATCTGGGGACCGCTCTCCGCAAGTGCGTTCAGTAACGAATCTCCAGACCGACGTTGAAACCCTGCGCCCAGAAATCGCTCCAGGAGTAGCGACGTTCCGGTCGGCCCTGGGTTCCCGCTCCGCCGTAGGTGGGGCTGATCACCAGGGCATCGGAATTGATCTGTCGGTCCACAAGATTGCCCGGCCTCACCACGTCGGTCCAGTACAAAAAGTCATATCCGACCGAAACCCGGCAACACGAGCAGATCATGTAGCCGAGACTGACGTTGACCTCGCCGATCATGCTGAAGCGGGTCCGCTCCGTGCTGGAAATGTTGCTGGGCTGGGCTAGCACTCCGCCGAGTTCGACGTTGCTCGTTTGGTTCAGGCTGGAACGGTCCAGGCGGCTCACCCCCGCCACGTTCAGGTCGGCCACGGTGCCGCCAAAGGCCGCCTTGCCGGTGGCTCCGATTACAAATGAACCGACTTGCCATTGGCCTGCCACGCCGATCTGTCCGCCATAGAAGCGGTTGGCCGCGGAGAAGCTGTCGTACAGGTTGATGACGGCGTTCTTGGGGACGCTCCCTCCGGCAAAAGTCGCTTGGCCGTCGTCCAATTCCGTCGTCTTTTGGAAGAAGGTCAGGTCCTCATCCAGGTTGAAATAGCGGAAACCGGCCAGGAGCAGGATCGGCGAAGTGAACCCGCCGCTCAGGCTGTGGCGGAGATTGGCTTCCGCGCCACTGAGTCGGCTATGGGAACGGATGCGGATCGAGCCGTCGAAGGCCCCCGGAGCCGAGATCAACACGCTGCTTTCCCGTCCCGTGACCGGATCGAAGAACGGCCGGGCCAGCAGAGGCGCGCCGTTGGCCGTGGAGGCTTGATCGAAGCGTTCCGTGTTCTCCCCCGTGAAGAAACCGCTGAGCTGTACCGACCAGATGCCGTCGCAATCACACCAGAAGCCGCCGTCGAAGCGGACGCCGGAAAAAGCGTCGTAATCGAAGGTGGTCAGGCCGAAGACGGGTTGAGTATCGTCGTTGCCCAACACGCCGCCGCCGTTCCCCGGGCCAACGATGACCATGGGAATCCCGGCAGGAAGCCCGTTGGGAGTATTGCCGGTGGTCACGAGCAACACCGGCATCGGCCCTTGCTTGATCTTCCAAACCAAATAGTCCGTGCGAAACCAGAACCACGGAGCCGTCTTGACCGGATCGACAGGCTGCTGAAATGTCGTCGGACGGCTGAAGAATTCTTCGGTGTTCGACCAGATGAATGAATACGGGTGCCGGGTCGGCTTGAGCGTGTGAGGGCCTGCCGTGTCAGGGAGCGGTTCAAGCACGGGTTCGCCGGGCGGTACCAGGATCGGCTCTGCGGATGGTGACAGAAACTTCCGCACAAAGGGGATCTCGAACGAAGTTGAGGAGCTCCCGCCTCCGACGGGTTGGGCTGAAACCACCGTCGCCATCCCCAGCAGTGTCACGACGGTCAGCGTTTTCCTGAGCATCGGCGACCTCCTCTTTGCCAGGCAGCCGGATCGTCCATGAAGACCGCCCGGTTTATCCGCACGCATCTCGGCAACCGGCGATGACGGCGCAGACTTTACGCTGCCAAGCGACGATGCCGGTTGTTCCGGTTATCGGCAAGATTCTGGTGAGAACATCACCGACAAGAATGAAAACTTCTCAAGCAACCTCGAAAGGCAACCTTTCACCGAGCGAAGAACCACCAAACTTCACCCGAGCGAACAGCGACCAAACCCAGGCCGAGCGGAGAGCGTCAGCTCTCCGTGTTCCACACCTACGCCTCCCACCAAGGCGAGCGGAAAGCGTAAGCTTTCCGGTGCAAGCGAGCGGAAAGCGTAAGCTTTCCGGTCCCACCCCTGCTACCTAATCCACTTCCGTGACCCAGATCTCATAGCTCCCGGATCGGTTGGAAACCCACGCGATCTTCCGCCCGTCGGGGGACCAGGTGGCGTGGTTGTCCTGGGCGGGATGGTCGGACAAATTTCGCAGCCCGGAGCCGTCCGGCTTCATGATCCAGATGTCGTAGTTGCCGCTGCGGTTGGACGTGAACGCGATGTACTTGCCGTTGGGGGACCAGACCGGCCAATAGTCCATGCTGGGATGATGGGTTAACCGGCGGACGTCGGAGCCGTCGTCCTTCATGACGTAGATTTCCCAATTGCCGTGCCGATGGCTGGCAAAGGCGATCTCCTTGCCGTCCGGCGACCAGGTCGGATTCGTGTCGGCGGCGACCTCACTGGTCAGACGCTTGATCTCTTTTCCGTCGGTGTCCACGACGTAGATTTCCTGCTGCCCGTGGCGCGTGCTGACAAAGGCGACGCGCTGTCCGTCCGGCGACCAGCGAGGACATTCCTCGAACCCCTTGTTCTCGACGAGCACCTTGTTGTCGGTGCCGTCTGCATTGATAGTGTGGATGTGAAGTTTGCCGTCGGTCCCCTGCAACACGTCGAAGACGAAGACGATTCGCTTCCCGTCCGGCGACCAGGAGCCGTCGAAGTCCGGGGCTTCGTCGTGCTTGAACAGCCGACGCATCTCCCGGCTCTCCAGGTCGAGGAGCCACAGGCCCATTTTCTTTTCGTAGATGCGGGTGAACAGAATAGATCGGCCGTCGGGAGACCAGGCGAGTTTTTCCTTGAATGAACCATCGCTGGTCAAGCGGCGAGGACCATCGGGTTCGTCCTGAGCGGCTATGTTCCAGGGGTAAAGCGAAAGGCAGGCAGCGGCGACGAAGCCTAAGCAAATCGCCATCGCTGCTGCTGGCCTGTGACATCGAGCGATTGGAAGTGACATAGCTCTGTCATCAACTCAATTGCTGGCTGTCCGTAGCTTCGCACTTGGCGTGGCGTCGCCAGGTTCCAGACCCAAGGTCCAGCGCAGCCCGCCCATGAGATGTTCCTGGAACCGTGGATCGCGCCACACTTCCCGCCGATGTCCGAACGAGGTGTAGAACGACCGGCCCTTGCCGATCTGCTGGCACCAGGAGATCGCATAATCCCGATCCGGCCGAGCCCCGCTGCGCGGCTGGAACGTTTCCGGATCAATGCTCAGGATAATGTGCAACCGTTCTCGGCTGTACGGTTCGGGGCGGAAGATGTACATCTCGTCCTCGTACTCCTGCCCATCTTGGAAGCCACGGGCGGCAGGATGCTTGGGGTCTTCGACCCGGACTCGGATTTTCTGATAGCCCGGCGGGTGTGTCTGGAAGTAGGCCCCGATCAGTCGGCCATAGGCGGGGACATCATAGAGCGTATCTGAACCGGAATGGGTCCCGGCCACCGCGCCGCCAGCCTCCACCCAGGCCACCAGGTCTTGGACCTCCTCTTTGGTCATCGGCGCTTCGGTGCCGCTGCCGGTGGTGAAGAACAGCACGAGATCGAAGTTCTTGAGCGTTTCCTTGTTGATACGGCCGATGTGCTGGCGGGTTACTTCCTCGCCTGGTTTGCCGCGTTCGCCGGTGCGTTCCCGATAAAGCTGGCTGTAGCGGGCCAGAGCGGTGGTTTCCCGTTCCTCTTCCTTGCCGTCCACGCGGACCTTGTACTTGACCTTGCGATCCGGGTCGCCGGTGAATCGCCAGCAGGTCACTTCCATGCCGTATTTCGGCGCGATCTCCTTCAAGACCTGCTCGGCGACGCCGATGGAGTCGTGCATAAAGCCGCCGGAGTGGGTCACGAGCAGGACGCGCTTAAGCGGCTTCTGCTCCGGTTCGGCAGCCATGCCGGTCTGGTCAGGCAGTTCGCCGGTGAACGGCAGGAAGCCGACGATCAGGGTCAGACTGAGTCGCAGATTTCGCATGGCATCTCCCTGGTCAGGTGTGGGGCGAGTCGGCAAGCTTCGTCCGCAGGCTCTCCGGAACCGCGGTCTCGTGCGATTCTAGCGCCGTCTCTTCTCCAACGCAAGTAGCCGAC
>JANWWR010000197.1 GCA_025055835.1 Gemmatales bacterium | reverse complement strand
CAGGAGATCATCCGGCTTCCGGTGGATCGGCTGGCCGCAGCAAAATCTCATCTTTATTTATGGGTTCCCAATGCCTTGTTGCACGAGGGGCTTCAAGTCATGGCCGCCTGGGGGTTTACCTACAAAACCAATCTGGTCTGGTATAAGACGCGAAAGGATGGCGGTCCGGACGGCCGGGGCGTAGGCTTTTATTTCCGCAACGTGACTGAATTAGTCCTGTTCGGCATCCGAGGACAGATGCGCACGCTGCCGCCTGGCCGTCGTCAGGTGAACATCATTGTATCCCGCAAGCGGGAACATTCGCGAAAACCCGATGAGATTTACGAAATCATCGAGTCCTGCTCCCCCGGGCCATATTTGGAGATCTTCGCCAGGTTTCCTCGGGATGGATGGACGCAATGGGGCAACGAGGATGTTGAAGAGAACTCCTTGTATGGAGTAGCGCGGCGAAAAGGGCATGTCGAGCCTCAATTGCGACTGTTCGGACCACCGCGCGGCTATAACGCCATCGGATAAGTTTCCCGCTTTATAAGTTAGTTCGACTCCCCGCGGCTGAACTGGTTTGCCATTTCGCTGTGGAGGCGCTGGCGGAGGTCGCGGTCCAGCAGGTTGCCGTGGTCCCGCCCGGGGAAGATCTCCACCACCGCGTCGCTGCCCAGCCGACGCAACGACTCCTGCAACAGCCGGGTCGCTCCGTCGAGATAAAACGTGTCCTCGGCTCCCATATAAACATGAATTTTGCCGGCAAGTTTGGGAGCCAGTTCCGGCCAGCGGGTTTCAAGGATCAAGCGGATGTCATAGCGTTTCCAGGTCTGAGCGACTTCAGGGTCAATGCGTCCGCTGCGACGGTCCCAGAGTTTGCGCGGTCGGCCATCAGGACCTCGCGGACTGAAGACGGCTTCAAACGAGCCGAGCTGGCCGCCGTGACCCATGACCTCCTCCATGTCGGAAAAGCTTTTATAAAACAGGATCGGCATGCCGCTGCGACGGGCCAGGGGCCGAGGATTACCCTGGGCGTCAGTAAACATGTTTGCGTCTTCATAAATATTGACACGCTGAAAATCGCGGAAATCGACGGGATCCGGTGCCAGCGACCAGACGCCGCCGAAAAAGTCCGGATAGGTTACCTGGAGCCATAAACTGCTCCAGCCGCCCGAGGAATAACCGGTGACAAATCGGGCCGTCGGTTTGCCGATGGCTCGAAAACGCTGTTCAATGGCAGGCACGAGTTCTTCAATAAACGCCTTGCCCCAGGGGCCGTTGTTATCCGAGTCGGCAAAAACCGAATGGCCCCAGCGGCACGCGGGATCGGGAATGACGTATAGCATTTCGACATCCGCGATGGCCGTCGGATTGCGCCGGACCGCTGCCATCGCTCCATAATGCCGACCGCCAAATCCGGGGATGTCAAAAAGAATGGGATAGCGTTTGTCCGGCTGCGCGGCGAACGACTCGGGGAGGACGACCCCGGCGCGCATCTTTATCGGCTGGCTGTGAAAGGCCGACAAATGTTTGGACTCGATTTCAACGAGTTTAACCCGCTCCGATTCGATAAACGGCCGAGGGCGCACCACCTGATCGAGATGCAGCCGCAGGGGGCCGGACGTGGCAGGGTCGAGATCGGCCTCGACGACCCTGGAAAAGACATTGCCCTCGGCGTTGCCGACGTTGGGCGAGCCGCGGTCGAAGTCCATGACGGCCATAATAAACCAGCGGCCCTTGGGAAGTTCGGACAACTTCATGGGGAAGCCGAGGGCGTTGGCCCCGATGGTCACGGTCTGGCCGGGTTTCCAGTCTTTAACGTCCACAGCATAAAACGGCTCCGTGTTAAACCACTCGGGGCCGGGCTTCGGCTGGGTCATTGCGCGGCGGGATAAAAAGACGAAGACGCGGCCGGTAAATGGCTCGGGACAGACGGCGGGATCGCAGGTCAACTGGAATTGCAGCGGCTGCGGTTGATCGGCGAGGGCAAGGGCGCTGAGAAGGGCGAGGAGGAACAGAAGTGCCATGAATCGGCGGACGGTGATAAACATGGTGCAGTGCTCCTGAGCGTTGATGCGTTATACACGCAGGGCATCCCGAGCAGAGGGCGTCAGCCCTTCGTTGTTGTAACTAAGCACGGGCAGCTAACGCTGCCCGCTCGGATGGATATTCCGAGCGGAGGGCGTCAGCCCTCCGTGACCTGCTCGGGGTTTAATCGCTTCATGTCCGCCGTTTATGCCAGTCCTCTTTCCACAGATTAAAATGCCCCGTGGAGGGAGGATGTTCCCGAATCACGTCGAGATTCAGCGTCATGCCAAGGCCGGGACCGTTCGGCAGCGCGAAGTAGCCGTCCACGACCGGCGGGCAGCCGCGGGCGCAATCCCGTGTGTGCGGCTCGGTGAAGTCGTTAAAGTGCTCCTGAATTTTGAAATTCGTGGTACAGGCGGCAAAATGCAAGGCGATGGCTGTCGAGACAGGACCGCCGACGTTATGCGGAGCCACAGTCATGTAATAAGCATCCGCCCAGGCAGCGATCTTTTTAACCTCCAGCAAACCGCAGCATTCGGTAATGTCCGGCTGAATAATGTCACAGGCCTGGCGTTCAAACAGTTCGCGATATTCGTACTTGTGATGCAGGCGTTCGCCGGTGGCGACCGGGATGCGGATGGATCGGGCCGCTTTTTCCAGGGCGTGGAGATTATCCGGCGGGACCGGCTCCTCGACCCAGGTCGGATCGTAGCGTTCCAGGTCGGCGGCGATGCGGATGGCCTGGGCGGGGCTGAAGCGGCCGTGCATCTCGATCAACAACTCCACGTCGGGGCCGACGGCGTCGCGGACCGCCTCCACCAGGGAGATGGACAGCAGCCGTTCGTCCCGTTCCATCTCGTACCATCCGGCCCCGAACGGATCAAACTTCAAAGCTCGATATCCCTTGGCGACGGCGGCCTTGGCGGCTCGGGCGAAGTCGTCAGGGGTACGGGGCACCTGATACCAGCCGTTGGCATAGGCTTTGATGCGGTCCCGCACCGCGCCGCCGAGCAGGTTGTACACCGGCTGATTCAGGGCCTTGCCGATGATGTCCCAACAGGCGATTTCGACGAGCGCAATGGCACAGGCACAGATTTCGCCGATGCGGCCATAATCATCGCGGAACATCCGCAACACGGTCTGCTCGATGCGGAACGGATCGGTGCCGAGGATGTAGCGGCCCTTGCATTCGTCGAGGTAGCCGAGCAGGGCGTTGGTGCGATTGCACAGACGCACTTCGCTGATGCCGGTCAGGCCCTCGTCGGTCTTCAGTTCAAGGAAAGTGAGGTTGCGCCAGGCGCTGCCCATGACGTGGACGGCAAGGTCACTGATCTTCATGGCGGTGCTTCGGGGTTCTGGGTAATGGAAGGTTCAGGATTCCCGACGGCATTATGGGAAGTGAAGAGGAACGTGACAATGGATTTCATCCGAGCGGAGGGCGTCATCGGTTCCGAGCGGAGGGCGTCAGCCCTCCGTGTTCAAGGCGAAGCACGGGCAGCTTACGCTGCCCGCTCGGACCACCCCCGCTCGGAATTAGCATCCTTTCTGCCCGTATCGAAGGCACCGATTGATGCGAAGAAAGGCACCGGATCACCGTGAAGTTTTGCCGAATACCGCCTCGCCAACGCAAAATTCTTTGACGAGAGCGTAACGGCTGCGTAAACTTGTCGGCGTACGGAAGAAAGGCCTTCGATGCCGATTCTTCCCCTCGGGAAAACAGATCGGTTTCCGTAAGTGATTTCGCTTCCCTGTCCCGAGCCACGACCGACCACGGTCCGTGTGTTCCGAACGAGTCGGTTTGGCATTGTAGTTGCTGTGCAACATGATCGCTCATGAAACTCCTTCCGCGGGTCCCGAGCAGCCGCGGCCTGGTTCTCCAAGTTTCGCGGAGAAGGTTTCCGTGTCCAGCACGCTTGCCTTGCCGTGCGTTGAGCAGATCGAGGCCCGCATTCTCGGTCGGGTCGCTGGTCGCGTCCAGAATCTCCACGTCGTTCTGCGGGAAGATGGCGTCATTTTGAAAGGCCGCGCTCGCACCTATCACGTCAAACAACTCGCCCAGCACGCCGTGCTGGAACTGCCCGGAGTCCGCCTGTTGGCCAACGACATCGAAGTGGCCTGATCGGCCGGGCTTGCCAGTTTTTTTCCGCTCACTTTCTGTCAATAGTACACAAACCCGACCCGCCTCTTGCGGATCGCAAGCGGGCCGCTTACCATGCTGACGCATCGAGGCCGTCGCCTCGGGCCGAGGCCGTTGTCCGCCTGGCCTGATTCGGTGCGTTCCGCGACCCGTGATTCGCATCGCCGTCAAGGAGGTCTGCCATGAGCCACGCCGCCATTCCCTTTTCCGTCGCCGCCGTCCTGGGGGCTGCCGCCATGTTCGCCACCGCTGCCGACGTTCCCGAAACCGTCTGGGTGTACGTTGGCACCTACACGTCCGGCAGCACCAGCAAGGGCATTTATCTGATGGAATTCAACACCCGCACCGGGGCCTTGACCAACAAGGGCCTGGCCGCCGAGACCAAGGATCCATCCTTCCTGGCCATCCATCCCAACCGCAAGTTCCTCTACGCCGTCGGCGAGGTGTCGGAGTATCAGGGCAAGCCGAGCGGAGCGGTGACGGCTTTTGCCATTGATCCGCAGACCGGCAAATTGACGCCGCTCAATTCGCAGCCCTCCGGCGGCACCGGACCGTGCCATATCGTCGTGGACCGCGAGGGCCGCTGCGCCCTGGTCGCCAACTACGGCGGCGGCAGCGTGGCGTCGTTGCCGATCCAGCCAGACGGCAAGCTCGGCGAGCCGGTCAGCGTCATCCAACACCGCGGCTCCAGCGTCAACAAGAGCCGTCAGGAAGCCCCGCACGCTCACTCGATCAACGTGGATGCCGCCAATCAATTTGCCTTCGCCGCCGACCTGGGGACCGATCAAATTCTCATCTATCGGCTCGATCCGACGACGTGCAAACTGACGCCGCACTCGACGCCGTTCGCCTCCCTGGCCCCCGGCAGCGGTCCGCGGCACTTCGCCTTCCACCCCAGCGGAAAATATGCCTACGTCATCAATGAGCTGCTTTGCACCATCACTGCCTTCCGCTACGACGCCGCCAAGGGCACGCTGACCGAGATTCAGACCGTGACCACGTTGCCGCACGAAGTCCGGCCCGGCTACACGACGGCCGAAGTGGTCGTGCACCCATCCGGCAAATTCGTGTACGGCTCCAACCGAGGGCACAACAGCATCGCCGTCTTCACCGTGGACGAAGCGACGGGCAAACTGACCCCGGCCGGGCATCAGGGCCAGGGCATCAAGACGCCCCGCAATTTCAACGTGGACCCGACCGGGCGCTTTTTGCTGGTCGGCAATCAAGACGGGGACAGCATCAGCGTTTTCCGCATTGATCCGACGAGCGGGGCCTTGACGCCGGCAGGCGAACCGGTTGCCGTGCCCCGGCCGGTCTGCATCCGTTTCTACCTTCCGGAGAAGTGAACCGACCATGAGTGACAACGGCCTGACAATCGCTCGGCGGTCGTTTTTGGCGGCTGCCGCTTCCACCCTGGGGGGCGCGCTTCTGGCCCGCGACGGACGGGATTACGGCCCGAACGCCCCGCCGGTCCGCTATCCCGATCCGGACATCGTGGTGCTCGATAAACGATTTGCTAAATACAAAATCGGCAACACGCCGATCCAGCGGCTTTATACCGGCTGTTTGTGGGCGGAAGGGACAGCCTGGTGCGGGCAGGGTCGCTATCTGGTCTGGAGCGACATCCCTAACGACCGGCAGTTGCGCTGGCTGGACGACGATGGCCACGTCAGCGTCTTCCGCAAACCCGCTGGCAACAGCAACGGCAACACCTTCGACTGGGAAGGCCGACAGATCAGCTTCGAGCATGGCAACCGTCGCGTCGTCCGCTACGAGCACAACGGCAAAATCACCGTGCTGGCCGACCGCTACCAGGGCAAGCCGCTCAATGCCCCCAACGACGGGGCCGTGCATCCCGACGGCGGCATCTGGTTTACCGATCCCGGCTACGGCATCCTGATGGATTACGAGGGCAATAAAGCCGAGCTGGAACTGAAAGAGGCCGTCTATCGCATCGATCCCAAAACGCTCAAAATCGAAAAGATGACCGACGAGATTTATAAGCCGAACGGTTTATGCTTCTCGCCGGATTATAAAAAGCTCTACGTGGCCGACACGGGAGCATCTCACTATCCCGAGGCCCCGCGGAATATCAAGGTCTGGGACGTGCTCGACGACGGCAAGCGGCTGGGCAAGGGCCGCGAGTTCGCCTCGATGAAAATGGAGCTCAACGGCAAAGAAGTGGCCGGCCTGGCGGACGGCATCCGCTGCGACGTGGACGGCAACCTCTGGGCGGCTGCGGGCTGGGTCGGCGACGGCTACGACGGCGTCCACGTCTTCGCCCCGGACGGCACCCGCATCGGCCTGATCCGGCTGCCGGAAATCTGTGGCAACTTGTGCTTCGGCGGCGTCAAACGCAACCGGCTCTTCATGGCCGCCAGCCAGTCGCTCTACGCTGTTTACGTCGAGACCCAGGGAGCCGGCGTGACCTGACCCACGGCCCGTTGCGCCGACTGACGTTGCGGAGCGCTGCGGGAGTCCGTAGGCTGGAGCGGACCCGGAAGGGAGCGAATCCTGAATCGGGATCGCTCCCGCTCCGGGCACCTCGGACCGCTTCACCTCCCAGCCGTCAGGTCGCCTGTCATGCACCCGCGCAAAATTGACCCCGATTATTACAACGCCTGCACTCGTCCTGTCAAAACGGCATCTGTTAACGGCAAATCGCCTTACACCGATCACCTCGGCCAGCGCAAAAATGTTGCGCTCGATCCCGACGAAGTTCGACAAATCCATCAGCACGCCGGGCCTTTCCGTCGGCTGACGGATTTCATCAAACTCACGAACCCCAGCCAATCGCATAAAGGCTGCTGCCTTCACGGCAAATGTTGCGCGGCTAAGCGGCAGGCCCGCGAACAAGCCCACCAGGAAAAGCCGCAAAGCCCGGAAAACCCGTCCGCCGATCCAAAACAAACCGCTGATAACAACGCCGAAGCCACTTCGCAGACCGCTGACGAAAATGTTGCGCGGCAGCGTAAACCCCGCTGCACCAAGGCCGAGAAGCACCGCCGGCTGGCGACCCTGGCCCGGTTCCTGGAAGCCTCCGCATCTGCCGAGCAGATTTACGATTATGCCAAAACGCATTGGAATATCGGCAAACGCTCGGTGCAGTTGTACATTCGCCAGATCAAAAAGCGCTGGGCGGACGAAGCCAGCCGGGAGGATTATCTTGCCGCCTTATGGAAATCGCACAAACAGCATGAAGCCGTGCTGTTTAAGGCGTTTCAACTCAT
>JANWWR010000165.1 GCA_025055835.1 Gemmatales bacterium | reverse complement strand
GGCAGGATAGACCGTTTTCGGACCTCCTGCCAGCTTTTGACCGGAACCAAAGGCATATCGGCCGAGGCGGTGTAACCGGGAGGCCGTCCCTCCCGCTCGACGACGGCGTAAAGCGGCCCGAATTCGTCCTGCTGCAACGGGTTTCCCATCTCCTGCAAACGGAGCAGCAGACCCGCCAGCAAAATGCCCAGCAGAAGAACGACGTGTAGCCAGGCAGTCGGCCGATTTGTCGCCTGACCCAGGTCGGCAGCTTGAGGCGTTCGATGCTCACTGATTTCCATGTGTATACATGTCCGCTAGCAGCTTTTAAGAAGAGAAACCTGTGCGGACATTATGAAAACATCCGGTCGCCGTGTCCAGCAGCTACATGCGTTCTTCAAACTGTTGTGCGAGACATTAAACAGTTGGAAAGGACTCGGGGTCAGGCGGCAAGTTCACCGGTTTCGGGCAGCTCGTCGAAAAACCTGCCAAGCGCGGCGGGAAGCTGCTCCGGGCCGACTGCTCCGAAGGCGTTGCCGTCCCAGGCATGGCGGCGGATGTGATCGAGAATGCGGCTGGCGAGGGCGACAGCGTCGCGGCCTTGGTGTCCGCTCACCTTGGGCGTGGAGCCCGTTTGGACGCACCGGACGAAGTCCGCCAGTTCCAGAGTCAATTGATCCACGGCCTGCATGTCGATTTCTCGCACCTGCAAGTAGCGGCCGTACAGTCCTTCTTTGAGGCGTGCCAGACGAGCGGGGTCCAACCCACGGGCCAGGATTTCCTCGCGGAACTGTCGGGCCGCTTCGGTGGGCTGAACGAAGACCGCCTTCCGTTGCTGAAAGTCGATGCTGACATAACCCTCCGGCGCGTAGAACCGCATGCGTCGGCTGGCTTTCGGACTCACCCGGCTTGCAGAGAGATTGGCCAGACAACCGTTGGCGAAGGTGAGCCGGGCATGAGCCAGGTCTTCGTGGGGACCGACGAGGCTGACGCCCAGGGCCTGAATGCTCGTGATGGGGCTGCCGACCAGCGTCGTGACCAGATCCAGATCATGAATCATCAGGTCCAGGACGACGCCGATGTCCAGCGACCGGCCCGTGAATGCCCCGAGCCGATGGCCCTCGATGAACTTTGGCTGGAAGCGGTGCCGCTCCAGTTCCAGCACCACCGGGTTAAACCGTTCGATGTGCCCGACCTGAAGAACCGCTCCCGTCCGCTCGGCCATCGCAAGGAGTTCGTCGGCTTCCTCCAACGTGGCCGCCAGGGGCTTTTCCACCATGCAGGAAATACCGCGACGCAGAAACTCGCTGGCGACGGCGTGGTGGAGGCTGGTCGGCACGGCAATGGTGACGGCATCCACCAGGGGAATCAGGCGACGAAAATCGCCGTAAGCCTGCGTCTGACAGCGGGCCGCCACCATCCGAGCCTGCTCCAGGTTGACATCAGCGACGCCGATCAGTTCCACGTCGGAAAACGAGGACAGAATCCGGGCGTGCTCCTTGCCCAGATGACCGACGCCGATGACTGCCATGCGAAGCCGCGGCATGACGTTTTTTTCCCCGATGACTGCCGTTCTCCGTGGGAATCGAGCCTGATAAGCGTCGTCTCAACCGATTCAGGCGGCCCGAGACGCTTCTCGGACGCTCGACGATGACAATTCCATGGTCTCCCTCAGTCGGCGGACCAGGGCGACATTCAACGAGTGCCCCGAGCGGCAGCCGACGACATGACCCGCCAGATCTTCCCCGAACAGGGCCAAATCGCCGACGATGTCCAGAATCTTGTGACGAGCCGGTTCATCGGCATAGCGAAGGCGATTGTTGATCGGTCCACGGGTGCCGAAGACGAGCAAATCCGCCGGTGAAGTGTTGCGACCAAAGCCTTGGCCGCGAAGTGCCTCGGCCTCGGCTTCGAGCAGGAAGGTGCGGGACGAGGCCACTTCGTTGAGAAATCCCTCGGGACCAACGACGGCGGACTGCCGTTGAGCCGGGATCGGCGACGGCTGGCCGTAATCGAGCAGATAACTGGCTCGCAGTTCCATCGCTGAAGCGGGATACAGGCTCAAAGAACCGCGTCCGTCCACGATGGTAATTGCCTCCGTGGCGGCCCAGATGTTGCGAACGGCCTTCTGGATCCGCAGTCCAGCGGCACACAGGACGCGAACGAAATCCCGCGATGAGCCGTCAAGCCCCGGCAATTCCGGCCCGTTGATTTCGATCAGGCAGTTGTCGATCTTGAGACCGTGCAAGGCGGCCAGGACGTGTTCGACCATTTCCACCTGGGCGGGCGGTTGGCCCAGCGTGGTCCGCCGGTTGGTGCCGGTCACGTTGCCGACTGCCGCTGAGATTGGCTTGGCCCCGGGGACATCCGTGCGAACAAAGACAATGCCGGTACCCGGACAGGCAGGTCGGAAGCGGACCCGGATGGCGGCCCCGGTCCGGTAGCCGTAACCGTGGACCTCGACGGTTTCGCGGATGGTCCGCTGGCAGCGTTGGCCCACACAGCGCAGCGTCATGTCGGTGCCTCCTTGCACCCCCAGGGCCGCTTCCATGAAGAAAGCCCGCGGAGCATCCGACCCGCGGGCTTGTGCGGCAAGAGAAACCGGCACTTTAGCCGGTCACTTGTTGACCGTACCGCTCGCGGGCACCACGCCGCCCGGCTGACCGGCCGGTGCCGTGGCCACGCCGAACTTCTGATTGAGCGTCTGGGCCACCACGCCGGTGATCTCCATGCTCTTGTCGTAGTGGATCGGCCAGAACGGCATGTTCATCCGCTGCACCACCCGCTGCGGCGTGTGGTAGTTGTCGTCCCATTCCTCGTTGTACTGCATGACCAGATCGATGCCGTTGGCCGCGGCGTACTCGGTCACCACCTGGTACACTTCGCGGTACATCTTGGCCAGTTCTTCCTGCTGGTACTTGATGATCTGCTTCTGGGCGTCCTGACGGATGTTGTCCATGTCGAAGCGGATCTGCTTGATCTCCTGTTCGATGGCTTCCTTGCGTTGGGCGGTGGTCTTGGGATCCTGCATCTCCTTGGACAGGGCCTCGCCGCGGCTTTGCTTGTTCTTGAGCATGGTGACGAATTGCTCGTCTTTGCGTTTGAGTTCTTCGCGGAGGGCTTTGAACTTGGAATAGCCCTTGAGGGCTTCGTTGAGATTAAGGAAGACGATCCGGGTGCGGCCGGTGACCGAAGGCGTCGGAGCCGTCCGCTGCTGAGCCGCGACCACGCCGCCCAGGAGCAGACCCAGGGTGATCGCAGCCAAAGTCATTCCCACTCGAATTCCATTTCGCTTCACGATCCTCTCCTCCGTGATTCGCGGACCGACTCGGCCCCGTCACCGTCGCAGAGCCGATTGCCCTCCCGCCTTGCTTCCGGGAACTCGGCTGAATCGAGAGATTGGGTTCTAGCGTGCGAGAGAAAGAGGGTCAAGGCGAAGTGCCGGTCGGCCTCCGGTGCCTTGCCCAGACTGCCCGAATTGCCTGGTTCTGCCGGCTTGCTGAGTCGCTGACAAAGCGTCTCAGCCGACCTTGGCGAACACCTCGGCCACCTTGACCCGCTGGGCCGTCCACGCCGGCCAAATGCTTCCCAGCAGCGCCGTGATCGAACCGATGCTCAGCCCCCACCACCACGCCGCCGCCGCGATCTTGAACGACGGGAAAAAGGCGATGCCGAAGGGCACCCCGCCAATCATCTCATTGACAACCACCTGACACAGCGTGGCGCTGAGCAGACCGCTCAAGGCCCCGATGACCAGGGCTTCGCCGAGGATCAGCAGCATGATCTGCCAGGGTTGATAGCCGAGGACCTTCAGGATCGCCATCTCCCCGCGGCGTTCGCGGACGCTGATGCCGATGGCGTTGGCCACCACCAGCGACATCACCACCAGAATGGCCGGCGACAGCAGCCAACGCATGCCCCAGATCAGGTCCCGATAGGCGTCCAGCCATGACCCGATGCCGGAGGCCGCCGTCTCGCACTTCACGGCCGGGTTGGTGAACGCACTCGACGACATGATCTGATTGGCCACCTTCTTAAACGCCTCGGTATCGGGAACGCGCAGCCAGACGAGATTGAGCGAACGGTCGGCCAGCGGATGCTTTTGTCCCCGGTGCCTGGCCGGGTAGGCGTCGATGGCGTCGTTGAGATAATCCCGGTTCATGATGCCGATCTGTCCCCAGCGGCCCTTGGGCAGTTCGCCGATGATCTTCATCTCCAGGTCGATGCCGCGGTAGTTCAGACCGTACACCGTGATCGTCTCGCCGACGCGTTTATTGAGCGTGGCCAGTCGATCCGCTCCGATGACCACTGCCGTCTTGTCCTTTTCCATGATCTCGACAGCCTGGGCCAGTTGCCGCAGTTGCTCCGGGGTCAGTTCCTCGATGCCGTCCATCATGGTCAGCACCTTCCGCGGTTCCATCGCGAAGAAGAACACGAGGTTGTCCCGCGTCTGCTTTTCCCGCTCCCGCTCGGTGTACCCGCCGTAAAACTGCCAGGTCATGCTGTCATCGGGACCGATGACGATGTCGCCTTCCTTCTCCGGCGCGCCTTGGCTGAGGGGATAGGCGTAGGCGTAGGGCATCTGGCTGGGAATCTGCCAGCGTTCGGTGACGATCGCTTTGAGGTCGCGGCTCTTCTCCGCCGTCACCAGATCGAGGAACGCAAGGATGGACCACACTCCGACAACCACCAGCACCAACACGAAAATGGCCAGATAGGCCAGCGAAGTGCGGAGCATGTTCCGCCTCAGGTTCTTGACCATGAGGCCGACGAACTTGGCGGCTCGGCTGAACGGATCGACGTCGCCGAGGCGATTGAGGACGAAGTCCCCGGCAACGAGCAGCAGATAGAAGGGCACCAGGGCCGCGGCGGCCAGACCGATCACGCTGCCGATGGTCACCAGGAAGTAAAACGGATACCCGCTCATACTGCTGCGTCCCTGTCCAAGAACGTTGGTCACGGCGATTCAACGGGTCCAGGGCTGATACCTGGCCGGTTCACGAAGCGGCTGCCGCGCCTCCCGGTGTCATCGCCGCGCCGGTGTCCTCGACGAGTTGACCCTTTTCCAGATGCAATATCCGCTGGGCGCGTGAGGCCGCTCGCGGGTCGTGAGTCACCATGATGATCGTCTTGTTCAAGCTTGCCTGCAACTCGGTCAGCAGGTTGAGGATTTCCTCGGCGGAGCGGGCATCGAGGTCGCCGGTCGGTTCGTCCGCGACGATCAGCGTCGGATTGGTAACGATGGCCCGGGCGATGCCGACGCGCTGCTGCTGTCCGCCGGAGAGCTGGCCGGGACGATGATGCATCCGGTCGGTCAGACCGACCAGTTCCAACGCCGTCAGCACCTGCTCTCGCCGTCGCGCCGCGGACAAGGGCAGCAGGAGCAAAGGCAATTCCACGTTCTCATACGCCGTCAGCACCGAGAGCAGATGGTAGAACTGAAACACGAAACCGACGTGCCGGGTTCGCCAGCGGGCCAGTTCGCTTTCGCTCATGGAGGAAACCACATCCGGGCCGACCTGAATGGTGCCGGTGGTCGGACGGTCCAGCCCGGCGATGAGGTTGAGCAGCGTCGTCTTTCCGGAGCCGCTTGGGCCCATGAGGGCGAGAAACTGCCCCTCCGGCACTTCGAGATTCAGGGATTGCAGCACCTGAATTTCTTCGCTGCCTCGATGAAACGACTTGCTCACCTGGATGCAGCGGACAATCGGTTCCGAAGCCATGCTGACGTCCCTTCTTCCGCTCCGAGTCTAGATCCTTCCTGGAAGCTGCTGCCGACCCTTGCTTGTTCTATGAGCTTCAATCACGAGGCGGTTTTGCCGTTGGCCTCCGGGGGTTTGGCTTCCTCCACGGGTTGCTTGCGAAGGAAGGCGGTGACGGCAGCCATATCGGGCAGCAGGTATTTGCCCTGTTCGGCACGCAGGTCCGGGGCGGCTTCGCTTTTGGGAGCAATGAGGCGCTCCACCTTGACACGGACGGGAACGGCCCCGATACCGCGGTCGGCGGCGGGAATGATCTTGTCCACGTAACCCTCGTAGAGCCGATCCGGATACGCCTCCGGTCGGATGCGGCACCGCTGCCCAACGAAAATCTTGGCAATGTCCCGCTCCTGGATTTTCAACTCCACCTCCAGATCGGACAGGTCGGCCATCTCGCACAGGCTGGCCGAGACGTTGAACGCCACGGGGTTGACGATGTCGCCTTCCTCCGCTTTCTTGCTCAGGATGATGCCGGTGACGGGAGCACGGATGGTGCAGTTGTCCAGCCGCCACTGGGCTTTGGCCAGTTCCGCTTCCGCCGCCTGCCACTCCGCCTTGGCCGCCTCGATGCGTTCGATGCGCGCCCCTTCCAGCATCATCTTTTCTTCCTGCTCCAACTGAATGACCCGCTGAATGGCTTGGGCGAGCCGCAGTTCGGTGCGAGTCAGTTCCTCTTCGGTGGCAGCCCGGCCGGAGGCTCGCAGACGCTTCAGCTGGTCTTCGACCTCCCGCTTCACCGCCCGGGCTTCCTCCAGGGCGGCCGTGGCGCGTTTCTTCTCTTCCGGCCTCATGCCGCGGGCCAGTTCCTCGTAGCGGGCCTTGGCGGCGGCAGCAGCAGCGGCGGCGCGATTGACGTCGGCGAGGTAATCCACTTTCTCCAGCTCAGCCAGGACCGTGCCCTTCTCGACCACCATGCCCACGTCAAAGTTCAGCTTCGTGACCATGCCAGCCACCTTGGGGCTGACCTGAATCTTGTGGGCGGGGACGATGTGGCCGCGAGATTCATGCACGACCTCGCCGGAAGATGCTACCTGCGCCGCCGGGGCGGCTCCGGTCGGAGAATAGGTTTTGAGTTGCTGGGTCGGCGTCGGAGGCGGTTCCGGCTCGGCGGCGAAGTAGGCTTGGTAGGCGAAATAGATGCTCAGACCGGCGAAGATGAGGCAGAGCAACCACGGAACCCAGGACCCGCTGGTTCGCTGGGGCTGGACGTCATTCAACTGCAAGGCACGAACTCGTTCCGCCAGCGTCCGACGGGTTCCGCCGTTGGGTCCAAGGTCGCTCATGGAGAGTCCTTGCAGGATGGGTTCTCGGACCGAAGGCTCATCAGCCTCACGGCCATTATAGTCGTTATTGCGGCATTCCGCGACGGCGAACCGAGGGGGATGTTTGACTCTGGAAACGATACAGAAAATATCGTCGGCTGTCATAAGACGGGTGTCGAGCGCTTGCGCTTTGGAAGTGCCGCCAGAAGCAAGCCGGCAGCGACGAGGGCCGCCAGGAACAACACCGCCGATGGCCCTTCAAGCCAGGGCAAGGCCATCGCGGCGACAAAACAGCCCCCTGCCGCAGGGTAAAACCTCGCCGAGAGCGAACCGGCATGGATCATGAACATCATGCCGGCGATCACCGACAAGATCGGCAGCAAGCGGAAAATCGGCAGGTCGAGCAGCCATTCGATCACGAACACGGCCCCGGCGGCGAAGACAGCGGTCAGCCAGACTTGGAGCGTCTGCCAGCCCTCCGCCGGAATCGGTCCCTGACGCCGCAGGAGCACTCCGAGGATTCCCACCGCCCCGAGGAACACAGCCATACCTGCCAGCAGATGAGGCCAGCGTGAGGTGATTCCGGCTTGGAGCATGGCCGCACTCGCTCCGCCGAGAGCCAGCACCGCCGCCCCGCCGACCAGCCACAGCGACTTGGGAAGCCCGATCGGTTTGGGCGAGCCGTGGGGAAATAGCAGGCTTTTGAGAAAGTCTCCGAGATTCCGGGAACGGGCCGTCACCGGATGTCCGTCGAGATAGGCTCGCAGGTCGGCTGCCAGTTCCGCAGCCGTGGCATAGCGCAATCCGGGCCGCTTCTGGAGAGCCTTCAGACAAATGGCTTCGAGATCGGCATCAACATTGGGATTAAGCAGATGCGGGGGTAGCGGATCGCGCTCCAGCACTTGCAGCAGCACGTCAACCGGATTGGAGGCCTGAAACGGCGGTCGGCTCGTCAACAGGTAGTAGAGCATGGCTCCCAGCGAATAGACGTCGCTGGCCGGGGACAGGTCGCCATGACCGGCCGTGGCCTGCTCCGGCGGCATGTACGACGGCGTGCCCAGGATCGAACCCGCCTGCGTGAGGCTGGACCGCCAGGCGGAGTGCTGCCCTTCGTTGCCGGACAGAGCGGAGGCCCATTCCGCCGAAGCCGGGGGCACCCGCTTGGCTAATCCGAAGTCGGTGACGTGCGGCTGATCGTCTTTGTCCACGAGGACGTTCGACGGCTTGAGATCGCGATGCAGAATGCCGTGCCGATGGGCGTGATGGACGGCTTCGGCCACCTTGAGGATGTAGCGAGCCGCCTGGCGGACCGGCAGCGGCACGTCGGCGGCCAGCTGAGCGAGTGTCGGTCCCTCGATGAACTTCATGCTAATATACGGTCGACCGTCCAGCTCGCCGGTTTCATAAACGGGCACGATGTTCGGATGATCCAGCCGAGCCGCGGCCTTGGCCTCGGATCGAAACCGCCGCCGATCATCTTCTCCGACCAGTTGCGGATCGAGCAGCATTTTCAGGGCGACGATGCGGCCGAGGCTGCGATGGCGGGCCTCGTAAACGACTGCCATTCCGCCGCGCCCTACTTCTTCGAGCAGATCGTAGTCGCCGATTCGCATCGGCAATGCCAATGCGTTCGAGGTTCGGGAGGGGGAATCGCTTTCCGATAGGTCTGGCGGATTGGGCTTGGCCAGGTGCTCGGCGATCTGCACGGCGGGCCAGAGATCCTGCAACTCGTCGGCCAGATCAGGATGCTGCCGCAAGACGTTCTCGAACTGGTCGGCTGACCCGGAGCGGGCGAGTTCCACGAGTTGATCGAGGACCGCGGCGAGACGGGCTTCACGTTGAGGGTCCGGTTGGGTCGGGGGGCTGGGGGTCATAGGAATCAGCGGACCGAATCGGATTCCCGCGGAGCCAGCCGGGCTCTGAGACGACGCATGGCTCGCAGATATCTCATGCTGGCCGCCGCCTCCGTCAGCCCCAGAACCAGAGCCACTTCCTGATTCGTCAGGTGCTCGCCGTGCCGCATCAGAATGACTTCCCGATCCTCGGCGTCGAGGAAGGTCAATTCGCTCCAGAAGCGCCGCTCCAGTTCGTGCCGAATGGCGGCTGAGGCGGGGGTCATCTCCTGATCCACGAACGCCCCGGCTTCGGCAGATGTGCCGTCCTGCGTGGAGTCGTCCAGCGGCTGTTCGCGATTCAGGGAGCGTCGCTGGGCCTGTCGGTGGCGGCGGTGGGCATCCACGACTCGATCCCGGGCGATGTGCCGCAGCCAGAGGTGGAAGGGCAGGCGTGGATTCCGCAGGTATTCCTTCAAACGCCGGTTGGCTTCGAGAAGCACTTCCTGGACGACATCGCTGGCATCGAGCCGTGACGACAGGGCGGCGTCAAGGCGCAATGCGATCATGCGGCGGATCGGCTCCCGATAGCGGGCCAGCAATTCCTCGACGGCTCGGGAATCGCCCTGGCGGATTCGCCGAAGCAGCTCGCGGGTTTCATTTTCTTCCGGAGGCATACCCATAGAGTCGCACGGAACCGTTTCCCCGTCTATCCCAAGAGGGAACGAAGTGAGACGCGATGTTTTCTCTTGCATGGTTCCCGGGCCGGGCGAAGATAAAAACGACGCCGACTGGCCGATGCGAACGACAGGAGGAACTTGCCGTGGATCGCCGCGAACTTTTGGCCGCCGGAGCCGCTTCGCTTTTCGCCAGCTTCCCCGGGATCGCTGAGCCGCTTCCCGCCGGGAAGGCCCCCGCCGAACCGCGACGCTTTGGCCTCGGCATCGTGACCTACAACATCGCCGCCGCCTGGGACATCCCGACAATCCTGCGTGTTTGTCAGGCCGTCGGGCTGCAAGCCGTCGAACTGCGGACCACGCACAAACACGGCGTCGAACCGCACCTCGGTCCCAGCGAACGCGCGGACGTGCGGAAACGCTTCGCCGACAGCGGCGTCGTCCTCTGGGGCCTGGGCACGGTCTGCGAGTTCCACGCTCCCGACTCCGCCATTGTCCGCAAGAACATCGAAAGCTGCAAACAGTTTCTGCAACTGTCCGCGGACGTGGGCGGCAAGGGGGTCAAGGTTCGGCCCAACGCTCTGCCGCGGGACGTGCCCGTGGAAAAGACCCTGGAACAGATCGGCAAATCCCTGATCGAGTGCGGCCGGGCGGCCAGCGACCTCGGTCAGGAAATCTGGGTCGAAGTCCACGGCCCCGGCACGTCCCATCCGCCCCACATGGAAACGATCATGAGACACTGCCGTCTGGACAACGTCGGCATCACCTGGAACTCGAACATGACCGACCTGAAGGACGGCTCGGTGCGACCGTACTTCGACCTGCTGCGGCCGTGGATCAAGTCGGTGCATATCAACGAGCTGTACTCGGCTTATCCGTGGCGGGAACTGTTCCAGTGCTTGAAGGAGATGGGCTACGACCGTTACACCTTGGCCGAGATTCCCGGCACGCCGGACGTGGCTTCCGGCGAACGCTTGCTCCGCTACTACAAAGCCCTCTGGGAGCAACAATGCCTCTGACGACCCGGCGAGCGGAAAGCGTAAGCTTTCCGGTCCAGCGAGCAAACAACCTGCGGCGAGCGGAGGGGGTCAGCCCTCCGGTCCCCCAATCCCGCACGCAATTACCCCGGCAAGGAGTCCTTCACCATGATCCGCGTGGCCATCCTCGGCGGTTCCGGCTACACGGCCCTGGAACTGATGAAAATCCTGCTCCATCATCCGCACGTCGAGATCGCCGCTGTGACCACGCGGCAGGAAACCAAGGAAGGCACGCCGCTGGTTTCGGAACTGCATCCCATTCTCGCGCGTCGGCTCGACCTCCGCTGCGAACCGTTCGACCCGGATCGCCTCGTCGCTCAGGGAGTGCAATGTGCGTTTGGTTGTCTGCCGCACGGCGTCAGCATGAGTTGCATCGGTCCCCTGCTGGAACGCGGTCTGCGGGTCATCGATCTGAGTGCCGACTACCGTCTGCGGGATGCCAACGTCTATGCCCAATGGTACGGCGAAAGCCATCACGACCTGGCCCATCTCGCCCAGGCTGTGTACGGCTTGCCGGAGGTGTACGGCGAGGAACTCCCGTCCGCCCAACTGGTCGCCAATCCGGGCTGTTATCCGCAGACAGCCATTCTCGGCCTGGCACCGCTGGTCGCTGGTCGGCTCGTGGACCTGAAGGACATTCTCATCGATTCCAAAAGCGGCGTGTCGGGAGCGGGACGCACTCCCAAGCTCACGACGCATTTCCCGGAATGCAACGAGAGCGTGACCGCCTACGGCGTCGGCCACCATCGCCACACGCCGGAAATCGAGCAGGTTCTCAGCGACATTGCCGGGGAACCCGTCGAAGTGATCTTCACGCCGCACCTGATTCCCATGGATCGGGGCATCTTCACAACCATCTACGCCAAGCCGACCCGCTCCGTTCAGGAACCGCAGCTTCTCGAACTGTATCGGGAGTATTACGCCAAGGCTCCGTTCGTCCGGGTCAAGACGAACGTCCCGGCGACCAAGGACACCTGGGGCACGAATTTCCTCGATGTCACGGTACGGGTGGTGCGCGGTCGCATTCTGATCCTGGCCGCCGAGGACAACCTGGTCCGCGGTGCCAGCGGCGTGGCTGTGCAAAACTTCAACCGCATGTATGGCTTCCCCGAAACCACGGCGTTGCTGTAGAGGGCGAAGAATCGTGAACAGGGACCCGCTGCCAGGCCGTCTTCGTTCCGCGTTGAATCGGGACCGCCTCGTTCAGACGGCCAAGGAATTGATTGCCGTGCCGAGTCCGACGGGCCAAGCCGGAGCGGTGTTGGACCGCGCCGCGGAAATGCTGGAAAACGCCGGCTTCGCCGTTCGCCGAGCTGCTGGTGGTCACGAGTCGGCCCCGGCCGTCGTGGCCCGTTTCGACAGCGGCGAACCGGGCCGAGTGATTCAGTTCGATGGACATCTCGACACGGTTCACCTGCCTTTTTGTCCGCCCAGGCTGGAAGGCGATTGGCTTCGCGGATCAGGGGCGTCGGACATGAAGTCCGGGGTGGCGGCGTCCATCGAGGCGGTGCGCATGCTTCAAGAAAGCGGGCTGCTGAAGCGTGGGGCGGTTTTGCTGACGCTCCACGATCTGCACGAAGCGCCGTGGGGCCGGGGAGAGCAGTTGGATCGGCTTATCGGCGAAGGCATCGTGGGCGACGGCGTGCTGTTGCCGGAGCCGTTCTGCGACCATCTGCCGGTCGCCGGTCGCGGAGCAGCGACCTGGAAGGTGATTCTGCGACGGAGCGGACCTCCCGTGCATGAGGTGCATCGGCCGGCCGATCAACCCAGCGTCATTGCCGCGGGAGCCGAGTTGGTACGGCTGCTTCAGGATTTGGACAAACGCCTCCAGCAGCAGGTCGATCCGATAGCGGGACGGGCCAGCGTCTTCATCGGCCAATTCCATAGCGGCGAAATCTACAACCAGTTTCCGCAGGAAGCCATGTTGGAGGGGACGCGGCGTTGGCTGCCCGGGGCATCCCGGGAGGCCGTCGAGGCCGAGATGCGGACCTTGTTCGACAACCTGGCCCGTGATTGCGGAGTCGAAGTGGATTGGGAGTTCCGCCTGATCCGCGATGCCTTTCGCCTCGACCTCGACAGCCCGTTGGTGACGGCATTCCAGCGGGCGTATTCCGCGGTGGTGGGTCAGCCGTTGCCGACCGGACCGAAACCGTTTGTGGACGACGGCAACAGTTTCTCGGCGCTGGCCGGGGTGGCGGCAATCACCCACGGCCCCCGGGCTGGCGGTCAGCATACCGTGGACGAATGGGTCAGCCTCGACGACCTGGAACGAGTCGCGTTGGTGTATGCCTTGACGGCGGCGCTGTTCTGCGACCCGGCGGCTCAGGCGTGATGCAGCGGAGCAATGTTGTTCAGATTTCGACGGCGTAGCAAAGCACTCCCGGATTGGCGGCATAGAGCGTTTTGCCGTCGGGAGCGAAAGCGGCATCGGCCAGGGACAATTCCACCTCGAATTGCTTGAGAACCGCCAGCGTTCGAGCGTCCCACAGCCACAGCGAGCCATCAGCACAGGCGGCGGCGAGGAGTCGGCTGTCCGGGGAGTAAATCAGGGCGACGACCGGCCCCGATTCGCAATCCAGCTCTCGCTCCAGTTTGCCCGTTTCAAGGTTCCAGACACCGATCAGCTCCGACCCATCGGTGGCAGCAAACTGGCGGCCATCGGGGCACACGGCCAGACGGGTGGCGACGCCTGGGTACACGGCCGCCTTGCCGGGCTTGTCCACATCCCAGGCAACGATCTGTCCCTGGCTCGTTCCATCGCTCCGCCACCGCATTCCGCAAGCCAGCAGGATCGAGGAATTCGGCACCCAGGCGATCCGCTCCACGGTGCCGTTGCCGGTCGCTTCGGGGATCAGCAGCCGTGGTTCCCAATCGCTTACGTTCCATAGGTAAACGTAGCCATCCGTGGCTCCCGATGACGCCAGCACGCTGCCATCCGCACGGAAGGCCAGATCGGTGATGGCGACTTTGTGGGCGGCGAAGGAGTGAATCGGTTCGTGGTTCTCCGCCGAAAGGACGCTGATGCCGCCGTTGTCGTCGCCGACGGCGAGTAGTTTTCCATCGGGGCTGTACACGGCGGCGGTCAAGCCGTGCTCCGCTTCTCGGCGAAGCAGCGGGGTTCCGGTGTGCGGGTTCCAGATCCACAGACATCGGCTGCCGTTGACGAAGGCGATTTGCTGACCGTCCGGATGAATCGACAGCCGAGCCATGTCCCGCACCGGCTCCGCCGTCCCGGTCAGGGAGCGCCCGCTTTCTATGTCCCACATCAGCACTCGCCGGTCCTCGCCGCCGGAGATCAGCTTGCCATCCGGAGCAAAGGCCAGGCACCAGATTTCCCCGGCATGCCCGCGGAGCCGATGCAGCGGTTGGCCGCGTTCGTGGTCCCAGACCCAGAGGATGTGATCGCTGTCCGCCGTGACCAGACGGCGACCATCCGGAGAGAAGACCGCGGCGGAAACCACCTCGGCATGACCGTTCAGGAGAATGATCGGCTCGCCGGTCGCGGTATCCCAGATGCGGGCCATCGTGTCCCAACCGGCGGCGGCGAGAACGCGGCCGTCGGGATGCCACGCCAAGGCGTGGATGCGGTCCGTGTGCCCTTCCAAAACCTTAATCAACCGGCCCGTGCTTGCGTCCCACAGGCGAATCCGCCGGTCTTCGCCGGCACTGGCCAGCGTCCGGCCATCGGGGCTGAAGGCCAGAACGCTGATGGGACCGTCATGCGCTGGCCAGCTTTCATGCGAGGTCAGTCCGTCAGCGAGCCAGACGGTAATCCGCCCGTCGTCGTGTCCCGTCGCCAAATGTTGTGATCTGCAATCGAATGCCAAAGCCGTGATCCAGGCCGGTTGACGACGGCTGAAAACGAGTTCGCCGCTGGTCGGGGAATACAGGGCAAGTTCGTCGCTGCCTGCTGCCAGCCATCGGCCATTCGGACTGAACGCCCACAGCAATTCCACCTCGCTGAGGACGCTTGCCGAACCGATCTGCTTGCCGTCCGGCTGCCATCGCCGAATCGTGCCCGGAGCTTCCACCGTCCAGATCGTGCCGTCCGGCGAGACCGCCAGATCGAGAATCGTTCCGTCGGTGCGGAACGCGAGGTTGCCGAAGACGCGGATCACGCCGGGTGAAAGGGTCCGGCTGAAGACTGTGTTCGTCGGCCCAGACATTCCAACGCTCCCCGCCAAGGGATTTGTCATGAATTCAACCTAGTTTATTCCGAATGTCTCCGCTAGCGCAATCTTAGGTCGCCGACGGTGCCGGAGCCGTCTCCTCTCGGCGAGGATTCGCAAAAAATCAGATGTGCCGAATGCCAGTGTTTTTCCCGAAACACTCAGGCGAGTATGCCCCAGATCGGCCGTCCCCCGTGGGAGATGTGAATGGGCCGGGCCGTTTGGTCCGGGACGGTGCTTTCCGGGTCGATGCCAACGAGGTAGTACACCGTGGCCGCCAGGTCACCCATCGACACGGGATAGTCGGTCGGATAGGCAGCGATTTTGTCGGTCGTGCCGAAGACAACGCCGGGCCGGGTGCCGCCCCCCGCGAACAGGGCGAATCCGCATTGCGGCCAGTGATCGCGACCCGCCTTGCCATTGACTTTCGGCGTCCGGCCCATGTCGCCGGTCACCAGCACCAGCGTGCTTTCCAATAGACTCCGTTCGCTCAGATCATCGAGCAACGCCGAGACGGCCCGATCCAGGAATGGCAATAACAGTTTCTTGAGCATGTTGAAATTGTTCTCGTGGGTGTCCCAGTGGCCGTTCGGCTTCGCTTCCGTATGGACCGTGACGAACGTGACCCCGGCCTCAACCAATCGCCGAGCCAGCAGGACGCTCTGTCCGAACAGATCGCGGCCATATCGGTCCCGCACTGGCTCCGGCTCCCGCGACAAATCGAACGCCAGTCGGGCCTTGGACGATATCAGCAGGTTAAACGCTGCATTCCGCCGCAAAACGTGGGCTGACGCTTCGATGACCCTGAGCCGATCCTCCAGTTGCCCGATCAGCGTCCGACGCCGGTCGAGAACGTCCAGCGTCAAATCCCCTTCGAGCTTGGGCAGGCGTGGTTCGCCTATTAATGGCAAATCAGCATTATAAAAGTCGTTTCCGCTGTCGTTAATGTCCTTGCCGGCAAAGTTATCCGCCGTGGCAAAAAGGGGGTCCCATTGCGGACCGAGATAACCGCCGTAAGGCCCGGCCCGCCGCAGGCCCTGGCTGTAGCCCGGATAAGCCGGCAGCATCACGTAGCCAGGCAGGTCGCGACCCCGGCCCACGCCGAGATACTGGCAGACGCTGGGCACGCTGGGATGATTGCTCGGCTTGGCAAAATAGTCCATCTGATCCTGGCCGCCATCAAAGCCGGTCATGACGGCATAAGGATTATGTGAATTATAACGGTGCGAAACCGTGCGTACTAAAGCGCACTTATCCAGCCGCTTGGCCAGGAGCGGTAAATGTTCCGTGACTCGGATGCCGGGCAGCACCGTCGGAATGGTGTCAAACTCGCCGCGAACTTCCGCGGGAGCGTTCGGCTTGGGATCAAAGGTGTCGAGATGGGACGGTCCGCCGAACAAGTCGATGAGGAT
>JANWWR010000097.1 GCA_025055835.1 Gemmatales bacterium | reverse complement strand
GCCGAGAAAGCCCTGGCCCGCATCGGCTGAACCGCTCCGTCTCGGAGAAGACATGGATACGACCATCTGTTGCCCCAATGGTCACCCCCTGGGTCCGTCGGGGAGCTTATCCCCGCGGCCGACGCATTGTCCCGTCTGCGGTGTGGTCCTGTTGTCCGGGCCGGGCGTCTCGCCCCGAATTTCTCCGCAAGACGAAACCGAGGTGCTTCCCAATGTCCCGCCATCCGTGCCGGGGGCGGATGCGCCTTTCACAGCGAGCAAGACGCAGGCTCCTTCGGGATCGGATACCCAGGTGTTGAATCCTTCCGGCGGTGCACCTGCCCATTCTTCGCCGGCTCGAATTGCCCTGCCCGATGCCAAGACGGAAGAATTGCCGGCGGCCGAGAACCAATCGCCTGAGCAGAGTTCTTCGGAAGACAACGGTTCGGAGCCGCCGCTGGAACCGCAATACGGGTTTGCCGGGGTGTATTACGGCCTGGCCTGGCACTATTTCAAAGTGGCAGGGCTGCTGGTGGCTGTGCTTCTGCTGGCGGTGGCGGCGGCCGTGCGGCTGTATCGGCAAACCAATCCGCCGCATTGGCTTGTCCTGGCCACCGAGATGGTCGAGGGTCTGGTGGTCTTGGGGTTGTCGTTGGCAATCCTGGTGTCTCCGATGCTGGGAGTGGTCGGTTCGATTCGCTGCATGACCGTGCCCCGGGATGCGAGGAATTCGCGAACCATGATTATGGGCGCGACGGGGTTGGAGTTGGTGTCGTTGCTGTTGCTGAGCGTGGGTGTTGTTCATGGGCTGGTTGGTTGGTATTTCTCACCACTTTTAAATGAGGGGGGAGCGGGATTCCGCGAAACGCTGGGACCTGCCTTGAACTGGCTCGTGGAACACGCCCTGATTCTGGGTCTGCTGGCCAACTTGGGGGCGTTGTCGTTTTTCCTGCTGTTCGTGGAGCAGTTGAACCGCTACTTCCGGGACCGCACGTCCGCCGCCGAGGCTTTCGCCCTTCTGGGTCGGACCTGGGCGGTGGCCGCCGGCTGGGTCGTCGTCGGCACCCTGGTCAGCCTCCACGTTTGGCTGGGGCAGAATCGGCACCGCTTCGATCCGTCCATTTCGCTGGGCGTCGGTCTGTTTGTGATCATCACTCTGCCCCTGGCCTTGTGGGCGAGTATCTGGCTGTTGCGCGGCATGCTCGATCTGGTCAGCAGTCTGCGGCATCTGATCTGGATGCGAACGACGTGACGGAAGCCTGGCATCGCAAGGATAACCGCACAGGAGTTGCACGGGGATGAAACTGGGTAAATCGACTCGGGAAGCGTTCGGCCTGGCCTTGGCGGACCTGGGAACCAGATATCCGGAGATCGTGGTCCTCGACGGCGATGTGAACAACTCCACCCGCACCGAGCATTTCGCCAAGCGTTTCCCCGACCGTTTCTTCAACGTCGGCATCGCCGAGTCGAATCTGGTCAGCATGGCCGGGGGAATGGCCGGCGCGGGCAAGCGTCCGTGGCTGGCCAGTTTCGCTGCCTTCGTCATGTGCAATGCCTTCGACCAGCTGCGGATGTCCGTCGCCTTTCCGTGCGCCGATGTCAAAGTCGTCGGCAGCCACGCCGGCATCTCCATCGGCGAGGATGGACCGTCGCAGATGGGCATCGAAGACGTGGCCCTGGCTTGTGCCCTGCCCAATTTCACCGTCGTCGTCCCTGCCGACGAACCGAGCACCCGCGCCGCCGTCGAGGCCCTGGCGGAGATTCGCACCCCGGCTTATCTCCGTGTCGGCCGACCCAACGTGCCCATCGTGTATGAGAATCCGCCGGCGTTCCGGCTGGGCAAGGCGATCCGCTTGCGCGACGGCAAAGATGTCACGCTCATTGCCAACGGCCTGATGGTCGCCGCCGCCTTGCAAGCTGCGGAGGAACTGGCTCGTTCCGGCATCCAGGCCCGCGTCCTCGACATGCACACGGTCAAGCCGCTGGACGAACAGGCTGTCGTCGAGGCCGCCCGGGAAACCGGCCGCATCGTCGTCGCCGAGGAACACACCATCTACGGCGGTTTAGGCAGCGTCGTCGCCCTCACCACCGCTCGAACGCACCCGGTCCCGATGCGCTTCGTCGCCTTGAACGACACCTATGCCGAATCCGGACCGCCCGAGGGACTGTTGGCCAAGTATGGACTGACAGCCGCGGACATTGTTCGACAGGCCAGATCCCTTTGCCATTCCCCGATCAAATGAAGTACATGTTCTCCAGCGGGGCGTGCATGCGGGGCACCAGGTCGGCAAATGTCACCTGCTCCAGCAGATTGCGCTCGCTCTGAAGAATCTCGTCCCAGAGTTTGCCCAAGGCCCGTGTGGCCGGGGACTGCGGCGAAGCGACCGGCTCATGCCGCTCGGGCAACGGGCCGTCAATGGCCTGCATCACATCCGCCACGGTGATCTGCTCGGGCGGCAAGGCCAGCGCGTAGCCGCCCGACGGGCCTCGGCTGCTCGTCACCAGCCCTGCCCCTTTTAATTGCAAGAGGATTTGCACGAGATACCGCTGCGGGATGCCGTGCTGCTCGGCGATGGCCTTCACGGACAACGGTTGCGACGAACCGTGATGGGCCGCCAGTTCCAACACAGCCACGCAAGCATATTCAGCCTTGGCGGATAGACGCATGATCGGTCGTCCCTGGCGATGTCAGATGCCCGAACCCTGGTCCTCGTACTGCACGTGCAAGCCGCATTCTTTTTTGCCCGTCCCCGCCCAGCGACCGGCCCGTTCGTCCCGCCCGTCTTCCACCGGCTCGGTACATGGTTCGCAGCCAATGCTCGGATAGCCCAGATCGTGCAGCGGGTTGTACGGAACGTTGTGCTTCAGGATAAAGTCCCACACGTCCCGCCGCGTCCAGCGCAGCAGCGGGTTGATCTTCACGAGGTGGAACTTGCGGTCCCACATGACGATGTCGGCCTTGGCCCGGTCGGCGGTCTGGTCGGCGCGGATGGCGCTGATCCAGGCTTTTTTGCCCTGCAAGGCCCGACGTAGCGGCACGATCTTGCGGTCGTGGCAGCACTGATTGGCATTGATGACGTAGAGGGGTCCGTTGTGCAGCCGTTCGTATTCCTCCACGGTCGTATCCGGCCGGACCAGCTCCACCTCGATGCCGTACCGCTCCCGAATCCGCTCCCGCATCTGGAGCGTTTCCTTGAACTGGTAGCCGGTGTCCAGATTGAAAATGTGAACCTTTGGCTCGATCTCGGCGAGCATGTGGATGATGCAGCAGCCCTCGGCCCCGAAAGCCGTGGCCATGCTCAGGTACGGATGATACGTCGCCACCGCCCAGCGGAGGATGTCTTGGGGGGTCGCCTCGGCCAGCTGCTCGCTCATGCGCCGCAACTGGTCTGCGGAGGGAACCTCGGGTCCCGTCGCCAGATTCAAGAGCGTCTCGCTCATGGAAGGTCCATTCGGTTCGGAAACATCACCAAGTTTATCAGTAATGGTAGGCTTTTTCGAGGCATCGTCAGCCGACGGCTTGCCGATCAGACAAACTCCGGGTCGGAGAACTGCTGCTGGCTCCGTTTGCGAATCCGGTACAACGTGGCCCTAACCGCGCAATCGGCAATGTTGCCGCGCAACATTCTCTCGGACCATTCCAGCCCCCGGTTTTGGCCTCTAGCCAGGGCCTCGCGGAAGCGCTGTGCCGGTTTCCGGTCAGGATCCATGATCAGACATAAACCGTTTTCAGACAGCATGTTACAGATTACATCAAGGATCGGTTCGACGTTGCGATCCTCATACAACAGGTCGGAGCCGAAGATCAGCGGATAGCGCAACAGCGGCGGATTTCGCCAGTCGAAGCGCAACAATTCAAAACTTTGGAAGCCGTTGAGGCGGGCGTTCTCGGCGGCGAAGTGCAGGGCCGTGGCGTCGTGGTCGCTGAACGTCACCCGAAGGCCGCACGAAAGCGCAACAATTCCCCCAAGTCCCAGTCCGCAGCCAAGTTCCAACGCTTCCAAGCCCGGCGGCCAGGTTTCCTCCAGAAGTGCCTGACCCAACAGAACCGACGACGGCCACAACTCCGCCCAGTAGGGCAGATACTCATCCGCTTCAAAGGCCCGAATGATGGCCGGATCGTCCAGAAGGCGATGGGGCTGCCGCGGGCGCAACATTTGGAACCTGCGGTCGCCGACGGCGACCTCCTGAAGGACGATCTCACCGACCGCCTCGCGCGGCGTCTCCGGAAGAACGGCGGGCAGACGCGGGGCAGCAGGCGGGGTCATGAGATGGGCAATCCGAACATCCGGCGGGTCAAGGTTCCTGTCCTGGGCCAACAGTCTTCAGGCTAACACTCCTGGGTAGAAATTCCAGGTCAGCACCCCAGCCCCAATCGGCAACAGGTCGATGCAGGCGACCTCTCGGGGGACAGGGCCGTGGTCGTGCCTCGCTTACGCTTCGGGTTAATATTCCTCCTGGTTCCTGGCTGACGCTTCGGGTTGCAATGCAGGCACCGCCGCAGCGCTGACATCGAAACCCGAAGCGCCAGCGAGGGCCAAGACAAACATTAACCCGAAGCGTCAGCGAGGGATATTACCGGCGTGATGCTCAGCGTCCGGTTATCTCCTGCCAGCGGCGGCGAACCATGTCCGGCGTGGCCGTGCCTGTCACTCCGATCTGCTGTACTGTGATGGAAGCGATGAGATTGCCGAACGCCGCTGCCACGGCGGGCCGGTATCCCTGGGCCAGCGCGCACAGGATTCCCGCACTGGTGCTGTCTCCGGCACCCACCGGATCAATCGGCCCCGCCACCGGGAAGCCGGGGACGTGGAGGGGTTCCCTTTCCGGCTCGGCAAGCAGGATGCCGTCGGGTCCGCAAGTGCAAAACACTGGCCTTTTGGCGGTGTGAGCCAGCTTTTGCACGGCCTCGGAGAGATTATCCGTTCCGGCAGCACGACGGCACTCGTCGCGGTTGGGCTTCAGGGCGACCTCGCGGAACAGGCCGATACGTTCTCGGCTGTCGGCCAGAACAGGCTTGTCGGAGCGAACCCGCCCCCACTCGGCAATGCGTTCTCGCACCACCGTGGTGACGACGCCACATTCCGCTTCGCTGACCTGGTCCAGGACGATTAAACCATCCAAGTCCTCCATAAGCCTGCTTAAGTGCTTTAATACCTGTTGCTGGAGCGGCTCGGGCAGCGGCAAACGATTTTTAATGTCCAAGCGATTTAATTCTCGTGCATTCCGAGCCGTGAGCGCAAGGCAGCGGTCATCAAATAACATCGGCTTCAGGTAAGTCGGCGTGCGACGGTCGGAAGCGACGATGAGGTGCGTAAGATTAACGCCTTGTCGTTCCAGTTCCCGGCGCAATTCATATCCTTCCCCGTCGTCACCGATCACTGCCACAACGGACACTTTGCCGACGCCGAGAGCCACCAGGTTGTTGACCACCGTCCCCGCCGCTCCCGGATAGGATCGCACACGAACCACCTGATAGGCGTCCAGTCCCGTCTCCAGGGAAGGCTCGGTGAGCGAGGCGTCGAGATCGAAATAGCGGTCGAGAAACAGGTCGCCGACGACGCCGACATGCAGCGTCGGGAGCCTGTTCAAAATGCGTTCGACAATCGCCTCGTCGAGATATTCCGTGCTCATGTCGGCGATTTCTCGGCGGCTTCGGGATGCAAGGAATAGTGCCATAACAGGGGGACGGTGTGGCGATGATCGCCGGCGATGTAGAAGCTCTCTCCGCCGTCAGCCACAGTGCGGACCAGGATGGTCTTCCACGGTCGGTAGTAGTAGCGGGGATCGCTCTTGGGGGCCTGACGGCGATAATCATCGTCGAGCGGAATGAGATCGAAAACGGCCGTAGTAAAGTGGCGAATGCAGCGGCCTTCCTGGTGGGCGACATTGCGGGCCATGGCCAGGGCCTTCAGGTACACCTCCGGCCCCATGACGGCGGAGCCGAAGTTGAGAAAGACCCCATTTTCCAGCCCGCTGACGGCGTGGGCGAAGATCAGGAAGTCCTGGTAGCTGGTCTGGCCCAGCGCTGCCCCGTCGCAGTTGGGGTGTTCGTGGATGATGTCTTGACCGATGCCGATGTGGACGGTGACTGGCACGCCGAGCCGGACTCCCGCCGCGAGGATGCTCAGGTCTTTATGAGGAAAATCACCGTCCAGGATGGCTCGGCCAATTGCTTCACCGGCCCCGAGGCCGAGCCTGGCTCCCTCCCGCAGGGCGTCGTTGATCCGGCCGGTTTCGGCCCACAGACCGAACTCGCCGGTCTGGATGTAACGGGCCACGCTTTCCGTGGTGGCCCCGATCAGGGCCAGTTCCCAGTCGTGGATGGGGCCAGCCCCGTTCATGGCGACGTGGGTGACCAGGCCGCGCTGCATCAGGTCGATGAGGTAACGGCTGACTCCGGCCCGCAGCACGTGGGCTCCCATGAGAAAGATGACGGATCGGCGGTCCGTGGCGGATCGCAGGCGGCGGGCGTCGGCAAGGCGTCGGCCCAGCACCGGCAGAGCCGGATGTCGAAAATCCGGAAGCGGGGCGTCGAGCGCAAGGACCTGGCTCAGATCGAGGTCGTGCTGACGCTGGCTGAGAGGTTGGATGTGCAGTCGGGAACGATCGAAGATCGGAAACGGCATGGCAACTCAGATCGTCAGGGGCGCAGCTCTTCCCCGGCATCGTTCCACAAACGGAGCAGTCGCAAACCGTCGGCCAGTTCCTCGACGCCGAGGCGTTCACGATATCGGATCGGTCCCGGCTCCGTCTGGCCGAGGCCGAATTCCAGAATCGGTCGGCTCTGTTCATCGTACACGGTCAGAAAAGCCTCGGCATCCGCCAGGATTCGGGATCGCGGCGAACGAATGGGAAGGATGTCTCGATGGCTGCCAAGGCCCGTCGAAGCGAACAGGGAGTCGCCGAGGATTCGGCGGGCGAGTTGTTGTGTGGATCGCGCGGCCCTGAGGATGACGAAATCGGGACTAGCTCTCAGGGCGTCTTCGAGAGCGACTACGCCAGGCCGTTCCCGACCAGGCAGTTGCGTCACGGGTATGCCGCGGATGGGCAGTTCACCCAGCCTTTTTTGCAGCTCCTCATAGCAGCTCTTGGGCAGAAACCCGAGGTCGTGCCACCAATCGAGCCGCCGCTGGGCGATTCTGCGGCTGAACGCTTCATAGGCGAACAGCGGCGTGCGATCCACTTCGCCGGGTGCCTTGAAGACGCCGAACGGGCGATCAAGAAAGACGGCCAGCCCCAGCTCCCGCAGTTCCCCGATGTGATCAAGATCGCGGAGCGTGTCCCGAAGGAGGTCGGCCATCGCCGGGGGAAGCCAGCTTTCCGCGGGTTGGTCCGTGAAAAGCCGACGCCGGCGCTGCTCCGGCCAAAGCACTTGTTCCTCGGGAAGCCGCTCGAAGGGCGGAGGCAGAACGCGGAGGTTGTCTCCGGGCGAGGTCGGATGGTCGGGCACAGGAAGTCCTTCGACCGTTTTGCGGATCAGCCAGGCTTGGCGAAAAGCCCGGCGTAACAGGCGCTCCTGTCGCAATTCCGCCTGGCGTTCCAGCAGGCCGATCAACCCTTGCAACCACAGATCGAGAGCCAGGGCGTCGGGATAGTTGGCCCCGCGGTTATGGAAAGTTTTGAGATCGTAGGCGGTCAGGTGACGGACCAAATGTCGCAGAAAGTATCCCAGAAGGCTGGCCGCCTCGGCAGCGGGTCGTCGCAGGACCAGTCGGGTCAAACGCGGAATGAACTCGGTCCACGGGGATAAAGCCAGGTGATTGAAAAGGAGGCGGATCAGGTCGGAAAAATCGGGCCGATTCAGGAACGTATCCGCCGTCGCTTGATCGCCGCTGCGCAGGGCGAATTCCAACCACCGCATGTCGTATTCCACACCGGGGTGAGCGGGACGATAGAACAGTCGTCCCAGGGCGAAGGCGGGCAGCGGCGACTCCAGGGACGTGACCGGCAGGCGGCTGGTGCCGACGAAGGCCAGATGGAGCAGATGTTCCAGGGCATGCTGGAAGGCGGCAACCTCGGGATATTCGTTCAGGTCGAGGGTGCCGACCAATTCCCGGAGCCACTTCACGACCGGCCGGGTGGTCAGGATGCCATCCTCCTCAATTGCTTCGTGGCCGTGGACCTGAACACTGCGAACGACATAAACCCGCCTTTCTTCGGTTGCCAGCCGGACGGCGAGCAGCGGTTCGTCCCGGGCGGCTCCCTGAAAGACCAACCATGAGTCAAAACAGCGGCGCTGGCGGGTCTGGGAGGCATCCAGCAGGTGGCCGCGGAAAATCTCCCAGGGAACCAGGTCGGCGGGTCGGTGGACGCAGCGAAGTTCACCTGGAGGAAGTTCCTTGGCTGCTCCCGCGACGAACCGTTCGGGCCGCAGGGCGTCCGCAATCACAACGGCGGCTTGCTCAACGTGCATAACATTCATTGTAAGGTATCCCCGACAGGCGAAGGCCCGAGACTGGTCCGAGGGGTCGGCCTTGATATGCTTCCCGAAGAGAAGGTAGCCTGAATGCGACGGGAAGCTCTCGCCGTGCCGCGGTGGTTCCGGGCGCGATGCCGCATCAGACCGAGGATTGGTGATGTCCGAACGTGATTCCTCGAACCGTCCGTCCGATAACAAGCCGCGGAGAAGCCCGCCGTGGACGCCTACCTTGCCGGCGGGCTGGATCTGGATCGTGCTGCTGGGCGGCGTCCTGATTCTCCTGTTGTTCGGCGAGCGCTGGTCCAAGCCGCTGACCGTGCCGTACAGCGTGTTCAAGGAGCAGGTGATCGAACACGGCAACGTGACGAACGTGAAGATCGGCTCGTCCACGATCACGGGCGATTTCAAGGACTCCAGCAAGCTTCCGCCGCAGTATCAGGTCCGCGACACGCTGTCGTTCACGACGCCGCGCCCTTCCCTGGAAGACCGCGACCTCATCCGCCAACTCGACGAGAAGAAGATCGACTACGACTTCGAGCGGGACAACCTGAGCTGGTTGATGCCCGTTCTGATCTACGTCGTGCCGACGCTCCTGCTGTTGGGTGTGTTTTTGTTCGTGCTTTTGCCGCGGCTGCGTGATCCGATGGGCGGGAGCTTCCTCAGCAATTACGTCAAAAGCCCCGCCAAGCGGTACGAGAAATCCAAGCTGCCGGTCACGTTCGACGACGTGGCCGACATGGAAAACGCCAAGCGGGAATTGCAGGAAGTCGTGGATTTCCTCCGCAATCCTGAGAAGTTCCAGAAGCTGGGCGGGCAGATTCCCAAGGGGGTGCTGCTGGTCGGACCGCCGGGCACCGGCAAGACGCTGCTGGCACGGGCCGTCGCCGGCGAGGCCGGGGTGCCGTTCTTCAGCATCAGCGGTTCCGAGTTCATTCAGATGTTCGTCGGCGTGGGTGCGAGTCGAGTCCGGGACCTTTTCAAGACGGCTCGGGAAAACGCGCCGTGCATCCTGTTCATCGACGAGATCGACGCAGTCGGCCGGGTCCGCGGAGCAGGGCTGGGCGGTGGACACGACGAACGGGAGCAGACCCTCAACCAGATCCTCAGTGAAATGGATGGCTTTCTGCCGACGGAATCGGTGATCGTGCTGGCGGCGACGAACCGCCCGGATGTGCTCGACCCCGCCCTGCTGCGTCCGGGCCGCTTCGACCGTCACGTTACCATCGACCGGCCGACCTGGCAGGGCCGATTGGCCATCCTCAAGGTCCACACCCGCGACAAGCCTCTGGCTCCCGACGTCAATCTGGAAGCCATCGCCCGAGCGATGATCGGCATGACCGGGGCGGATCTTCGCAATCTGGTCAACGAAGCGGCACTCCTGGCCGTCCGCGAGGGCAAGAGCAAGATCGACCGCCGCGATTTCGAACGGGCTGCCGACCGCGTCCTCATCGGAGCCAAACGCGAGGAAGTGCTGACCCCCGAAGACAAACGCAAGACGGCGTATCACGAAGCCGGTCATGCTCTGGCCGCCTGGTACGAACCGGCCGCGGATCGGCCGCTCAAGGTGTCCATCATCCCGCGCGGTCAGGCGCTGGGCGTCAATCTGAACATTCCCGAGGAGGAGCGCTTCCACCACGGGCAGGATTACTTCCAGGCCCGGCTGACGGTGTTGATGGGAGGGCGAGCGGCAGATCGGCTGGTGTACGGCCAATCCTACGCCGGTGCGGAGTCGGATCTGAAACAGGCGACGCGGATCGCCCGGCACATGGTCACGCACTGGGGCATGAGCGAACGGCTCGGTCCCGTGGCTTACCGCGTCGGCGAGGAGCACGTCTTTCTCGGCAAGGAGATCCAGGAGCCACGGGACTTCAGCGAAGGCACCGCGGAGCTTATCGACGAGGAAGTGCGCCGCCTCCTCCGCGAGGCCGACGAACGGGCCACCCGCATCCTTCAGGACCATCGGGCCGAACTCGATCTTCTGGTCGAGGCCCTTCTGCAACGGGAAGAACTGTCCCGCGAGGAAATCGACCGCCTGCTGCGGACAGGCCGGTTGGACGACGCAGGAACTGCCGAGGCCGCGGTCCAATCCACGGACGGCAAGGCCACGACCACGGCGACCACCACTGCCGGGGTGTAACTCGCTTCACGGTTTGGCAGATTACGGAAACAGCCCGCGGCGTGCCTTCTCCCGAGCGATCTTCTGGATGCCCAGCGTCAAGGCAGCGGTGCGGTTGCTGATCTTCCGTTCGCGAGCCAGCTTGCGGACCCGGTGATAGGCCCCGATGATGAGTTCCGCGAGTTTCTGATTGACCTGGTCCTCGCTCCACAAAAACTGCTGCAAGTCCTGAACCCATTCGAAGTACGAAACGGTGACGCCGCCGGCGTTGCAGAGGATGTCGGGGATGACGAAGATTCCTTTCTCGGCGAGGATGACGTCGGCCTCGGGAGTGGTCGGGCCGTTGGCTCCCTCGGCCAGGATGCGGCACTTGAGGCGGCCGGCGTTCTCCTCGGTGATGACCCGTTCCAGAGCGGCGGGGACCAGGATGGTGCATTCGGTGGTCAGCAGATCATTGGAGGGCAACCGCTGTGCCCCGGGAAAATCGCGGAGCAATTTGCCGGAAGCGACGTGCTGAGTCAGGGCGGCGATGTCGATTCCCTTGGGATTGATGATGGCTCCGTAGCGGTCGCCGATGGCGATGATGCGGACGCCGCGGGCGGCCAACTGCTGGCAGGTCACGGAGCCGACGTTGCCGAAGCCTTGCACCACGGCCGTCGCTTGAGTCGGCTCGATGCCCAGCTCCTTCAGCGCCTCCATGATCGTGTACACGACGCCGCGTCCCGTCGCTTCCTTACGTCCGACACAACCGCCGATCTCGACCGGCTTGCCCGTCACGATCTCGGGACAGGCGTAGCCCACCTTCATCGAATAGGTGTCCATGATCCAGGCCATGGTCTGCTCGTCGGTGCCTAAATCCGGAGCCATCACGTCCATGCGGGGACCGATGACCGGCAGCAGTTCCTCGGTCAGGCGGCGCGTGAGGCGCTCCAATTCTCCCTGGCTGAGCGAGGCCGGATCGCAGGCCACGCCTCCCTTGCCTCCGCCGAACGGCAAGTTCATGAGGCCGCATTTCCACGACATCCACATGGCCAATGCCGCCACTTCCCCGAGATCCACGGCGGGATGGTAGCGGAGCCCGCCCTTGGACGGCCCGCTGGTCAGCGAGTGCTGCACGCGGTAGCCCATGAACGCCTGGGTCCGGCCATCGTCCATGCGCACCGGGATGCTGACGACCATGGCCCGCTTGGGCAGGCTGAGCCGTTCCAGCACGCCGGCATCCAGCTCGGTCTGCTCGGCGACCAGTTCGAGCTGCCGCCGGGCCATGCGGAAAACTTCCGAATTGTCGTAGAGCGGATGGGGCGTGTAGCGGCGAGCACGGGCATTGTAAGTCAACGTCGCCGGAGGAGAGGTCAGCGTCGTCACAGGCAGCATCTCCTGAAAGATCGGAACCCGACGAGGCAACGGGAGTCGGCTCGTCGGAAACGAATTGCATGGCGGCTTGTCGAGCGCCTGTCACACCCGAACCCAGCCGTCGTCAGGATGCTGATAACGGTAGCGATCCGACAGGTTCGGGCAATGCCCCGACCCGGGGCCTGGAGGACTGGCGGTGAGGAAACGGCTTCTTCCGTTTCTTCGGAGCATCAGGCCCAGACCGCTTTCCCGGTGCGGACGCTTTGCCGAGCACGCCAAGCAGTCCCTTTGCCCCCGGCGGCTTCGGCATAAGGATTCCCCCGCCTGTCGTATCGGAGCGTCTTTCGCCTGCTGATCCTTTGAATTCCGCCGAGTTTTGGGCGATATATCAGTTGGCTTCCGACCGGCAGGCTATCTGCCTCGCCGTCTCCGAGTCGGATGGGAAATCCCCCCTGCAACTCCCTCCCAGGCTCGGCCGGAATCACAACCCTGAAGCGAGGAGTGCTATGCTCCGTCACCTGTTGGTTGTCAGCAGCGTCGCCCTGAGTCTCGGTGCGTTCCCGGCTGGTTTGTTCGCCCAGCAATTGCTTGACAGCGTTTCCAAGGACTTCGGCAGCGTGCCCCGCGGCACTCTGCTGACGCACCAGTTCAAGCTGGCCAACAGCTCGAACCAGCCGTTGCACGTCGCCTCCATCCGGACTTCCTGCACCTGCATCTCCGCCAACCTGGCCAAGCATGACCTGGCCCCGGGCGAAAGCACGGTCCTGGTGGTCAGCGTCGATACCAGCAAGTTTCTCGGATCGAAGACCTTCACGGTCTACCTCACTGTGGAGCGTCCGTTCCTGCGGGAATTGCAGGTTGTCGTGTCGGCGTCCAGCCGGGAAGATGTGACGCTGACGCCGGGCCAACTCAATTTCGGCCGCATCCGCCACGGCAGTTCGGCCAAGGCCAGCGTCGTGGTCGAGTATTACGGACCGTCCTCCTGGCAGATCGTCGGCGTGGAAAACGACAACGGCTATCTGCTTCCCGAGGTGCGCAAGCTGGAGCGGGGCAGCGGTCCCGTGGCGTATCAACTGGAAGTGCGGCTCCGGGATGACATCCCCGTCGGCTGCTGGCATTCCGACATCTTTCTGAAGACCAACGATCCCAACATGCCGCGGATCCGCGTGCCGCTCCTGGTCGAGGTGGAGGGCAATCTGACGGCCACCCCGGCTACCGTGGTGTTCGGCACCTGCAAGGTTGGCTCATCGGGCGAGAAACGGGTTGCCATCCGCGGCAAGGAAGCGTTCAAGATCGTCCGCATCGAAGGCACGGATGAGGTGCTCCAAGTCGCTCCTCGGCCGGACGAGGCCAAAACGGTCCATGTTCTGCAATTGACCCTGAAACCGGCCAGCGGCGGCGAGATCAACCGGCGAGTCCGCGTTGTCACCGATCTTGGCAAAGGCGAAACCGTGGACTTCACCGTGCAGGCCGTGGTCGAGCCGTGACCCCGGAGCCGCTGGGCGTCAAGATTCGATTATCGGTTACACGGTCAGCATGGAAGCGCGGGAGGAAGTCTGGGGCGGAGCGGCCAGCGGAGGCAGGAGCCGACCTCCGAACGACCCGCCCAGGAGAGCCAGGGCCAGAATTCCGCCTACGTACAGCACCAGGGTTTCCGCATGGAGCGCTTGCCGGTAGCCGATCTGGTAGCCTACGAAGGCTGTCGCCGTGATCAGGCCCACCCACGCTCCCTGGGCCGAGCCGTGCCAGGTCGTCGCCCCGGCAAAGGCCCCGCCGATGAACACCGCCAAGGCGGAGATCTCCAGGGTCAGGATCGTGTGCTGCACCGAGGCCCGCAGGGTCATGTGTCCCTCTGCGGTCTTCAGGACCATGTGCAGAAGGGAGTCGGCCCAGACGTGGCCCAGGATGGCGATGACGCACCCGGCCAAAATGCGGAACCAGTGGATGCGGGCTTGGGTCAACTCGAAGAACGGAGCGGACACGGCAGAAAGGGAAGGACGTCGGGAAGTTCCCAGGCTTCCGACAAACATCGGCTTCCAAATCCAGGAACCGATGACGCCTCCGAAGGCCCCGATCGCGGCATGGATGAGCGGCTGACTGTAAAGCAGGACGGGGGTGACGGCCTCGCCCTGCAAACCCTGAATGACCATGCACAGGATGCCGTTCCACACGCCGACCATCGATCCGTACAATCCTCCGCCGCGTTGCCCGGCCCCGGCCAAAATGCTGCCCAGGAATAAGCCGACCAGTTGGAGAATCTGAGCGGCAATCAAACCGGGCGGGCCAGCGAGAATCGTCTCCGAATCGCTTGCGAACCAGAGAACGCCGACCGTGAACAGCTTGCGAAAAGCGTAGAAGAGTCCCTGAGCGAGCAGCACGCCGAGCACGGTTCGGCCCCAGGGATCGCGGGTCCAATGCGGCGGCAAGACGTCGTCGCCGGACCGCTCACCGTGCAGGACGAGCGGTGAAACGAGGGCCACATGGCAGCGTGGACAGGCCACGCTCTGTTCGTATTCCTTACGGCACGTCGGACAGATCATCGCCATGTCCGCCCCCTCCTGCGAACCGGTGCCTCGAAACCACTCTGACCGCGCATCGCCTTTGGCAAAAGCATAGGTTATTTTCGCCGACGGGGAAAACGGCCAGGAGGTGCCGGAACCGCGTTCCCGACCGGATTCCGAGGGCGGAACGGCAACTCCCTGGCCGATTCCGCCAAGGCGTCGTCCCGATCGGAGGGGACGGTCAGAAACGGACCGACGAAATCGTCGGTGCTTGTTCCGTGATCCGGTTGGGCCTAGAATTCCGCATGAAACCTTGGCATCCGCCCCGGAAAGGAGCGATGCCATTTCGGAGAGGTGCCAGAGCGGCCGATTGGGCCGGTCTCGAAAACCGGTGTGCACGCAAGTGCACCGAGGGTTCGAATCCCTCCCTCTCCGCCTGGTTCCTGCCGACACGTTTGCAA
>JANWWR010000081.1 GCA_025055835.1 Gemmatales bacterium | reverse complement strand
CCTGAAGCGGCTTTTGTCTGACATCGAAGCGGGCCGGATCGACTGCGTGGTGGTCTACAAGGTGGACCGCCTCAGCCGTAGCCTGCTCGATTTCGCCCGGATGATGGAGACGTTCGAGAAGCATCACGTCTCGTTCGTCTCAGTGACCCAGCAGTTCGATACCGCGACGAGCATGGAGGGCGGTTGGAGCTTGAGATACCGACAATACAGTGGGATTTACAAAAACTTGACACAGATAGATTTGTTGCTTGACTTTGTAAAAACGCATCGCTACACTGTCTCTCAACAAGAAAATCATCAGGACAGTGATGGCAGAGAACGAATCCCTCGACCTCGGCAGCAGTCCCCGGATGCGATTCGTTTTCGACACCTTCCGTAACGGATCGTCTTGTCCGGAGGTCGCCTCGAAGCTCGAAAAGGCCCTCGTCGGCGGTCTCCGCAATGTCCTGAAGCAGTTTCGGGAGAAGGGCGTCACGCTGGCCGACCTCCTAAAGAGCCGGGACTGCCCGCAGGCCCTTCGACAGTTACTTCGAAAGGTGCAGGGCCACGATTACGCCGAGCTCTTTGCCGAATCCGCTGCCACCAGCGGGCCGACCGTGAAGGACTGCCTGGCGAGCTGGATCGACAGCATTCTCCACAAGATGACGGACCAGATCTGCCACCGCGTGGCTGGGAGCAAGCACTACCCCACAATCGAGGAGGTTCACGCGTTCCTCGGTGCGGTGCGTGACCACCTCCGCCCGGTCGTCGAACGCCTCGTCACCAAGCTGGCTGAAGACCCTGACTGGCTCCCGAGATGTGCTCCCAAAAAGAGACAAGGTCACGTCAATACCACTGCAGAGTTGTTGAACGTATCCCTTCTAGGCGTAAAGAGCGAATGATTACCCAACGCTTTCCATTCGCTTTGTCTTACTGGACTGTGGACCGGGCCGAGACCACGACGCTGTGGGCCGGAGAGCACTTCCGGTTTGATCTCGACGCCCTAAACAACTTTTGCCTCGGCGGCATGCCACGGCACCTTGTAGACCTGCTCCGAATCGCCTCGGCGGTGTACGTCGTAGACCGCCTCGTGAAGCGCAGACCGAAGGACGGCCCAAAGCCCGCAGCGAGAACTATCGGGCTAAAAGTCGAGGTGTTCCAAGACAGTCTGTGGAACCGGCACGAGGTCCGTGATGCCCTCCGTGACGCCGTGGAGTTCGTGACCGGCGACTTCTGGGACATCGAGTTCAAACGGGACTGGCAAGAGTACAAATGGCCGACGAACTTTTTGCCATTCGCGAAAGCCGACGGCTCGCCGCTGATTTGCTTGTATAGTGGCGGACTCGACTCAGTCGCGGGGCTGGTCGCTCGGTTGAACGAGAACTCCGCCCGTCCCGTCATCCCTGTCACGGTTTGGCACCAGCCCCGGCAGCGCCACCTCGTACAGCAGCAGTACAACTTCCTTCGGGGACACTACCGCTCGAAGGGCTTCGGCACCCAGATCGAACCGCTGATCGTCAAAGTGGCGATGATGTGGAAAACCGCCGCCGAGGAGAAGAATCAGGAAACGTCGCAGCGGAGCCGGTCGTTCCTGTTCACGGCACTCGGGGCGATCACGGCGGTAGTGCACGGCCAGCGGGTCGTCGAGATGTTCGAGTCCGGTATCGGGGCGATCAATCTGCCGCTGATGGCCGGGATGGTCGGATGGAAAACGACGAAGAGTTCACACCCTGAGTTCCTTCGGCGAATGTCCAGGCTCGTTTCCCTGGTTGCTGACAGGGAGGTGAACTTCGTGCTGCCTTTCAGGGACAGCACGAAGGGCGAGCTAGTGAAGGCTCTATCAAACCCGGAGTTGCAACCGTTGGCGGCCATGAGCGTCTCGTGCGTCCACCATCCGATCCGGCATAAGAAATACAAGCAGTGCGGCCTTTGCCCGGCCTGCATCTTCCGGCGAGCAGCGCTGTGGGTCGCCGGGATCCAAGAACCGGAAGACGCTTACGGGTACGACTTTTTGGGGCCAGCCGAAGGCATGGATACCGTTCCCGAAGAGCGGCTCGCCTACCTCAAGGCGTTTCTCTTGCAGGTTGCCCACTTGCGAAACATTGAGAGGCACGACCGCTTGCCCCCAGCCATTGAGCGGCACCTCGTCGGCACGGGCATCCTCGCGAAGGGCCAGTCCCAAAAAGGAGTCATGCAGTTGCTCGTCCGATACCGGGACGAATGGATGCAAATCGTCTCGGCAGTATGTAAACGAGGTCACGCTTGGGCGAAACTTCTCGCCCCGCAGCGACTGGCTACGGAAGGAGCAACCCATGCCTCAGCCTGACACGCTCAACCCCCGCATTCTGGGACAGCGCATCGCCGAGGCACGCAAAGCCCGTGGCATGAAGCAAGAAGAGGTTGCGGAGTTCCTCGGGTGCAGCCGCCCTACCTATATCGCCATCGAGAAAGGGGAACGCCTCGCCAAGTCAGACGAGATCATCCGCCTGGCTGCATTTTTTGGCAAGCAGGTCAACGAGATAGTTCGGCCCACCGAGCCGGTCGTTGATTTCCAGCCGCACCTGCGAGCGGTTGCCGCAAAGATGAAGGTACCTGATGAGGCCGCACTGCAAGCTGCCATCGCCGATTTCCGAGAGCTTGCCGAGAATTATCGCGACCTGGAGCGGATGATGAATGCCCCGCTCCGGTTCAACTATCCGCCCGAGGTCTCGCTCGACAGCCGCATCGATGCCGCCCAACTCGCCGAAAGCGTGGCCATCCAGGAGCGGCGGCGGCTGGGTTTAGGCGATCAGCCCGTGATCTATCTTCGCCGCGAACTGGAATGGAATGTAGGCCTGAGGATCTTTTACTCGGAGAAACTTCCGTCCCCAGTCGCTGGGATGTACGCTTATAGCGCCGAGCTCGGTTGCTGCATTCTCATTAACCGCAAACACCCCCCCGAGCGCCGGCGAGTGTCAATGCTTCACGAATACGGTCATCTGATCGTGGACCGCTACAAGCCCGGCATCGACTACCTGACGATCAGCAGACGCAAGCCCGCCAACGAGCGCTTCGCCGAGTCGTTCGCGCTGAGCTTCCTGATGCCTGCCAGTTCGGTGTGTCAGCGGTTCCACGATATTGTGACGACCACGGGCGATTTCAAAGTGCGAGACTTGCGCTTGCTGAGCCACTTTTACTTTGTTTCAGTCGAGGCGATGACGCTCCGCTTGGAACAGCTGGGATTGATTTCGCCGGGGAGTTGGCGGTTCCTCCGGGAAGAGAGGTTTTCCCCACGTCAGGCGGCAGATTTACTCAAGTTGCCGCCCCACCCAATCCACGACGACCCATATCCCGAGCGGTACAAGTTTCTAGCTGTTCACGCTTATGAAAGAGGCGATATCGGAGACAGTGATCTTGCCCGTTATCTTCGGTGTGATATCGCGACGGCTCGGGAGATCGCCGACCGGGTCCTTACGAGCACTGGCGAAATGAGCGACGCAGGACAGGTAAGGCAAGTACGCTTGGACTTCAACCGCTCGTTACTCCGCAAGTCGCCTTAAGAACCCAGGGATGAAGTTCATGCCTGACGCCGTCATTGACGCCTGCTGCCTGATCGACCTGTTGGCATCAGGGCATGTGGAGGCGATCCTACAGGCGTCAGGCTTCAACTGGCACCTGCCGATCGCCGTGCAGGGAGAGGTTCAATACATCCGTCAGCACGATCCGGCTCAACCGGGCCAATTCCTCGAAGTCCCTGCCGACTTGTCGCTGCTGATTTCCTGCGGTGTGTTGCAGTTGTGCGAGCCCACCGGACAATCGGAGCAGGATCTCTTCGTTCACTATGCCGCTATTTTCCGCTCGGACGGTGAGGCCATGTGCATCGCCCTCGCCGAGCAGCGGGGCTGGGTGATTGCAACCGACGACCGCAAGGCCATCCGGGTCGCCCAGCGAGCGGGCCTCACCGTTGTGAGTTGCCCCGAGTTGGTGAAGCGCTGGGCAGATGCGACCAAGCCGGATAAGCCCACGCTGTGCAAGGCCTTGCAGGACATACAGGTGCTTGCCCAATTTAGGCCGGATCCGGCCATGACCGAGTATGCTTGGTGGGTGGCTAACATTCCTTGACGAACCTCCCCAGCCATTTAAGGCAGAGCTTTAAATCCAAGCTCAGCGAAGCAGTTCGTCGGCCGGGCCGGATTCCGAACCAGCAACTGCGACAACCTGTTCCACGATTTCGTCGTCGACTTGTCCCCGCGACACGCTAGTTTCAACTTGGCAACGGGCACCTAGAGCCTTCGCTGATGTCGTCTGCTAAAATCGCTGTCAATGAACTATTTCCCAAATCGAACCGCATAACTCTAATTGCCCGGGCGCAGCGGGTTTATCCACAAAACAACTAAATGTCCACATGTTGCTGGAGGTGTGCACAT
>JANWWR010000019.1 GCA_025055835.1 Gemmatales bacterium | reverse complement strand
GAATACGTCGTCCTCCGAGGGCATAGCCAGGCCGTCAATGAACTGAGCTGGCGGGCTGATTCCAACGTCCTGGCCACGGCCAGCGAGGACGGCACGATCCGCCTCTGGGAGATGGAGAACGGTAACCAGATCAAGAGTTGGAGCGCTCACGGCGGCGGAGTGCAGTCGGTACGCTTTTCCCATGATGGCCGACTCGTCTCCAACGGCCGGGATCGCGTCGTCAAAATCTGGGACCAGAACGGCGCCCAGCAGCGGGCTTTCGAGGCGCTTCCTGACGTTGGCTTGCGGAGTGTTTTCAGCCACGACGGCGCTCGAGTCATCGCTTCCGACTGGACCGGTGCCGTCCGCGTGTACAACGCCGCCGACGGCAAGTTGATCGGCACCCTGGATGCCAATCCCCCCACCGTGGCTGAGCGGATCGAAAAGGCCCGGCAGTCCTTCGACGCTGCCAAGGCCAAGGCGGACCAGGCTCAAGCGGCTCACGCTGCCGCAGCCGACGCCCTGCAAAAGGCCCAGGCGGAATTGGCGGCTGCTCAGAAGTCAATGACCGATCTTCAAGCCGCAGCTAAGGCCGCCGCCGAGGCCGTTCCTGTCGCCAAGATGAAGCTGGATCAGGCGAACGCGGCCCTGTCGGCAGCACAAGGGGTCGTGCCGATCAAAGAGGCCGTCGCCAAGCTGCTCGCGGAATCCGCAGCTAAAGCCAAGGAAGCCTTGGGGAAAGTTCCCGACGCCAAGGATCTGGCCGACTTCGCTGCCGCCGCTCAAGCTCAAGCTGCCAAAGCCGCCGAGGCCCTGGCTGCCGCTCAGAAGGCCGTCGCCGATTTGCAGAATCAGGCCAAGGCCGCTGCCGACGCCTACGCTGCTGCTCAAGCCGCCGCGATGAAGACCGCCCAGGACGCGGCTCAGGCCCCGAAGGTCGTCGAAGCCAAACAGGCCGCCGTCAAGGCAGCGGAACAACAGCTGGCGACGATGAAAGCGGCTCTCGATCAAGCCGCCGCGGTCCTGAACGCAGCCAAGGCGGAACTGGACAAGTGGACCGCTGCGGCCTCGGCGACACCGCAGACCTCGGTTTCCAGCGGCAAGTAATTACCTCGCCCTTTGACCGCAATTCCAATCGGTCAAGGGATGCCGACGATCTTGTGAATCTGGAGCGATAATCGCCAGCGGGGATGCTCCAGGCAGTAGCGAACCGCTTTCTGCATATTCTCCGCCAATTGCGGCCCAGCCAGGGGTTGAAGGAAAAAGTGCTGGAATGGCAGATGTTCGTACATCTCCGGCTCGGCCCCCTCCTGGGGATAGACCAGTTTTAGTTCATGACCCTGGCGTTGCACCAATTCGACCCCTGCCTTGGGGGAGACGGTCAGCCAGTCGATGCCCTTGGGTGCTGCGATGGTGCCGTTGGTTTCGACGGCCACATCGAAGCCGCGACGATGCAAGGCATCAAGCAATGGCGGATCCACCTGGAGAAGCGGTTCGCCGCCCGTGCAGAACATGAACCGTTTTCCGCTGGCAGACTTCGGCCATAAAGCGGCGACGGCGTCGGCGAGCGATTCAGCATCGGGAAACACGCCGCCGCCCGGACCATCAGTGCCGACGAAGTCCGTGTCGCAGAACTTGCACAGCGCCGTCGCCCGGTTCTTTTCCAGGCCAGACCAGAGATTGCAGCCAGTGAAGCGGACCAACACCGCCGGTCGGCCGCTGTTGGCCCCTTCCCCCTGCAAGGTCCAGATCATTTCCTTGACGCTGTACGATTTGGCCATGTCCCAGTTCGGGAAACCGTCCGAAATGTCGCAGACTCTTCTGGTATTCTATCCCCTCTCGCCTCCGCGATAGGTAGCACAGGAAGACTCGGTTTCCCAGAGACTGACTTCAACCACCGGAAACCCTTGGGATTTGGCGTAGTCGTAGATCAATTTGGCAATGTTCTCCGCCGTAGGATTGACATCTAGGACGTAGAACGGCTCACCCATCGCTTGGAGGTGCGGCAGGACTGGGTCGTCTCGGTGCAGAAGCATCTTGTGATCCAGGGTCGCATCCACCCATTTCTGGATGACTTCCTTGATCCGGGTGAAATCCATGACCATGCCGAGCCGGTCCAGGTTCGCCGCTTCGAGGGTGATGACGGCCCGGCCGTTGTGGCCGTGGAGGAACCGGCACTTGCCGTCGTAGTTCAGCAGGCGATGGCCATAGCAGAAATGCACGTCCTTGCTGACGCGGTACATGCCTGCTCCTCCTTACGCATAGCGGGTCGGATCGGGAACGCCGGCGGCTCGGAAGGCCCGTTGACGCTCCGCGCACTTGTTGCATCGGCCGCAGTGCAAACCACCTCGCGGCTGAATGCAGGAAAAGGTCGATTGCAGCGGCAAGGTCGCCCCACGCTGGATCACGCTGACTTTATCCAAGGTGGAAAACGGGGTCACGATGCTCAGGTTTCCGTCAATGCCCCGGTTGACCGCGCCTTGGAAACTGCCGAAAAACGCCGGGGTGGCGTCGGGAAACGGATTGCCCCGAAGTATCCCCAGGGCCAGCGTAGAAACGCCGTTGATTCGGCACCAGAGCATCGCCTTGAGGAGCAAAAGCAGGTTGCGGCCAGGCAAAAAGACGGCGGAATCCTCGGAATCCGCATCGGGAACGTCCCGGCCCGTCAAGCTCCAGTGGTTGCCGTACAGGTCGGCGACCGGCATGTGAAGGAGTACCAGTTGCCGGAGCATTGGCAGATTGGTCAGGTGGAGAAATTGGCGCAGGTGAGCCAATTCCGTCTCCTCCCAAGTCAGCCCGGAGCGGATGTAGATCGGGTAAACGGAGGCGAATCGGGTAGTCATCTCCACTGCAAGAACGGCACTGTCCAAACCGCCGCTGACAAGTACAGCACAGGAATCACGCTCGGCCTGTTGGTTGCCGAAAAAAGGGGTATCCGTCTCGGTAGAAGCGTGCTTCATTTGGTAGTTTTCCGGAAAGGCCCGCAGCCTGGGTGCCAAGCCAGTCAAGCGATCTTGTCACCGGCCTGATGGGGAAAGGCGATTTCCCCCTCTTATTCTTTGCCCTCTCGGTTGTATAATAGGGAAGCCTCGGGGTTTGCAGCCCCGTGGCCGATCCGGATTCCTTCGGTGGTGCATGGCGTCGCCCCGGGCGGCGCGGGGAGATCGAAAACCTGGTTGGAGGGACGAATGGCACTGAAGATGCGGTTACGAGCTAACGAAAGCATTGAACAGGCAGTCCGTCGTTTCAAGAAACTCCTGGAACGCAGCGGCA
>JANWWR010000007.1 GCA_025055835.1 Gemmatales bacterium | reverse complement strand
TGGCGAATGGCGACCCGAGGGCCCAGGCCGCCTTGGAAAATGTTGCGCATCAACTCACCCGTTTTCTGAACGGTTGCGCCGCCCCGGACCGGCTCTTTCAATGGGAATCCCTCTCCGCTCCTGAGGAACCCAACGAACCCTTTTCCCTGCAATGGTTTCTGGCCATCGAACACATCCGGCACAGCCGATCCGCCCGTTGGATTCCTCGCCTCATGGAGTTCACCCGACACGCCGGCGAAACGCTGTTGGGGCTGGGCAGCGGCCTGGGCACGGATTGGCTCCAATATGCCCGATATGGAGCGCAAGTTATTGCATGCTCACGCTTTGCGGAAGAAGTTGCGCTCATTCGCCGCAACTTCGCCCTGCGCGGACTGCGGGGCCGGTTTCTCCAGGCGGAGCCGTGGGCGATTCCGCTCCCCGATGCCTCCGTGGATGTCGTCTGCCTCAGCGGAGTGCTTCACGAAGTGGAACGACCCGCCGAGGTCGTCGCCGAACTCTGGCGGTTGTTGCGCCCCGGGGGCAAGGTGCTGGCCATCGTCCCGGCCAAGTACGGCATTGACTGGTGGCTGGGCTGGCTGTCCCGACGACGGATGCGGAACCACACGCCGTCGTCCGTGCCGCTGGTGGACGGGCCGTTCAACAGTTGCCCACGACCGAACTTTTTCAGCAAACGCCGCTTACGCAAACTATTTGACGGCTTCGAACATTGCCGGGTGCATAAACGCCATCTGAGCCGACGGGAGATTCCGTTTTTGTTGCGCGGCGTTCCCCGGTCCTGGCTGGAACGACTGCTTGGCCGACTTCTGATTCTCAAAGCCTTTAAACCGGTTCACGTCTCCATAGCGGCCAGCTTGCGACAGGCGGCCTAGGTTTGCGCCACTGATTGCGGATTTGTTGCGCGGCAGGTTGTTAAGAACCCTGGCGGTGTCAGGCATAAAAGCCGACCGAGGCGAAGCTGACGCTTTCGAAGCCGCTCGGCTCGACATACTGATCGTAGGACAGCAGTTTGCCGCGCTTCGGCTCCAGGACGGAGAGCAAGGTGTAGGTTGGCGGGAAGCCGCAGATGCGGCGGACGTCCTGCTCGTCAAAGATCACTTCGCAGAAACCCTGGCGATCCGCATGCACAAGCCGATCGAGAAGCCGATGGTCCTGCTTGCGGCTGCGTTCGAGCTGGTCGGCGCTGACGGGCAGGGGGTCGCCGAACTTCGGCCCGATGTGGGCCAGGTCGCCGCTGGAGATGTAGAAGACCCGTTCGGGACACTCCGCCTCGGCCCGACGCAGGGCCTGGATCATGAGGTAGATGTCGCTTTGTTCCCGGGGATCCCGACCGGCGGCAATGCAGTCGTGGAAGGAGCCGACAAGCAGCGGCACGATGGTGAAGTCCCGATGGCCGTCGAGCAGGTATTGCAGGAAGACCACTTCGAGTTCGATGGAATGCTCCGGCATGTGCGCGATCTCGTCTTCGAAGACCGCGTTGCCGTAGTAGGTCGCCAGGCGGTTGACGAACTCCTTGTTGGTCTTGGCCACACCCAGCGGCGTCTTGAAGTCCTTGCGAGTGAGGATGTATCGGGAGCCGCTGTAGTGCGACGTGCCGACGATGACGAAAACCGTGGCGTCGCTCTCCTCGACCAGTTCCTTGAATCCATGCGTGTACACCGGCCCGCCGCGGTGGTAGTCGATGTGGGGAATCAACGCCCCGCGGAGTCGGCCCCGGCTTCTGGACCGGCTCGGCAAACCGGCCCCTTTTTCGTCCTGGAACTGGTTGAGCAGGAGATGGCTGACGTCCTCGGCGGTCGAACCGTAGGAATCCAGACACGACGGCTCGCGGATCGGATTGTCGAGGAACTCCTGGAGCCGCTTCTGGACCGCTTCGCTGTCGAGAAACATCGCCTCGTCGAGCTTGGCGACCAGTTGCTCCAGGACCTTGCTGGGGAAAAGCTGGCCGCCGGTGTAACGCATCAGTTCCACCTGGATGTCGCGAAGATCACGGGTGCCGTCGAAGAGTTGGAGGATCAGCAGGGCATGACGGCTGACGGCCATCTGGACCCGGGAGATGCGGTACTGATCGTACAGCCAGATGATCTCCTCGTTGGACGGGTCCGGCATCGCCGCGATGGTCTTGCGCAATTGAGGCCGTTCCGGGAGGCTCATGGCCGTCGCTTCCTCCTCGTCGCTGTGGAGTCGTCTTCCGCTGTCCATTCTTTGACCGCCCCGGGAGCAGGTCAAGGGAAGCGAAGGCGAGGCGGTTCCATGAGAAAACCGCACTTGCGTCAGGCTGTCTGGCTCTGGGGCCGGTCGAGGACTTCGCGGACCATGCGGATGATGGTTTCGGGCCGGAACGGCTTGGGAACGAAGACCGCCTGGCTCTGATCCAGGCCGCGTTGGAGTACGGCGCTGTCGGCGTAACCGGACAGGAAAATGACGCGGACATCAGGATGAAGCAACTGCACCTGCCTGGCCAGTTCGGGACCGTTGAGGTGGGGCATGACCACGTCGGTGAGCAGCACATGAATCGGCCCGTCGTGTTCGCGGCACAGTTGCAGCGCTTCCTTGCCGTTGCAGGCTTCCAAAACGACGTACCCTTTCTGCTCCAAGGTGCGGCGGAGGAGGCTGCGGACGGCGGCTTCGTCCTCGGCGAGAAGAACGGTTTCGGTCCCGACCGGCGTGCGGGTCAGTTCCTGGGCGACAGGCACGGTGGGGATGCTTTCCTCGGCGATGGGCAGATAGACCCGGAACGTGGTGCCCTGGCCGGGTTCGCTCTCCACTTCGATATGACCGCCGCTTTGCTTGACGATGCCGTAGGCCGTCGCCAGTCCCAAGCCGGTCCCCTTGCCCTGCACCTTGGTCGTGAAGAACGGCTCGAAGACGCGGGCCAAGGTTGCCTCATCCATGCCGCAGCCGGTGTCGGTGACAGTCAACACGGCATAGGGACCGGCGCGCACGTCCGACAGACGGCGCACCTGACTGCGAGTCAATTCATCGTTGCCCGTGCTGATCGTGATCGTGCCGCCGCGGGGCATGGCGTCCCGGGCATTGAGCACGAGGTTGACCAGGACCTGTTGGGTCTGCGTCGGATCGGCCCGCACGGGCTGGGTGTCGGGATCGAGTTCCAGGCGGATTTCGATGTCTTCGGGGATGAGCCGACGCAGCATCTTCTGCGTTTCGTGGACCAGGGCGTTGAGATCGACGACCGTGGGCTGAAGCATCTGTTTGCGGCCGAAGGCGAGAAGCTGCTGGGTCAGGCTGGCGGCGCGTTCGGCAGCCCGCTTGATTTCCTCGAGCCCTTCGCGGGTCGGATCGCCCGGCGGCAGACCGTGAAGCAGCAGTTCCGCGTAGCCAAGGATGGCCGTCAACAGGTTGTTGAAGTCGTGCGCCACCCCGCCGGCCAGCCGACCGATGGCTTCCAGCTTCTGCGATTGCTGAACCCGCTCTTCGAGGTTCTTGCGTTCGGCGATGTCGCGGATGAAACAAACCATGAGGCGTCGGCCGTCGGCATCCACCGGAGCGAAACTGACTTCGATGGGCGTTTCCGAGCCGTCCTTTCGCCGCCCGATGAGATTGTCTGCTCCCAGACTGATCCGCCAGGCGCTGGACGGGGACTTGAACAGGGTGTCTTGACTGCCCAGGGAGCTGGTTTGCCCGGCGAACAGGTTGGGAATCAATTCCTCCAGCGACCGCCCGGGCAACTCCTTGAGTTTGAACCCGAACAAGCGGGCGGCGGCCTCGTTGGCCATGAGGATTTTGCGATCCTGTCGGCAGACCAGGGCGGCATCGGGAGCAACTTCCAGGAGAATTCGCAGCCGATCCCGCAGCGCCTCCCGCGGCGATCGGTCGAACGACATCAGCCACCAGCCCACACCGATGACCGACAAACAAGCCAAGAGCATGAGGACGAAGCGGACACTTTCCGGCCATGCCTCACCGGGGGCCGAGGGTGCCATTCTGGACAAACCCACTGCCAAAGCCAAAGCGCAGACCAGGACCGCGAGGCTCACGACCAGAAACAGCGTGCGGGGAGAGTTCATCAACTACCTGACCCTGGGCGGGACGGTGTCATCGGGCTGTCACTCGATTCACGTTACCCTCCTGGCACAATTCCTCTCGATAGTAAACATGGCACGAAGCCGAGCCTTTTGCAAAAACAGTTCATTGATTGAAACCATCGATGACAAGCGCTGAGCACGGCATGGCGTTTGCCGCGGTCGTTCTCGACTTTCGGAATCCTCCGCCGAAAGCATTCTCGACGCTCGGAGCGCCGTCCTTGCCCAGCCGTTAACTGAGGGAAACCAGATTTGCGTCTTTCTCGCGATAGACACCCGATGGCGGGATCTCTCTTAACGGCCTCCCCGGCAAATCGGCATTGAAATTGCTGAGTGTAAGGTAGTTAGATAGCCACGGCCGGTGCTTGACATCGCCGGGGGCCAGACTAGAACAATCGTCCAAGTTCCGTCTTGTTAATCAAGCTCAGCTGCGGAGGGCGGGTGCGTGGTAGCACGTCGGATCGGCTTGCTTTTGGCAGGGGGCATGGCGGCTCTGATCTTCGTCGGCTGCGACCGTGACCAGTATCCTGCCAGTCTGGAATACACTTTCACGCCGTACACCCGCAAGGTGGTCAAAACGATCACGATCCGCCGGACGGAGGACGGCAAGGTTGTGCAGGTCGGGGCCGAAGGGCCGCCGGCGGCCTCTCCCGAAGTGCTCGCCGCTCTCGGGGCCGACCTTCAGCCCGGACAGGAAAAGGGCGTCGGCGTCGATGCGATGGAAACGCTTGACCTGCCCTTGGATCAGCAGCAGCAAATCAATGCCTCCCTGAAGGAGTACTTCGGCACGCCGCGGGAGCCTAAAGTCGAGGTGGACGAGGAAATCGCCAACGACCCCGAGATGCGGCTGCACCCTGACCATTTGAAGGAAGGCAGCAAGCTGTACCGCCGGTTGTGCCTTTACTGCCACGGCGTCAACGGGGACGGCAACGGTCCCACGGGACAGTTCCTCAATCCTCGGCCGCGCGACTTCCGCCGGGGCATCTTCAAGTTCCGCTCCACCGTCCGCATCGATCCGAACACGAACAAGCCCGATCCCCCGGCCCAGGTCACGCCGTCGTTCGACGACATCAAACGGACGCTGAGGCGGGGCGTGCCCACGGCGTCGATGCCGTCGTTCAATCTGCTCTCGGAAGAGGCTCTCGACGCCCTGGTCAGCTACGTCATTCATCTGAGCCTGCGAGGCATGGCGGAATATCAGTTGGCGACGGGCGAAACCGACGACGCCGGAGTGGCGACTGAATCCGCCGCCAAGCGTTGGTTGTACGGCAGCGGTCGGGGCGGACCCAATCGCCGCGAAAAAGCCGTGTACACTCCTGCCCCGATGCCGTCCAACTGGGGCAAGCAACTCAGTGCCGGTGCCCCGCTCGACCAGCACCCCGGCTACAAGGTGTACATGGGCGACGGCAAGTGCGTCGAGTGCCACTGGAAAGATGGCAAGAGCAATCCGCTCGACGTGCCGACCAACCTCGGCCGCATGAACGACTGGGGCCAGCTCAATCCGCCCCGCAACCTGACGCTGGGCGTCTACCGCGGTGGGGCGCGGCCGATTGACGTGTTCTGGCGGATTCGTCTGGGCATCGCCGGGTCCGGCATGCCGGCGGCCACGGACACGCTGTCGGACGAAGACATCTGGAACCTGGTGGACTACGTCATGGCGTTGCCGACTCAGCAACGCTAAGCAACTAAACTTCGGCGAGCCGGGCCCGCCAGGGCCTTGGTGACAGCGAACTCGACAACGGCGAGCCGGGCCCGTCAGGGCCCGGGTGATAACGGAGAACGACTCGTGCGATACTTTTGGGGCTTCATCTTCCTGACGGTCCCGATCGTCGGCGTGGCCATGTTCGTGTACAGCTACGCCCGCACCGATGGCTGGCTGCCACCCAACGTGGCCTCGATCGGCGACGAGATCGACTTTCTGTTCTACTTCATCCTGGCAATCACCGGCATCGTCTTCATCCTGACCGAACTGCTTTTGGTCTATGCGATGATGACGGCGACCGGTCGCAACGGCGGAAAATCCACCTACACCCACGGCAGCAAGCCCCTTGAAGTCACCTGGACCGTGCTGACTGCCGCCATCCTCCTGTTCATCGCCTTCTATCAGGTGCCGACCTGGGCGCGGGCCAAGTTCTACGGCCAGTTCAAGGAACGCCATCCCGACGTCAAGCCCACCGCCCTGGTCATCGCCAGCCAGTTCCAATGGGAAACCCGCCAGGCCCTCTGGGACAAGGAAGCCGACAAGCCGGGCGAGCTTAACTGGAAGAACCCCAACTTCCGCGATTCCTTCGTGATGTACAACGAGCTGCACATCCCGGCCGGAGAGCCGGTGCTGATTTACCTGACCACCCGGGACGTCATCCACAGCTTCTGGGTGCCGTCACTGCGGGTCAAGCAGGACGCCTTGCCCGGCTCGGTCATCCCGGTGTGGTTCGACGCTGCCAAGCTCAAGCCCGAGGACTTCGGCCCGAACAAGACCAAGGAAATCGAATGGGTCTGCGCGGAGCTGTGCGGCTGGGGCCACTACCGAATGCGGGCCAAGGTCGTCGTCCACGCCACCAAGCAGGATTACTACGAATGGTTGAAACGGAAGTCGGAGGAACAGCTGACTTCCAAGCCCAACCAGGGGATTTGATTCATCAGCGGAATGTGCGTCGTCCTGGGTTGAAACCACCACGACACGACACAGCCGAGGAGCCGAGCGGACATGGCTGAACACGCTGCACACGAACACGGAAGCCACGACCACCACAAGGAGCCGAGCTTCCTGTTCAAATATGTTTTCTCGACGGACCACAAGATCATCGGCCTGCAATTCCTGTTTTCGGGTCTGATCTTCATGCTCCTGGGCGGTCTCCTGGCCGTCCTCATCCGCATCCAACTGGCCTTCCCCGACTACGCCGTACCGATCATCGGCAACTATCTGTTCCCCAGCAACGCCGGGCAGATGACGCCGCAGTTTTACACCATGATCGTGAGCATGCACGCCTCGATCATGATCTTCTTCGTCATCATTCCGCTGCTGACCGGGGCGTTCGGCAATTACCTGATCCCGCTCCAGATCGGCTACAAGGACATGGCCTTTCCGGTCATGAACATGCTCTCGTACTGGTTCATGCCGCCGGCGTTCGTGTTCATCCTGCTGAGCTTCTTCATGGAGGGCGGAGCAGCGGCGGCGGGGTGGACGTCGTATCCGACGCTGAGCGTGATCCGCAGCGCGGCTCCAGGCTCGGGCTACGGCCAGACGTTCTGGTTCCTGGCCCTGCTGTGCGTCGGCGTGTCGTCGCTTCTGGGCAGCATCAACTACATGACGACGATCATCAACTGCCGTGCTCCCGGCATGACCATGTTCCGCCTGCCGATGACGACCTGGGCCATGTTCATCACCGCGACCTTGCAGGCTTTCGCCCTGCCGGTGCTGACCGTGGCCTTGATCTTCGGCCTGCTTGACAATCTCGAAATCACCGCCTTCTTCGTGCCGTCCAATCTCGAAGCCAACACGATCATTCAAAGTTACCCGCGAACCATCTCCACCATGTTCGAGGCGCTGGGCATGGAGCGGTTCGCGGAGAAGATGGCGAATACGGGACGGCCCACGGGCGGTCAGCCGCTCATGTGGCAGCACCTGTTCTGGTTCTACTCCCACCCGGCCGTGTACATCATGATTCTGCCGGCGATGGGCATGGTTTCCGACATCATCTCGACCCATGCCCGCAAGCCGCTGTTCGGCTACGTGCCGATGGTCCTGTCGGTGGCCGGCATCGCCCTGCTGGGCTTCATCGTCTGGGGCCACCACATGTTCATGTCCGGCATGTCGCCGATCCTCGGCTCGGTCTTCATGGTCTCGACGATCATGATCGCCCTTCCTTCGGCGATCAAAACCTTCAACTGGATCTTCACCGTGCTGGGCGGCAACGTCCGCTTCAACACGCCGATGCTCAACGCTCTGGCGTTCGTGTCGCTGTTCATCATCGGCGGCCTGAGCGGCATCTACATGGCCTCGACGCCGACCGACATCCATTTCCACGACACCTACTTCATCGTGGCCCACATCCACTATGTGCTGTTCGGCGGCAGCCTGTTCGGCATCTTCGCGGGAATCTATCACTGGTTCCCGAAGATGTTTGGCAGGATGATGAACGAGTTCTGGGGCAAGGTGCATTTCTTCCTGACGTTCCTGCTGTTCAACGTCGCCTTCTTCGGCATGCACAACATCGGCATCATGGGCGCGCCGCGGCGGTACGCCGACCTGCGGGCCTGGATCGACGCCCAGGATTACAACACGGTGATGATGTTCTTCAATCACCTGATTTCCTTCGGCGTGTTCCTGCTGTTTGCGACGCAGATCATCTTCGTGATCAACTTCTTCTACAGCATCTTCTTCGGCCCGAAGGCCCCGAAGAACCCGTGGCAGTCGAACTCGTTGGAATGGGAAGCTCCGTCGCCGCCTCCGCACGGCAACTTCGAGACGATTCCGACGGTCTATCGCGGTCCGTATGAATACAGCCATCCGGAAGTCGAGCAGGACTACCTGCCGCAGACCCTGAAACTCGACCGTCCCATTCAGGAAGGACATCACTGATCCCATGACAGCCGGGCTGACGCCGACCGCCAACCTGCCGACGGGAAGCGACTCCGCCAAGGGGAGGGAGCGTTATCGGCCCGGTCTGTTCGCTTGGGCATTGTTCACGACCGCCGCGGTCTTTCCGCTGATCGCCCTGGGCGGGTTGGTGACGAGCCTGCGGGCCGGGATGGTCGATCCGCAGTCCGTCCGGGTGCCGTGGTACATGCTGACGATGTCTTGGCACGACACGGCTGAGGCCCACGGCATCGGCTATCTCATCGAACACGGGCACCGGCAGCTGGGCTGGATCGTCGGTCTGCTGGCCATCGTCCTGGCAGTCTGGGTCACGGCGGTGAGTCGGGACCGGATCACTCGACTGACGGCCTGGGTGGCTCTGGTCGGCGTGGGGATGCAGGGCATCCTGGGCATTCTACGGGTCGAGCTGAACCGGGCCGGTTGGGGGCTGGAATTCGCCATGATCCACGGCATCACGGGACATCTGGTCTTCGCCCTGGTCGCTGCGATGCCTTTGATGTTGTCCCGGGGCTGGATCGAGGCCGTGCCGCTGGCGGTCGAAGGGGGACCGCGCTTTCGCAAGGTCTGCCGACTGACACTCGGCCTGATCATGGGACAGCTGGTAGTCGGCGTGTGGCTGAGACAATTCGGAGCCGGGGATTGGTCGTGGGCCTTGTGGCTGCACTTGTTCCTGGCGGCGGCGGTGCTGGCCCATGCGGTGATGCTGGTGGTGCGAACTTCCCGACCCGGTCTGCGGACTCTCGGCGAACTGCGTTGGCCGAGCATGATCCTGCTTGGCCTCGTGCTGGGGCAAATTGCCGTCGGCGCGGCGGCGTGGTGGTTCGGGGCCGGCGAGGGGGCGATGGATCATCGGCCGGTGTCGGCAGAGCGGGCGGGTTTTACCACGGCCCATGTCGGCCTGGGGGCTTTGGCCTTGATGACGATTTTTCTGCTGGTGCTGCGGTGTTCCCGGCACCTGACCGCGGGGCGGGTAGATGAACCGATGTCCGTGACGGCGGGAGCAGCATGAACCTCATGGAAACGCCAGTCCTGGTGGCCGCTTCGCCGTCGGAACAGTCCGCGTCGGCATCTCAGACCAGCCGACTTGGGCTTGTGCTGGATTATGTTCAGCTGGCCAAGCCGCGGCTGACGACGATGGTGCTGTTTACGGTGGCGGTTGGTTTCTTCGCGGCGGCTATGCCAGGAAGTTCGCTCCTGCCGCTGCTGCACGCCCTGCTCGGCACGGCCCTGGTCGCCGCCGGAGCCGGGGCGTTAAACCAGCTTCTCGAAAAAGACGCCGATGCGATCATGCGGCGGACGCGGCGTCGGCCTCTTCCCGCGGGTCGGCTCAGCCCCTCAGCGGTGCTCCGCTTCGGCGTTATGACTTCCTGCCTGGGCCTGGGCTACCTGGCGACTTTGGTCAACCCGTCGGCCGCCGCCGTGGCGGGGTTGACGCTGGCCTTGTATGTCTTCGCCTACACGCCGCTGAAGCGGATCACGGCCCTGAACACGATGATCGGAGCGGTGCCCGGGGCGCTTCCGCCGGTCATCGGCGTGCTGGCCGCCGGTGGCGGTCTGGACTTCGTGGCTGGAATCCTGTTCCTCATCGTATTCCTCTGGCAGTTCCCGCATTTTTGGGCCATCGCGTGGCTCTATCGGGACGACTATCGCCGGGCGGGTCTGCAAATGCTCTCGACCCAGGACAGCGAGGACGGTCGGCTGACCGCCCGGTTCATGGTCCAAGGTTGCCTGATGCTCCTGCTGGCCAGCCTTTTGCCGTTCCTGGCCGGGCTGAGCGGGCCGAGATACGTCTTGGTCGTCCTGGCCATCGGCGGGCTGTTCATCGCCACGGCGATCCGCTTCCTGCTGGCACCCTCCGCCGAGCGTGCCCGGCAGGTGCTCTGGGCTTCCTTGGTTTATTTGCCAGTGGTTCTGACGGCCTTGTTGTTAGACGGTCCTTGGTTGATTCTGGCGGGATCGTGATTGACGGAGAAGGAAGACATGACGACGCATGCCGCGACACTCGATGCGCCTCCCCAGCACATGGGCTTGCCGCTGCGAAACGGCAAGCTGGCGATGTGGCTGTTTCTGGCGACCGAGATCATGTTCTTCTCCGGGTTGATCGGGGCCTACATCGTGCTCCGCTTCGGTCAGCCGGTCTGGCCTCGGCCGCACGACATGCTACTGGAAGAGTTTCTGGGAGCCATCAACACGTTCTTCCTCATTTGCAGCAGCGTCTCGATCGTCCTGGCCCATGCGGCGATGCTCAAAAAGAAGCTCGGCCTGGCCCTGGTGTACATCGCCGTGACGCTGGCCCTGGGCGGCGTCTTCCTGCTCATCAAGGCCCACGAGTACACGCATAAATGGGAACACGGCATTTTCCCCGGCGGCATCCATGAATCACCGGATCTGGCGTTGAAGCAGGCCATCGCCGACTATCGCAACAAACTCAGCCTCGACGAGCAGAAGACTGACGCGGACCTGGCCGCGGCCCTCGCCCTGGCCGACCGTTTCGCCGTGCAGGAATTCAAGACGACGCAGGCCCAACTAGCCGCTTATCGGGAGCTCCAGGCGAAACTGGCAGAGAAACACGGCGAAAAGCACGACGGCCACGGCCTGCACCTGCCGCCGGTACATCCCAACGGCAATCTCTGGGCGTCGTTGTATTTCACGATCACCGGCTTCCACGCCCTTCACGTCCTTGGCGGCATGGTGATGTTCGTCGTCATGCTGGTCCGGGCGGCGCTGGGCTTGTTCACGCTGGAGTCGGTTTACTTCGTCGAGTATGCCGGGTTATACTGGCACTTCGTGGACATCGTCTGGATTTTCCTGTTCCCCTTGCTCTATCTGATCGGGTAAAACCCGCGGACCGGGGAATAAGGCAAACTGAGATCATAAACCCCTGGCCATCATGAATCCCAAGGAGCGGCCATGACCGAAGCACATAGCGAACAGGCTCATGAAGGGCACGGCACGGAGCGGATCTATTTGACGGTGTTTGCGGCGTTGGTAGTCTTCACCGGCGTCTCGTTTATGACCGTGAACGAAAGCCTCTGGCCATTCGGACCGCAGGCCGGGCACACCCTGGTGATGATCGTGGCCGTCTGCAAGGCGGTTCTCGTCGCCATGTTCTTCATGCACCTGAAATGGGACTGGTTCAAGCTCTACTTCATGATCGTCCCGCCATTGATCATGGGCGCGTTGCTTATCTGTGCCTTGATGCCGGACTTGACCTTCGCCCACTCCATTAAATGGGCTTGGCTGCCCTACCTCGGGCAATGATGCGGTGGAGCAAATCCGACCGGCTGCTCTGGCTGGTTTTGATCGTGGTGCTGCTCGGCGTGGCCGTTTGGGCCATCGCCGTGGAATTGACCCGTGGTCCTGAGCCGTTGGGCCGGGTCGCCGATTTTCAGTTCCTCGACCAGAACGAAACCCCCCGCAGCTTGGCGGATTTGCGGGGCCAAGTCTGGATCGCCGGGGTGACGTATTCGTGCTGCACCATGTCCTGCCCGCACGTCCGGGCCGTTTTGCAGCAGCTTCAGGAAGAGCTTCGGGGCACGAAAATCCTGCTGGTCACGTTTTCAGCGGCGCCTGGGCTCGACACACCACAAGAGTTGCGCAAACTCGCGGACAGTCTTGGAGCCGATCCGCGTCGCTGGCTGTTTCTGACGACGACCGAACCGAAGGGAGCCGAGATCGTACGCCAGTTCGTCCAGCAAAGTTTTCACAGCGACATCGTGGAAAACCCGGAAGCCGAGCCTGGCCAGCGATTCGCCCACTCCAGTCGGCTTTACCTGATTGATCGGGACGGCTGGGTGAGGGGGACTTATGCCTGTGTCGAAGAACTATATGACGACAAAGGCACTCCGAGCGGACTTTTTGAAATCAATCCAAACGAAGTCGAAAGGCTACGTGCTGATGCGGAAAGACTCTATGCCGGGCCTCTTGGGCGCTGGTTAAAACTCCGCTGGTTTCCCGCCATCAATGCGGGACTCAATGCCCTGAGCGGATTACTGCTGGTGACGGGCTATGTCCTGATTCGGCTGGGCCGACGGCAAGGCCACATTGTCAGCATGTTGTCAGCATGCGGAGTGTCAGCGCTCTTTTTGGCCAGTTATTTGTATTATCACTACTTTCACGGCGCTACGCCGTTTAGCGGAACGGGCTGGTCCAGGCCCGTTTATTTCGCCTTGCTTATTTCACATACAGTGCTCGCCGCCGTGGTGGTCCCGCTGGCCATCTTGACGCTTTATAGAGCATTCAGAGCGCAATATGAGCGACACCGGCGCATAGCCCGTCTGACACTCCCGATCTGGCTGTATGTGTCAGCTTCGGGAGTCCTGGTCTATTTGTTCTTATACCAGTGGTTCGCCGGAGATTAGCGGCTGCTTCGTTGGCAGCCGACGTTGCCGATCCAGTGCGGGCCTGGGCGGAAGTGAAAAAATGCCCTTACTGGGCGATGTGAGCGAAGATCGGCAACGTCGCAAGTTTGCTCGACCTCTCGTTGCCGGTCCCATTAATACGGGGCCTGGGTGATGCGTTCCACCACGGTCTTAAGCCGCGACCAGCCCATCTTTTCAGCGGCCCGGAACAAGTCGTCGAGGCCTTCGCCAACGCCGGCGGTCACCGGTCGAGCCGGGGCAGCCTTGGCGGCGCCGTTCTTAGCCCGAACCCGAGCAGTCTTGCCTTTGGGGTGCAGGATCATGTAGCGATAAACCCCGGCGGTCCGCTTATTGATCTCCGTCCCGTACTGGCTCTGTGCCACCTGGACGATCTCATCCGGCTTCGCCTTGGGGTTGGCCTCCAGAATCTTCCGGACGACCTCCATCTTGCTTGGCTTGTCGCTTTTCTCTCTGCCCTTTGCCATGTCTGTCTCCTGTTAAGAAAACCTAGAAACCCTGTTAGTATAGTACAACTGCGTTTCCTGTGTTCAAGCCCTAATTGATATATTTTTCATATAGCAGCTTTGTCGCACAGTCATCGACACTTGCCTGACTTGCCTTGCAGAGGGGCGAAAGATGTGCATGGCATATTCATTCTACGCCGTCTAAGCCGAATCGGTTTGGCAAGATGCGTCATTTTTCCATATCCCGCTGTGGCTTGACCTTGGCAAGCCCCCTTGCTATAGCCCCGGACCACGCCTTTGGTGTTGTTGCTGGCCATGGCACCCATACAGCCCTGAGATTGGCAGCGACCGGCTGAACGGTCCCGGGGGGGTCGAGCTGTGAGAAACTCGGTGATCTGTGTGCTCATCCTGGGGGTATCGGCGTGTGCCGCGACCGGTCAAGCTCCCGCCTGGGTCGAAATCGAGGAAAAACCAGGGGGAACAGTGATTCAATCGCAATCCCGGGTTCCCACGGCCAGCAATTATCTGCAAGCCGGCTGGGAGTGCCAGCAGCGGCGGGATTATGAACAGGCGGAGATTCTGCTTCGCCGTGCTGAGGCAGCTCGGCATCAACTCACATCTCAGCAGCAGCGCTTCCTTCAGGATTGTCTGGCCGCGAATCAAACGGCCTTGGCGGAGCGACGTCACGCCCGGGTCTTGTACGAACACGCCAGGGTGTCCGTCCAGACCGGCCGCCCGCAGGAAGCGCGAGCCACCCTTGCCTTGCTTCAGAACAGCCCCCATTTGAATCCGGAGGAGCGAGCCGAAGTACAGCTTTGGCTTCAGCGCCTGGATAACGGGATGTCCGGTTCCCGGGGAGAGTCCCTGCTCACCGAGGCCCGGCGGGCCTTGCGGCGAGGAGATTTTGATCGGGCCGAAGCTCTTGCCCGGCAGGCCGACGCAGTCGGGCCTCCATCCTGGCTTCCCTGGGCTGATTCGCCCCAAAAACTACTGCGGGAAATCGAGCAGGCCCGCTCTTTGACGGCCAGGGAATTTCTTCGGCAGGCCCGGTCGGCCATTCGCAACGGCGAGGCGGCTAAAGCTCGGCAATTACTGGCCAAGGCCGAGGCCCTGCGGCCGACGCTCGGCTGGTGGGACGACCTGCATCCGGACAAACTCCAGGCCGAATTGGCTGCGTTGCCGGGCAAGGACAATCTGCCGGAGATTAGCCCGCTGCCCATGCCGTCGGAGGTTGCCCCGGCTCCACCCTCAGCCGTCGGTATGCAAAAAGTCGAGCAGCGGCCCGCGCCTGATGCTGCGGTGGTTCAGCGCTCCCACGAGGATCTGCATCGCGAAGCTGCCGGACAATTCGACGCCTGCCTGGTGATCGCAGACACTCTGCAAAATCAAGGACGCTTCCAGGAAGCCGAACAATACCTCCTTCACGCCCGTGATCTGGCCTTGCGCTTTGCCTGGCCGACGTATGCCGTCAATCAAAGACTCATGCGTCTGAAGGCCCTGGCGGAGGAGGCTGAACAGGCCGTCGCACAAGCCCCTGACGAGGCCCGCGACCACCTGGCGGCCATCGAAAAGGAAGCCCAGGCGGGTCGTCTGGACGAGGCCCGCAAACTGGCCGAGGCGTTATACACCGCCCCTTACGGCTTGAAAATCCACGCCTCCAGTTGGCTGGCCCGTCTAGATGACTATGAGTTTCGCGGTTCGCGCCAGGATGCCGAACGCAACTACGAACTGGCGGTCCAGGCCTTCCTGCACAAAGACTATCACGGCGCAATGCTGTACCTGGCCGGCGTAAACGTTCGGCTGCTCGATGACCGACGCCAAGCCCATGCCGCGGAATTGCTGCGAACGCTCGAAGCCCTGCGTGCCGCGGACAAAAAAACTGACGGCCCGTCAATGGCCGTCAGTCGTTGATTGCGCCAGACAATTCAAGCCCGAGTACGAGCTGATCTGTTAGAGCAATTCCCAAATCGGTTCCGGCTCCTCCAGCACCGGCACCGGCCGACCGCTCGGGTCGAGCAGATGCAGCTTCGGATCAATGCCAAGAACGTGATAAATGGTGGCGTGGATGTGGCAGGGCTGGAGCGGTCGATTGGTCGGATACATGCCCAGCCGGTCCGTTGAACCGACGATCTGACCACCCTTGATCCCGCCGCCGCCAAGCAGGCAGAACATGGCGTGGCCCCAGTGGTCCCGGCCGGGCGTGCCCATGCTCATCGGCGCGCCGCCGTTGCCGCCGTCGTTCATCTTCGGCGTCCGGCTGAACTCGCCGCACATGACCACCAGCGTGCTGTCCAGCAAACCCCGGTCTTCCAGATCCGTGAACAAGGCATACACGGCGCTGTCCACCTTGGGCAGGTAGTCCTCCATGCCCTTTTTGAGGTCCCAATGGTGGTCCCAGCCGCCCAGGTGCACAGTCACGAAGGTCGAACCAGCTTCGACGAGGCGGCGGGCCAACAGCACGCTCTGCCCCCAGGAATTGCGGCCATAGCGATCTCGGACGCGCGGATCTTCGAGATTGATGTCGAAGGCCCGGCGGGCGCGGGGGCCGCTGACGAACTCAAACGCCTCCTGCTCGAAGCGGTCCATGACCTTCGCTTCGCTGAGCACATCGAGATAGCGGCGGGCGGCGTCGAAGTGCTGGCTGAGCGAACGGCGGTCTTCGAGCCGTTCCAGGGTCAGGCCGCTGGCCAGATTCAGGTTCTGCACCCGGAAATTCGGGCTGTTGGCGTCGTTGACCGTCTCGAACGGGTTGTACATGGCCCCAAGCAGGTGTCCGCCGAAGTAGCCGGGGCGAAGCCCGATCGACATGCTGTACGGGATCGCTACATACCCCGGCATGCCGGGCTGTCGCGGCCCGAGTTCCCGCTGCACGATGGCTCCGATGCCGGGGAACTTCTGATCCGTGGCCGCCCCGCTGACCCCCATGTCCTTCGCCGTCAGCATCCGGTGCGCTCCAGCGAAGTGGTCGCCGGTATCGTGGTGGAGCGAACGGACCACGGAGAACTTGTCCGTGATCTTGGCCTGAAGTGGGAACAGTTCGGAAATGTCGAAGCCGGGCACTTTCGTGCGAATGGGTGCCCAGATGCCACGATACTCCGCCGGGGCTTCCGGCTTCATGTCGTACAGGTCCATGTGGCTGGGGCCGCCGTCCAGCCAGATGAGAATCACCGACGTCTGCTTGCGGGCCGACCCGCTGATCTCCCTGGCCCGCAGGATCTGCGGCAAGGTGACGCTGGCCATCCCCGCCACACCGAGTTGCAGGAAGCTGCGCCGCGACATCCCGTCGCAGTAGCGACCCGATCGGCCCATTTCGATGCGGAACATGATCTTGCCCCCCTGATTCTGGTGTCCTCGGTTGCCCGATTTACCGAACCGTGGCCATGAAGATCATAGCACGGTGATTTATCCGGAAGCGGCTGTCCTGAAGCCCTCGCCTTCCGGGAAGTATGCAGGCCGCGTGGGCGGGGGCGGACTCCTCAAGCTAGTCCGCCGAAGGAAGCTCAAGCGGGATCAAATCCAGGTTGCTATTCTACCCGAGGAACCTGGTACGCGCCAAGAAACCATTCCTGGGCTTCTTCCATGTAGCGGAGGTCGAGGCGTTTGGTGTCGTTGACGGCCTCGGCGAGCGAAACGGCGACGATGTCATTGCCCCGCAGAGCCGCCATTTTGCCGAAATCGCCGGCCAGCACCAGTTCCGCTGCCTTGATGCCGAACCGGGTGGACAAGACCCGGTCGTAGGCGCTGGGCGAGCCGCCGCGCTGCAAATGCCCCAGGGTCACGCTGCGGGTCTCGACTTTGAGCCGCTCTTCGATCATTCCGGCCAGCACTTCGCCAATGCCGCCCAACTTGACGTGGCCAAAGGCGTCCACCTCGGCTGCCTTGGCGATCATGCCGCGGTCGGGAAACTGGGCCCCTTCGCTGACGACGACGATGCTGTACTTCTTGCCCGCCGCTCGGCGTTCAGCCAGCACCTGGCAGAGGTGGTCGAAGTTGATAGGGACCTCGGGAACCAGGATGTAGTCAGCGGCGACCGCCATGCCGCTGAGACAGGCGATCCAGCCGGCGTGACGGCCCATGGTCTCGACGACGATGATGCGGCGATGCGATTCCGCCGTCGTCCGCAGCCGATCCACCGCCTCCATCACGATGTTGATGGCCGTGTCGAAACCGAACGTGAAGTCGGTCGCTGACAGGTCGTTGTCGATGGTCTTGGGTACGCCGACCAGGGGCAACCCTTCCTGGCTGTGCAATTTGTGGGCGACGCCGAGGGTGTCCTCGCCGCCGATGGCCACCAGGGCGTCGAAGGCGTTCTTGCGGAAGTTCTCAACCACCTGCCGGACGTGCTCCGGGTGCTTATAGGGATTGGTGCGGGAGGAACCGAGAATGGTGCCTCCCATCGCGATGATGCCGTCGGTGTAATTCACGTCGAGTGGGCAGGTCAGGTTCTGCACCATGCCCCGCCAGCCCTCCAGGACCCCGACGCACTCGCCGCCGGCGTTGTGGATTTTGCGAACGACCGCACGAATGACCGCGTTGAGTCCCGGGCAGTCGCCACCGCCCGTCAAGATGCCTACGCGCATTTCCCTTGCTCGCCCTCCCGATTCGTTCGGGTGGTCAGATTCTTGCCACCTTCTTCATCAGGGATCATATCAAATCGGGCATTTTCGGTCGATGAGACCTGTTGGCCCGTGTCCGGCACCCACCGCCTGAGACCGACCACCGCTCAACTGACGGCCTTACTCTCCTCGGCTCCACGTCGCATGCCGCCCTGCCAATGCCGCTCAAGGAAGGTCGTGTCCACCTGGCCCTCGATGAAGCTGGAGTGACGGAACAGTTCCTGATGCAGCGGGATGGTGGTCTTGATGCCTTCGACGATGAACTCGTTGAGGGCGCGGCGCATGACGGCGATAGCCTCGGCCCGGGTCGGTTGATAGACGAGCAGCTTGGCGATCAGTGAGTCGTAGTTGGGAGGCACGCGGTAGCCAGTGACGACGTGGGAATCGAGCCGCACTCCCGGTCCACCAGGCGGCTGCCAGCGGGTGACAACTCCCGGGGACGGAGCGAAGTCCCGGCGCGGATCCTCGGCGTTGATCCGGCATTCGATGGCACAGCCGCGATGGACGATCTGTCGCTGGGTGAAGCTGAGCGGCTGACCGGCGGCGATGCGGATCTGTTCCCGCACCAGATCGATGCCCGTGACCAGTTCCGTGACCGGATGCTCGACCTGGATGCGGGCGTTGACTTCAATGAAGTAGAAATTGTGGTCTTTGTCCACGAGGAATTCGCAGGTGCCGGCGTTGGTGTATCCGGCGGTCTTGGCGAGTCGCACCGCGGCCTTGCAGATTTCTTCCCGGACGTGGACCGGCAGGTTCGGGGCGGGTGACTCCTCGATGAGCTTCTGATGCCGACGCTGCACGCTGCAATCGCGTTCCCAGAGGTGGACCACCTCGCCCCGGCTGTCGCCGAGAATCTGCACCTCGACGTGCCGCGGCTGTTCGATGTACTTTTCGATGTAGACACTGCCGTCCTTGAAGGCGGCCTCGGCCTCGGCTCGGGCTTGCTTGAGACCGGCCTGGAGGCTGATGTCGTTGCGAGCCACCCTCATGCCGCGACCCCCGCCGCCCGCTGCCGCCTTGATCAGCACCGGATAACCGATCTCCTTGGCGATCCGCAACGCCTCGGCGTCGGTTTCGACGAGTTCCTTGGAGCCGGGAACCACATTGACCTTGGCCAACTGGGCCACCTTGCGGGCTTCGTTCTTGTTGCCCAGTTTCCGCATCGCCTCGCTGGTCGGGCCGATGAACTCGATCTGGCAGGACCGGCAGATGTCGGCGAAGTGGGCGTTTTCCGACAGGAAGCCATAACCGGGATGGATGGCCTGGACGTTGGCGACCTCGGCGGCAGCGATGATGCGGCGGATGTTCAGGTAGCTTTCAGCGGCAGGAGCGGGGCCGATGCAGATGGCCTCATCGGCCAGTTCCAGATACGGAGCACCGCGGTCGGCTTCGCTGTACACGCAGACGACCTCGATGCCCAGGTCGCGGCAGGCGCGGATGACCCGCAGGGCGATCTCGCCGCGGTTGGCGACCATGATGCGCTGGAACATGTTTCCATCCGTCGCTAGGCTGTTGGATCGACCTTGAACAACACCTGGCCGTATTCCACCGGCTGTTGGTTCTCGACGCACACCGCCGCGATGACGCCTTCCACGTCGGCGGTGATCTCGTTGAACACCTTCATCGCCTCGATCAGGCAGACGACGGTATCCTTGTGAACCCGGGAGCCGACCTTGACGAACGGTTCAGCGTCCGGCTTGGGCGAGGCGTAGAAGGTGCCGGGCGTCGGGCTTTTGATTTCCAGAAGCATCTTGGCGGGCTTTTCCGCCTCGGCGGGAGGAGCGGCGGCCGTCACTGTGGCCGCGGGAGCGGGAGTCGTCGGTGTCGGCAGCGTGGCGGGCAGGGCCTGTTGCAGACCGGTGGCGATTTCGCTCAGCGTCACCCGACGGGGACGGCGGCGCAGACGCAGATGCACGTCCCCCTCGCGGATGTCGATTTCCGTCATGTCGTAGCGGTCCATCAGGGCGCTGAGATAACGAATCCGCCGCACGTCGAACGGACCCGTGTTGCTGACTTCGCCTTCCGACACCGGAGCCTCCCTTGGTCACCAGGCAACCATCAATTCTTCCGGACTTCTGGGAAGTTTGGACAGCACCTCGCAGCCGTCTTCGGTAATCAACACGTCGTCCTCGATCCGCACGCCGCCCCAGCCGGGGATGTACACCCCGGGTTCGATGGTCACCACCATGCCGGGCTGTAAAGCCGTGGCAATCCCCGCCCCGAGCCGGGGTGCTTCGTGGACCTCCATGCCGATGCCGTGACCCAGTGCATGCGTGAAATAAGAATCCAGGCCTGCCTCGGCCAGGGCTGCCCGTGCCGCCGCATCGACGGCTTGGGCTTCCACTCCCGGACGAAGCACCGCAATGGCCCGCTGCTGAGCGTTCAAGACGGCTGACCAGACCTTCCGAAGTTGAGGCGAGATTGTACGGTTGGTCAGTACCCGGGTCAAGTCGCTCCGATAGAACCGGCCACACGCCCCCCAGTCCACCAGGACCAGCTCTGCTCCTTGAAGCGTTTTGCCTCCCGGCGGGCAGTGCGGCAGGGCGGCGCGGTCGCCGACGGCAACGATGGTCGGAAAGGCGGTCGAGATCGCTCCTTCGGCCCGGACCAGCGTTTCCATGCGGTCGCTCAGGCCTTTCTCAAAATCTAAAGGCCGAAGCGATGCGCGAAACCGCTCGAAGGCCCGTTCGGCGATTTCAATGGCTTGGCGGATCTGGGAGATTTCTTCGTCGTCCTTGCACAGGCGGAGCGTTTCGACGAGGTTTCTGCATGGTTTGCAGGAAACGCTGGGAGCCAATTCCCGCAACCGTTCGTATTCTTCCACGCTGACACGAGCCGCCTCGAAGCCCACGCTTCGCCAGCCGAGCTTGTTGAAGCATTCGACCGCGGCATCGGTGATGCGGACCGACGGCGGACGGATATGCACCGGCACCTGCGGACATTCTTCCTGAAGTTGCTGCGTGAACCGGCCGTCGCTGACGAGCAGAATACGGTCCCGACCCACGAGAAGATAGCTGGAGTCGCCGCTGAAGCCGGTCAGGTAGCTGACATTGACCGGATGGGTAATCAGGAAACCCTCGACGCCCTGGGCCTCCGTCTGAGCGGCGAGACGATCGAGACGACGTTGGAAATAGGCAAAGTCGGTTCCCATAACAATCTCGCATATCTCGGCGAGCCGGGAGCGTCAGCACCCGGGTCAGGGCAGCCGGGAGCGTCGGCTCCCGGGTTTTCCTCGTTTTATAAACCCTGCCCCAAGCGTGGGGATAATCTAGGTTCCCTTTGCGGCAAGTGCCGGGTTGAACGACTCTGCCGAATGGTTCAAGTTTGTCAGGATTGCGTCCGATTCATGCTAAAGATTGCCGTCTGAAGCGACTGCTCCGCCGGAGGACGGCGGTAGGCAAGCAGACGAGACTTGATCCGCAGGTCGGCGTAGGGCAGACCGGGCCGGGGCAGAAGGCATGAAGCACCTTCGTCGCGAAGGAGTGGGTTCCATGATGACGCGGACCAGGTGGCTGGGCTTGCTGGTGGGAGCGTTGTTCATGTTGCCGGCCGCGGCCCGCGGTCAGGACATGAACGTGGGCGCTCCCTCCTGGGAGTTTCCCATCCCGACCATGTGGGACCAGCGGGATGAAGGCTTGTACTTTGCCGCCGAAGCATTGTTCTTCCGCATCAACAACCCCGTCCGCAGCCAGATCCTGGCCGTGCGGGGCTTCTGGGACACCGCCGGAACAATCAACGGCCAAGGCCCGCTCATCAACGCCTTGGACGATCAGGATCCGCCCAACATCATCGCTCGGTTGTTTGCCGAACGGGGCGTGCCAGGAGCCTTCATCGGGAGCAAGGAACCGGCCCTGAGTTCCGGCATGGTCGGCCAGGACAAATGGGAACCGGGCTTCCGGCTGACCCTCGGTTATCGGCTCCGCAACGGCATCGCCATCGAATTCTCGGTCTGGCATCTGGCTGAGTTTGCCCACAGCGCCGGAGCCGGAATCATTCCCCAGGGAGCCGCCGGCTTTCCCGGAGCGGGCGTCGGCAGCGATCTGGCCAGTTCGTTCCTGAGCGCACCATTTTTCAACTTCACGCCGGACTTTGCCGGTCCGTCGCGGGACGTGGTATCCAACATCTATCCCAATGCGGTGGTCGGCGGTGTCGGTGCCCCGCTGACTGCTCAGCAGATTGCCGACATCCTCCAATACGGCGGCATTCCTGTGGCCGCCTACGGCATCTGGAACGGTGCGGAAGACATGCGGATCGAGTTCCTTCAGCGGGCCTGGAACGCAGAACTCAATGTTCGCCTGCCGGTCAACCAGACGGAATGCGACCGGACCTACGTCATCACCGGTGCCCGCATCATGAACATCTGGGAACGGTTCAGCTTCCGTACCGTGGACCTGGACATCGACAGCAACCCCAGCCCGCTGAATGCGGCCACCTATTACAACGAATGGGAGAACCAACTCTACGGCGGGCAGATTGGCGGTGGGTACGAGTATTATCTGGGCCAAGGCTTCGCCTGGAGCGTCGAAGGTCGGGTCGGTCTGTTCCTCGACTACCGCAAGACCAAAGTCTCCCTGGAGCGCGGCGACGTCGATCCCCGGACCACGCGGGAGGACGTGTCCCTGTCCCCCTTCTTCCAGGCGGGTATCTTCCTGTGGTGGTATCCGGTCGAAGGTGTACAGGCCCGGGCTGGCTATGAGTTCCAGGGTATCTTCAACGTCCGCCGCAGCGAGCAGCCGGTCAGCTTCGACCTCGGCAAAATGGACGCCACCTACGAGGACATGTTCCTGCGGTTCGACGGCTTCAGCGCCGGAATCGCCTTCATCTTCTGAGAATCGCCCTCTTCCTCGGGGTTACAGCATCCTCTTCCTTGGGGAAATCGGACAGAAACAGAAAGCTCCCTCTCCCTTGGGGAAATCCGGACAGCATGCTCCCTCTCCCCTGGGGAGAGGGATGGGGTGAGGCAATCAATCACCGCCGACGGAAGCCCCCGTCGGCGGTTTGCGTTTTAAAACCGCTCCAACGGCAGCGTATGTCGGCGGAGGAAATCGAGACATTCGGCTTCCGTGAAGACCCCCGGCGTGGTGCCGATAGCCCGGACGCAACTGGCCCCTAAAGCGCTGGCGATCTTCAGGCATTCTTCAGGCGGAAGCCGCTTGATAAGCCCGTAGATATACCCGGCACAGAAGGCGTCTCCGCCGCCGGAGCCGTCCACGAACTCAACCGGATAACTGCCTGCTTTCAACCGCACGTCCCTGGACACGAGCACGGAGCCGTTTTGCCCCATCGTGATGATGGCCGTGCCCGCACCCATGCGGTGAAATGCCTCGGCCTGCTTGACCGGATCGCGTTCGCCGAGAATCACCGCCGCCTCGTCCTGATTTGGCGTGAACACGTCCACATAGGGCAGCAGGCGTTCCAGTTTGGCGGCGTGATCGCCGGGTCCGCCGATGGCAATGTCCACGACGACTCGCACCCCGGCCCGCCGGACTTCCTCAAACACCGGAATCAATCCTTCGGCCGTTAACGCGGGCATCAGCAGGAAGTAGCCCACATACAAAACCTTTGCCTGCCGGGCAGCCTCCAGCGGAATGTCCTCGGCTCGGTACTCGCCATAAGCCCCGATGAGATGTATAAACCGCCGATCCTGCCCACGGACGTTGACAATGAGCGTCTGGCTGGTCGGTCGGCTGGGCAGCACGCGGAGATGACTGACGTCCACCCCTTGTTCAGCGAGCATGTCCCGGACGATGCGTCCGAAGGCATCGTCGCCGACGGCCGCGGCAATGGCCACGGAACAGTTCATCTTTCGCAAGTCCACCGCGACGTTCGACGCTCCGCCGCCGATGGACAGGATCATGTCCGACGTCGTGACCAGCTCCCCCGCGGCGGGCAGGTGGTCCACCGGAGCGCAGACATGATCTGCCACTACCAGTCCCACCGAAAGCACGTCCTGGGGCATGGACTTGACCCCCTTCGGGAAACAGGCCGGCTATCCGTGAACGCTTGGAAATTATCACCACCTTGGCCGGGTGATCGCCCCTTCCGAGGCCGACGACACCAAAGCGGCGTACTTGGCGAAGACCCCATGCGTGTAGCGGGGCGGCGGCGGTTGGACACGGGCCAGTCGGCTTCGCAATTCCGCTTCGCTGACTTCCAGATCGAGCCGCCGCCTGGGCAGGTCGAAGACGATCATGTCCCCTTCCTGGACGGCGGCAATGGGTCCTCCATGCGCCGCTTCCGGGGCGACGTGACCGGCCATCAGGCCCTTGGTTGCGCCACTGAATCGGCCGTCGGTGAGCAGGGCCACGCTTTCGCCAAGGCCAGCGCCCACGAGTGCCGCCGTCACCCCGAGCATCTCCCGCATGCCAGGGCCGCCTTTCGGTCCTTCGTAGCGGATGACGACCACATCGCCAGGCTGAATCCTCCCCGCCGTCACCGCTGCCATCGCCTCTTCTTCCCGATCGAATACCCGCGCTGGTCCCCGATGATGCAGCCGCTCATGACCCGCCACCTTGACCACGCAGCCCTCCGGGGCCAACGTGCCTTTCAGGATTACCAGACCGCCGGTCGGCTTAAGCGGAGAGCTGATCGGACGCACGACTTCCTGCCCCGGTGTCTCCACGGCATTGGCCACTTCTTCGGCCAGGGTCTTTCCTGTCGGTGTCAACTGGTTGCCGTGCATCTTGCCCGCTTCGAGAAGCCGACGAGCCACCAACGCGGTTCCCCCAGCCCGGTCCAGATCGACTGCCACGAATCGACCGCCGGGCTTCAGGTCGGCTATGAGCGGCGTCCGGCTGCTGATGGTGTCGAAATCATCAATGACCAACGGCACCCCGGCTTCCCGAGCCAGAGCCAACAGGTGCAACACCGCATTGGTTGAGCCGCCCGTCGCTGCCACGCCGACGATGGCATTCTCGAAGGCTTCCCGGGTCAAAATTCTGGACGGCTTCAAACCACGTCGCAATTGATCAACCACGAGTTGCCCGGCCCGGAAAGCGACATCGGCTTTGCGTGGGTCCACCGCGGGAGGACTGGCCGAGCCGATGGGCGACAAGCCGAGATATTCCAGCGCCATTGCCATCGTGTTCGCGGTGTACTGTCCGCCGCAGGCCCCGGCCCCCGGACAAGCGTGGTCCTCCAACTCGCGGAAGTCCTCCTCGGACATCAGGCCCCGAGCTCGAGCACCGACGGCCTCGAAGACATCCTGAATGGTCACGTCCCGGCCTTTGAATTTGCCCGGAGCGATGGAGCCGCCATACAGCACGAATCCCGGCACATCGAGCCGAATCAGGCCCATCGCCGCTCCGGGAATCGTCTTGTCGCAGGCCACCAATGCGATGACGGCATCAAAGAAATGCCCCCGGCCAACCAATTCAATCGAATCCGCGATCAACTCCCGGCTGACGAGGCTGGCCTTCATGCCTTCGGTTCCCATCGTCACGCCGTCGCTGATGGCGATGGTGTTGAATTCCATCGGCGTGCCGCCGGCGGCGCGGATGCCGTCCTTGACCCGGGCGGCCAGGTCGCGGAGATGGAAGTTGCAAGGCATGGTTTCGACCCAGGTGTTGGCCACGCCGATGATCGGCCGACGTAACGCCTCGTCGGAAAAACCGATGGCCTTGAGCATGGCTCGGGCCGGTGCCCGTTCCGGCCCTTCCAAAATCGTTCGGCTGCGATGTCGTGGATCAAATGCCATGAAATCCGCTCTCCCTTGGCGTGTTCGTCGCTCAGACATGGCATTGTAGCCGATCTTTTGCGGTCTGTCTCACGCTCTCTTCACGCTCTCTCCTTGCTGCCGACGGCCTCGCCGACTATGCTGCCCTGCACGATCTCACAAACGCGGGGAGTGTCATCCATGAAAGGTCATCCGCAGATCATCGACGGGCTGAACCAGGCCCTGACCATCGAACTGACCGCCATCAATCAGTATTTCTGCCAAGCTAAAATGTGCCAGAACTGGGGCTACCTGCACCTGTTCAAAAAGCACTACGAGGAGTCGATGGGCGAGATGAAGCACGCCGAGAAGCTGATCGAGCGGATTCTGTTTCTCGAAGGCGTGCCAGAGATCGCCCGCTACGACGTCATTCGGGTCGGCACCGACGTGAAGGAACAGTTCGAGAACGACCTGGCGTTGGAGATGAAAGGGGTCAAGACCTATAACGAGCTGATCGAGCTGTGCATCCAAATGAAGGACAATGGCACCCGCGAGATCATTGAGCCGATCCTGGCCGATTCCGAGGAACACGTCGATTGGCTGGAAACGCAGCTGGACCTCATCGAAGCGGTGGGAATGCAGAACTACCTGCAAAAGCAAATGGCCTCCGCCGACGA
>JANWWR010000049.1 GCA_025055835.1 Gemmatales bacterium | reverse complement strand
CTTGGCTCAGAAACGGCGTGTGCCGTTGACCGATTCATTTTCCTTGTTCGGAGGGTTGCTCATGTTCTCTGGGAAACCGCGTTTCCGCTCGGCGTTCACCCTGATCGAACTACTCGTGGTGATCGCCATCATTGCCATCCTGATGGCACTCCTCCTGCCGGCCGTGCAAAAGGTCCGCGAGGCGGCCAACAAGATGCTGTGCGCCAGCAATCTGCGGCAGATCGCCATCGCGGCCCACAACTACCACAACGACTTCAACCAGCTGCCGCCCGGCTATCTCGGTCCCCGACCAGGAGACGAGTGGCCGCCGTCGTACAACTTCCAATCTGTTGGCGTGCTCTGCCTGCTGTTGCCTTATCTTGAACAGGACAACGTCTTCAAGCAACTCGGCACCAACATGGGAATCGACAACTATCCGCCGCCGGTAGGCACAACACCTAACGCCAGCGCCTGGTGGAACCGCAATCCCGACTGGACGCTAGCTCACTCCCGCTTCAAGATGTTCCAGTGCCCGTCCGACACGCTCTATGAAGATTTGTCACCCCGGTCGGGATCCTCGTTCGGCGTGATTGTGTACTTGCATCAGTTCGGCATTTCGACTGGCTGGGCGTGGTTTGTCAATTACCAAGACCTGGGTCGCACGAACTACGTGGGCGTCGCCGGAGCCAATGGGGAGTTCGCCCTCAACGGTCCCTCAACCGCCGACGGACCCGGCGTCAATCTCGCGGAATACAAGGGCGTATTCGGCAATCGCACACGGCTGACGCTCGGTCAATTGTCAACCCTGGACGGCACGAGCAACACGCTCATGTTCGGCGAAGGCGGCATTGACGTCGGGCCGCAACGGCAGCGAAGCTGGGCCTGGGGATGGATGGGTGCGGGTTGCCTGGGGACGAAGTTTGGTCTTGGCCGCGGCACGATGATCGGCGATCCAGCTAACTCGACAACCACCGGGGCCCACGTCGTCCGCTTCAGCAGCATGCATGCGGCGGTGGTGCAGTTCGCCTTCGGCGACGGCTCGACCCGCGGTGTCCGCTTCGGCCAGACAACCGTCCGCAACCCGGCTTCGCAGGACTGGTTCGTCCTGCAACAGCTGTCCGGGCGTAATGACGGCCGCAACCAGGAAACCAGCGCCTTGTTGGATTGATTCCGTCTGACTCTCTCTGCGGTCCCGGGTCGGACTTCGTTTCCTGCTCGGGACCGCTTTACTTCGGAGAACTCCATGTTGCGACACCTCTGCCTGTTCGTACTTCTCGTGGCTGTGGCCCTGACGATTGGCTGCGGCGGACCCAAGGCCTCCATTCCCAAGGAGACCATCAAGCCGCCGGAAGAGAAGAAACCATCTCCCGCCGGAGTCGCCGAATAGCTTCGTGGTTTCCCGTGCCCGAAAGACCAGGCAGCGGCCACGTTGCGGGCCGTGCCACGAGGGGGTCTGTATGCGCCGGTTCATTCTGGCATTGGTCCTGCTGATGCCGGGCTGGCTGGGTTGCGGCAGCGATCCGCGAAATCCCGATTATGTTCCGCAGACAACGATTCCGCTGCATCCCAGTCCGCCAGTGGCCGCCGGAGGTCCGCCGAGGACCAAGGCACCTGCCGGTCAGCCCAAACCGCAGGAGCCGCCGACCAAACCCGACCCCGGGGAGTCCAAGAAGGAACCCGGGCAGGACCAACCGAAGGACTAACAACGTCGGCGTGCTGCGGACCCCGGCAGGGACCTTTGCTTGACCCTTTCGCGCGCCACGTCATAAGATGGCCAGGAGGAACCGAGAGGGTCTGGCATCGGGATTCCCTTGTTGCTGCGGACCCAGGGAGGCTGCCATGCCTGTGCAAATGGAGCTCCGACGCATCGTCATCAGCGAGGTCCAGGACCAGCAGTTCATCGTCCTTAAGGAAGTGGACGGCGACCGCAATTTTCCTATCGTCATCGGGATCTTTGAAGCCAGCAGCATCGAGCGACGGGTCAAGGGGCTGACCTCGCCTCGGCCGTTGACGCACGACCTGATCGGCAACATCGTCAGCCAGATGGGCGGCGAGGTGCAGGATGTGTACATCAACGAACTGCGCGACCACACGTATTACGCACGGCTCCGCATCCGCATGGATGGCGAATTGATCGAAGTCGATGCCCGACCCAGCGATGCCATCGCCGTTGCCGTCACCCTCAAGGTGCCGATCTACGTTTCCGAGGAAGTGTTGAGTGAAGTCTGCGGCGAATGAGGTATCCTGCCCCGCCGCACGGCTTCCAGCCCTACCAGCGGCTCGGCACAGGTGAAATCCCGGCAAACGTAAACCGTGACCTGTCCGCCGACCGCTGATTTGCCTGCCAGCAGGGGAATCACCTCGGCGATCCGCTCTCGCTCCGCCGGCGGCAACTCCGTGTCGAGAAAGGCGACGACCTGATTCGGTCGGAATCCGCGACGGATGAGACTGAGCACTTCTCTTGTCTCGGGCTGGCTGGCCGGTCCCACGACAGCAACTTCATCGACCGGACCGAGGTAGAAATCCAGGGCCACGAGCATCTGACCGAAGGCCAGCGGGGCTGCTTCGATCTGGGCCCGGGCCAGTCGGAGCGTCCGAACCGCTTCGTCTTCCAGGTCGCGTCTGCCGGTCAGCTTGGCGAGCCGCAGCAAAGCGGTGACGGCCATCGAGTTTCCGCTCGGTGTCGAGCCGTCGTGCAAGTCTTTTTGCCGGACGATGAGCGGTTCATGCTCCCTCCCGACAAAGAAAAACCCGCCTTCGGCTTCGTCTCGAAAGTCGCGGAGGACGATGTCGGTGAGGTCGAGAGCGGCACGCATCCACGGAAGATCGAAGTCGGTTTCGTAGAGCGTGATCAGGGCGTCGATCAGGCAGGTGTAATCCTCCAGGTAGGCTGAAAACTTCGGAGGCGAACCGGGCGAGATGGTGCGGAACAGCCGACCGTCCGCGCCACGGAGACGGTCCAGGACAAAGCGGGCGGCTCGCCGAGCCACCTCGGCGTAATGCGGGTCGAGCACCTGACCGGCTCGAGCGAAGGCCGCGATCATGAGACCGTTCCAGGCCGTGATGATCTTGTCGTCCCGGAGCGGTCGAACCCGGCCATTTCTGGCTGCCAAAAGCTTTTGCCGAAGGGGACGGAGTTTGTCAGCCAGTTCCGTTTCGCTCATCCTCAGCAGACGGGCATCCTGGGCCAGCGTCTTGGGTCGGTTCAGAATGTTGCGGCCTTCCCAGTTGCCCGGTTCGGTCACGTCGTACACGGCGGCGAAGAGTTCAGCATCGTCGTTGCCGAGGACAGCGCGGACCTCGTCGAAGGTCCAGACGTAGAACTTGCCTTCCTCGCCTTCGCTGTCGGCATCGAGGGTGCTGTAGAAGCCGCCCTCCGGATCGGTCATTTCCCGTTCCACCCAAGCCAAGGTCTCCTCGACGACGCGGCGGTATTCCTCCTTGCCGGTGCCCTGATACGCTTCGAGATAGACCTGAGCGAGCAGGGCGTTGTCGTAGAGCATCTTCTCGAAATGGGGCACGAGCCAGCGGGCATCGGTGCTGTAGCGGTGGAAGCCGCCGCCGAGGTGGTCGTAGATGCCGCCACGGGCCATGCGGTCCAGGGTGGTTTCGACCATTTCCAGGGCCTGCGGGTCCTGGAAGCGTTTGGCGGCGCGGAGCAGCAGCTTGAGTTCGAAGACGTGGGGAAACTTGGGTGCTCGGCCGAAGCCGCCGTAATGCGGATCGAAGGCGCGGTCGAGGGTGATGAGGGCGGCGCGGATCAGATCGACAGACAATTCGCCGCCGTCGTCGTGCAGGTGGGCCTGTTCCCGAAGATGCTCCGTGACGGCCTCGGCCTGATGGACAAGCTGATCGCGGTGTTCCCGCCAGGCGTCGGCCAGGGCCTTGAGGACGCGCTTGAAACCGGGGCGGCCGTAGCGGTCATCGGGCGGAAAGTAGGTGCCGACGTAGAACGGCTTCAGATCGGGAGTCAACCAGACGGACATCGGCCAACCGCCCTGTCCGGTCACAGCCATGACCGCATCCATGTAAATCTGATCGAGGTCGGGCCGTTCCTCGCGGTCCACCTTGATGTTGATGAAATGGCGGTTCATCAGCTCGGCAATTTCAGGATCGCTGAAGCTCTCGTGCTCCATGACGTGGCACCAGTGACAGGCCGAATAGCCGATGCTGAGGAAGATCGGCTTGTCCTCTTCCCGGGCACGTCGCAGGGCCTCGTCGCCCCACGGGTACCAGTCCACGGGATTGGCTGCGTGCTGGCGGAGGTACGGACTGGTCTCGTATTGCAGGCGGTTGAGCTGGGGCATGAGGCACCTACCATGAACGCAGGGGGAGTGGATCAGACGCCATCGGTCAGGGTCGGGATTTCGCCGCCGAAGTCAAGGCAAGTGCCGCGGCTTCTGTCGGCGACCTTGTACCGTGCATCGGGGACGGCTAACCTACCACCATGCCTGTGCCGCGCCGACGCATCGCTGTTCTCGGATCGACGGGATCCATCGGAACCAGCACGCTGGACGTGATCGCTCACTGTTCCGAGCGGCTGGAACTGGTCGGCGTGAGCGCCCATTCCAACCTGCGGCTGCTTGCGGAGCAGATCGAGCGTTATCGTCCGAAGATCGTCGTGTTGACCGATCCGGAAGCAGGCCCGGAGGCTGTCGGCACGCCGACGCGGGCCGTCGAAGTGTGGCGCGGCGAGGAGGGGATTCGGCGGCTGGTCACGCATCCCGAGGTAGATACGGTCGTCGTGGCCATCGTGGGAGCGGCCGGGTTGCTCGGGACGCTGGCAGCCATCGAAGCGGGCAAGACCGTCGCCGTCGCCAACAAGGAGACGCTGGTCATGGCGGGGCCGCTGGTCATGCGAAAAGTGGCCGAGTGCCAAGCCTCCCTGGTGCCCGTCGACAGCGAGCACAGCGCCATCTTCCAACTGCTGCAATGCGGCCGGTTCGAGGATGTGGAACGGCTCATCCTGACCGGCAGCGGAGGCCCGTTTCGCGGCAAGAAGCGGGCCGATTTGGAAGAGGTCACCGTCGAGGAGGCGCTGCGGCATCCCACCTGGAAAATGGGGCGGAAGATCACGGTGGATTCGGCGACCCTGATGAACAAGGCCTTGGAAATCATCGAGGCCCGCTGGCTGTTCGGCATGCCGGCGGAGCGGATCGGCGTCGTCATCCATCCCGAATCCATCGTGCATTCCTTCGTCGAATTCCGCGACGGCTCGGTGCTGGCTCAGCTTTCGCCGCCGGACATGCGCTTGCCGATCCAGTACGCCTTGCTCTATCCCGAGCGGCTTCCGGGACCGTCGCGGCGTCTTGACTGGTCGGCGCTCAGGGCCTTGCATTTCGAGCCGCCGGACGGGGATACCTTTCCAGCGATACAATTGGGGTATGAAACGGCCCGTCGGGGCGGGACCTGCGGAGCGGTGCTGAACGCGGCCAATGAGGCGGCGGTGCAACGCTTCCTGGGTGGTACGCTGCGTTTTCTCGACATTCCCCGCGTCTGTCGGGCCGTGCTTGATGCCCACAGTTTCAGTGCCCAGCCCACGCTGGAGGAGTTGCTCGCTCTTGACCGTTGGGCCAGGCAGGAGGTAGAGCGTTGGGACCGTGGCTGAAGAAAAACGCCTTCAATATTTTGGTTGTCCTGCTTCTCGGGTTCCTCGTCTGGCACTTCGCCTTCCGCAACGTTTCGGTTTCTGAAGGACTGCTGCGGGTCTGGAACGTCTTCCTGGTCGCCTTCGGCATCGGCTTTCTGATCTTCGTTCACGAATTGGGCCACTTCCTGGCCGCCAAGCTGTGCAATGTCAAAGTGGAAACCTTCAGCGTGGGGTTCGGCCCGCCCATTCCCGGATGCAGCTTCAAGTACGGCGAGACGCTGTACAAGCTGGCGTGGTTTCCACTGGGCGGCTACGTCAAGATGGCCGGGGAATATCCCAACGAGCAGCAGGAGGAGGAAGTCAAGAACGATCCGCGGTCCTTCATGAACAAGACGGTCGGCCAGCGCATGTTCATCATCTCCGCCGGCGTCATCATGAATGTGATCGTGGGCATGCTGTGCTTCGTCCTGGTGTACAACCTCGGGGGCAAACCGCAGGTCGCCGGTGCCGTCAGCTACATTGAACCGGGTTCCCCGGCGGCGTTGGCCGGGCTGGAAGCCGGTTCGAAAATCCTGTCCATTGACGGCAACGACAACCCGACCTTCGAGGACCTGAAATTCGCCGCCCTGCTTGCCACGCCGAACGTGACGCAAATCAACCTGAAATGGCAAACCCCGCAGGGCGAGGTGCGACAGGCTGCCGTCGTGCCGCGGCGTCTGGAAGGCGATCCCCATCCGCTGATCGGAGCCGGTCTGCCTTACTCCCGATCCGTCATCGATCTCGACGACAAGGATCCGAAGGTCGCCCTGCCCGGTTTTCCAGCCGCTTCGGCAGATTTTCGACCGAAGGATGAAATCGTTGCCGTTCGTCCCGCCGAGGACGGCAGCGAATCAGTACCGATCACCACGGGCTGGGATTTCACAGTGGCGCAGGGAAGGTTCCGTGCCAAGCCCATCGCCGTCACCGTCCGCCGTGGAGAGGAGAAGGTCGAGGTCGTCGTCGGGGTCAATTACCTGTGGAGCTTCGGCTTCCGCCTCGAACCCGGCCCCATTGTGGGCATGGAAGAGGAAAAATATCGGCCGGAATGCACGCACTCTTTTCGGATCGGCGACGTGATCGTGGCTGTGAACGGCGACCGCAGCTTCGACGCCGTGCGTCTTCCCGACATCCTCCGCGATCTCGGCGAAAAGGGCGAAAGGATTCTGCTGGTTGTCCGTCGTCAGGACCATGAATTCGAGATTGAGATTCCCCCGGAGGTGCTGCAAAACCGCGGCACCTGGGAGGAGGAGACACCGAGTCACATTTTGTCGCCGATCGGAATACCCGCTCTGGGTATCTACTACAACGTCGAGCCGCGGTTGCGCGGCGTGGAGCCGAACTCCCCGGCTGCCCGGGCAGGACTCCAGGCGGGAGACATCCTCAAATCGGCGGCTATCGAGGAGAAGGACGACGAGAAGAGGCAAGATGGGAAGCGGACCTATGATCTTGCCAAAGTGCAGTGGCCGCCGGTGTTTTTCCGGCTCCAGACGGGTCGCAGCGAAACCGTGGAATTCCTGCTCGCCGACGCCTCCGGCAACGAACGTCGGCTGAAACTCTCGACCGAGCAGGACCTCACCTGGCCGTACTACAAGCGAGGCGTGATTCTAAGCGTCGAGCAGACCCGGTTGAAGGCCGATAGCATCTGGCAGGCGATTGCCCTGGGCTTCCGCGACACCCATCGGAACATTGCCCGGCTCTATCTCAGTCTGAGCAGCTTGCTGCGCGGCCACGTCTCGGTGAAGGACAGCGTCAGCGGTCCGATCGGCCTGCTCGGGGCGACCTACAAGATGGCCGAGACCGGATACACCGAGTTCCTCTTCATCCTCGGCTTCATCAGTATCAACCTGGCCGTGGTCAATTTTCTGCCCATTCCGATCTTGGACGGCGGCCATATGGTCTTTCTGATCGTCGAGAAACTTCGGGGGAAACCAGCCAGCGAACGGGTGCTGGTCATCGCCAACGTCGTCGGCCTGATGTTGATCCTCTCTCTGATGATCACGGTGATCGTCCTGGACCTCGGCAGGTTCGGCTGGCTGCGGTGGTTCTCGTAACCTCGGCAAGCGACGGCAAGTAAGCAACTGCCCTTGTCGGTCTAAGCGGCTTGAAGTATACAGCGGTGCTTCGGCAAGACCGCTGGAGCGAAGGGAGTCGCTTCGCGCTGAGGTCGTCATGGCGTTGCTGGATCGCTACCTGCTGCGGCACTTTCTGCTGGCTTACTTCGTCTGCCTGCTGTGCCTGATCGCCATGTACGTCGTCATCGACGCGTTTACGCGGGTTGACGACTTCCTCGAAAGTGCCGCCGGCGGCAATGTCTTCTCGCTCATCGGCCTGTATTATGGGACGCGGCTGCCGTGGTTGTTCCAGCGGCTCAGCAGCGCCTTGTTGGTGCTGGCGACGCTGTTCACGCTCATCTGGCTGGAAGCCCGCAACGAGCTGGTGGCCCTCCGCGCCGCCGGCATCTCGACGATTCGCATCGCCCGGCCGGTGCTGTTGGCGAACGTCTTCTTCCTTCTGCTGGGCATCGTCAACCGCGAATGGGTGCAGCCTCCCCTGGGGCCGTACTTGCAAATCCCGGCCAGCGAACTCAACCGCCAGCGCGGTCAGCGGGTGCAGGGCTGCTATGACGAAAACGGCGTGCATCTGGAAGGGCGGGTCGCTTTTCCCGACCGGCAGATGATCCAATTCGCCAACATCACGCTTCCGTCCCCCGTGACCGGCCGACTGGTCCACATCGAAAGCAAGGAAATGTTCTACCATCCGCACGAAGACCCGGAACAGCACGGCTGGGTGCTGCGGGGCGTGGAAGTGATGCCGTTGGCCGACGACCTGCCCAATCTCCGTCGCATCGGGCCGGATGCCTACTTCCTGCGTTCCCGAGCCACCTTCGAGCGGCTGACCCGCAGCCCGGAATGGTATCGCTATCTGTCCACGCCGGACCTGGCCCGCGCTCTTCAGGAAGAGGGCCGCTTTCCGCATCGCAACGAGGCCCTGGCCCTGTTCCATCGGCGGCTGACCCAGCCGCTCATCGACTTTCTGATGCTGGCCCTCTGTCTTCGGCTCGTAGCCGGTTCCCTGGATCGCAACGCCTACCTGAAGTTCGCCGTGTGCATGGGCATCTACATCGGCCTGCAAGTGCTCGATTTCCTGATCGACCACATGACCCGACAGGAGGCCCTCGACCCGTTTCTGGCTGCGTGGCTGCCCCTGTTCGTGCTCGGTCCTCCGGCCTTCGCCATGCTCTTTCCGATCACGCCGCCCCGATCCGAGGACGAGCCGGACACCGAAACCGATCAACCGCTGGGCGAATCGCTTCAGGAGCTGTACAGCGACGCCGAGGAGGACTCGCCGACGGGCCTGCCTCAACCGCACTCCCCGGCACGAACCGGTCGCGCCGCCGTCTCGGTCAAGCCGACCTGATGCCGTGCCTCTCTCCGGCTGGCTTTGGCCATTGCCAACAACAAGTCATAAATCCGCTGAGCATAGACTTCGACGCTGAACCGGGGGTCTTCGAGGTGGGACCGGATGCGGCAAAGCTGCTCGGAAGTCATTTCGCCGCAGGCAAGGGCGGATGTCAGGGCATCCGCCAGCGTCTCGGGATCGTGACCGGCAGCGAACCGCACTGGTAAACCGAAGCGCTCGACCAGACTTTCGACGCCGGGATAGCAAGTCGAAACCGTCGGCTTGCCGAACCAGGCCGCTTCGATGAGGCAGTAGGTGCCGTTGTCGTATCGGGCCGCATTGACAACGACCTGACACCGGCAATACAGGTCCTTCAATTCCATATCGGTCACGGGTCCGAGAAAGACCACGTCCTGTCGTTCGACGAGGCCGAGCGAGCGCTGCAATTGCCGACATCGTTCCCAGAAAGCCGGGCCGGGTTGTCGGTGACGTGCCGACAGATACTGCGTGTTGATGCCGCACAGCACCAGCAGCGGGGTCCAAGGCCCGAGCCGACGTTTCAGCTCGGCATAGGCTTCGAGCATGAGATCAGCCCCCTTGTGCGGGCTGGCATTGGTGACGTTCAGAATGAAATCCCGGCGCGGCAAGGGCACAAGTCCGCTGGGCAGGGAGCCGAAGCGGCGATGAGGTTCGCAAGCCACCGGAACGACGACGACACGCTCGGGAACGAGGTCATACTCGGCCAGGACGTCGCTTTTCGTCGGTTCGCTCGTGGTGATGATCGCCTCGGCATGGCGGAGCGTCGGCCAGACCCCGCGATGGAGGTTGCGGAAGTAGGCGGCATGGAATGCCTCGGGAACGTGGCGGTGGATCATGTCGTGAACCACGACGGCGTAGGGGCGGGCGGGCAACAGCGGCAAGGGGAAGCGGTCGCTCAGCGCCAGCCAGACGTCGGCTGCCAGGGCCGCTTCGGCCGCTCCGCTGAAGAAGCAGAAGAACGGCTCCGGTCGATTGCCGAGGCGAGACACCACTTCGGAGCCAAAGCGCATGGCCGTGGCACGTTCAAGGAGATTGAAACGGCAGCGATGCAGCGGCACATCCCTTGGCAGCAAGCTCGTGCCGGTCTGCTCGACGTGGACGGCTAGTTCCACCCGCAACTGGCCGTCCCGTTTGCTGATCCGGTCCAGGGCGGCGACCAGTTCCCGCGTGTGTTCCCAGTTTCCGCCGCCCCACGGGATCTGCAGGAAAAGCAGGGCTTTGTACCTTCCGTCCCGGGCGAATGCGGGTTCCCTCGGCTCGGGCCAAGGGGCCAACGCTTCGAGGTCCAGTCCGACAGCCTGCGGGGCATGGTCCCGAACACGGGCCAGGAAATCGAGCCAAAGCCGAGCATCGCTCCACGGCGGAGCCTCGACGACATGCTGCGGGTACCATCCAGCGGCGGAACGCTCCGTGTTTTCTTTGTCCGAAAACGCCACGAAGACCGACCGAGGAGCAGTGGTTGGGTCAAGAAACATTCCGTGCAGGTGGTCGGGAAGGCGGGCTGGGTTGAAGCGTTGTCCGTGCGGCACGAGCAGCACGGCGGGCACATCGCTGAGCGGCCACGGGTACGGATGCGGAACCAGCCACACGCAGCAGTTCGCTTCATGGATGGTGGCGGTGAAGCGTCGGCAAAGCATGAAATCGAGACGGCGAACCACGCGGTCCAGCATCCACAGCGGAAACGCCAGTCCCCACAGCAGCGCCGACGCGATCCGGGCAAGCGCGACCATTGGCCACACCGTCAGCAGGGCGAGGAAAATCAGCCGACGGAGGCTCGGCGAGGCTTCGTGCCAGGCCGCGACGATCCTTTCGTGGTGGCGGGTCCAGGCATCGGTCCAGCCTTCCGACCACAAACGGATCGTCTCGCTTTTCCGCAGCCAGGCTCGGAGCAGAGGCCACAGGGTCGTTTGCAGGAACGACGGAGACCGAGGGACAATCCGCAGATCCAGGCGCCGAAGCAGATCGGGCGGGAAGCGGTATTGCGTCTTTGAATTTGGCCCGTGCAGCACAACCTGGGGAGCACTGTCCGTTTCAGAAAGGGCCTGGAGAAAGCGGCGCAGCCCCTGGTCCGTGGGCTCGTCGTCGGCCAGGCGGAGTGAACCCGTCGGACACCAGATGCCGATCCGCATCCGGTAGCGGCTTTGGATCGTCTCAGACATGGGCCGCCACCTCCTCGACAATCTCGCCGCATGCCAGGCCGGGAGCGCAGGTCATCGCCTTGCGAAAAACCTCGAGGTAATCGCGGGCCACATCCTCCCAGGTTCGCTGGGCCAGTTTCCGCACGGCTCGCCGCTGAGCGTTCGCCAGCCGATCCCGGTCCCGGAGCGTCTGAGCCACGGCCCGGGCCACGTCATCGGGGTTGCGCGAATCGAAAAGGATGACGGCATCTTCGACCCCGTCCAACAATTCGCGGAAGCTGGGCAGGTCCGAACAGGTCAGAAGCGCGCCGCAGGCCAGGGCCTCCAGGACGGGCAGACCGAAGCCCTCATGCAACGAGGGCACCACGGTCGCCGTGGACAGACCGTACAAGGCACGGAGTTCGTCCCGATTCACCAGGCCAAGAAAGCGAACGTGCTGTTGCAGGTTTCTCTCCGCGATCAGGTCGGCGAGGTCGGACGGTAATTCGCCTTTGCCCGTGCAGACGACATCCAGATCGCAACCAAGTTTCGTTCGCAGGCGGTGCAGGGCCTCGATCAGCGTTGCGTGGTTCTTGTGTGCTCGCAGAGCGGCAGGGTAGAAGAGGAATGGCCGGTAAAGGCCATAGCGCTGGCGAACCTGCTCTTTTTCCAACCGGGTTGCCGGTTTCATGTCGTCGGGAATTGACAGGGGTATGACACGCATCTTCTCGGCAGCGTGAGGAAAAACGCGAAGCAAATCGTCATGGCGGACGCAATCAGCGCCACAGACGACGACAGCGGCGCGGTCCACCCGCCGGGCGAAGAGCGTGTCGGTGGTCTCGGCCATCTCCGGCCCGAAGACGTTGGCAACGTGATGATGGGCGAGGTCCCAAAGCACCACGACTTCGGGAGCCTGGAAAGTCACGGAGGTTCGGCCCAGGGGCAGCAGCCAGACGTCGCAATCCGGCTGCCGTGGAAGGTGCGTTTCGCTCCAGCCCCGCAGAAGCACTTCGCCCGGAAAGGCCAAAGCACGCAGCAAGCCGTGGACCAGAACGTGATAGCCGACCGCCGCCAGCCAGGCGAACGGCAGGACCATCAGCATCACAATGGCCAGAGCCAACCGAAATCCTCCGCCACGTTTCCAGGTGAGGATGAAACGCCGCTGAAATGTGCCGGACAGCCGCGACATGAGCCGATCGCGGAGGAAGCAGCGGGCAGATTCGATGGCGTCGAGCCAGCCTCCGAGCCACGCCCAGCGGGCAGGAGGAAACACCCGCACAGCGTTCCCATATCGGCGGAGTTGTCTTTGGACGCGATGTTCCTCGCCGGGGTGGACCCAGAGCGTGATCCGCATGTCCGGTTCCACCCGCAGCAGAGCGGCCAGAAGATGATGGACGAAGACTCCAATGCCTTCGTCGGGTTGCAGCGTGGTGCCGTAGTCGGCGAAGATTCCCAGATGCAGGGGGCGTCGCGTCGGATTCTTCATGCGTCCATGCGCTTGCAGAGTCATTCAGCCTGGCAGATCCAGCATCCCTACCAGCTCCCGTTCGTTCTTCGGTGTGAAAACGAAGCCGAACTTGCGGTAGATATGGACTGCCCGATCATTGTCCCGATAGACCGTGAGCCGGACGCGCCGTGCCCCCCGCAATCGGCAGCGTTCCAGGGCGTACCGAAGCAGTCGCTGTCCGTGTCCTTCTGAGCGTCGTGGCGGCAGCAGGCAGACGCCGAAACTGGGCACATCGTAGCCTTCGTCCCAGCCGCGCAACATGCCGTAGCCGATGATCTGCCCCTGTTCCCACATAGCGAAATATTCATCCCTCGTGGAATCCAGGCGGGCACAGAGCCATTGGGCGAAGTCGGCTGTGAGCGGATGCGGATGGAAGAAGCGGACGGTTTCCGGATCGTCGGCAATTTGCGCGAAGAACTCTACGAGCGGAGCAAGATCGTCGGCCTGCAACGGCCGGATGGTCTGGATGGTCGGCGGGGTCAGGACGGACACGGCGTCACCTCTCCCTTGCGGACAGCCGAGCGGTGCGGCCGAGGTTGTTTGGCGACGGCTCGCCGAAACGCCTGGGCGATGCAGGCCACGTCCTTTCGCTGGAGATAGCTCGCCGTCGGGAGACAGATGCCGCGATAGGCCAAGTCGCTCGCCATCGGGCAGCCCTGGTCGCTGCGGCAGCCGCCGTACATCGGGAAGTGATGCACAGGGTAGAAGAACGGTCGGGTTTCGATGCCCTCGGCGGCCAGTTCGGCCATGACGGCATCCCGTCCCAGCGGGCTTTCCAGGACGACGCCGACCATCCAGAAGGCGCTCCGCGCGGGTGGCTGCACCGTCTGGAACACGACGCCGGGGCAGTCGGCCAATTCCTCGCGATACCAGCTGGCGACTCGCTTTCGAGCAGCCAGCAGATCGGCAATCCGCTCCATCTGGGCGGTTCCGATGGCCGCGGCGATGTTCGTCATGCGGTAGTTGTACCCAACCAATGGATGCCAATAGCGGCGCTTCGGGTCCATGCCCTGCCCCCGCAGCAGCCGCAGCCGTTCGGCCAGTTCGGGATCGTTGGTCACCACCATGCCGCCCTCGCCGGTGGTGACGATCTTGTTGCCGAAGAAGCTGAACGTGGCCACTTCGCCAAAACTCCCGACCGGACGGTCGGCATAGGTGGCCCCCAAGGCCTCGGCGGCATCCTCGACGACCCACAGGCCATGTTGCCGGGCCGCATCGAGGATTGGTTCCATATCGCAGGGCAGGCCGTACAGATGGACCGGAAGGATGCCGCGGGTTTTGGGGCTGATCAGACGGCGTACCGAGTCGGGATCGAGGTTCCAGGTGCGAGGGTCAACATCGGCGAACACGGGCCGGGCACCGCAGTAAGTGACGGCGTTGGCCGTGGCAACGTAAGTCAGCGTCGGGACGATGACCTCGTCCCCGGGCTTCAGTCCCAGGGCGAGCAGGGCAATATGCAGGGCGGCGGTGCCATTGCAGGTGGCGATGGCGAAGCGGGTGCCGACGAAATCGGCGACGCGGTTTTCAAACTCCTCGATGAATCGGCCGTTGGAGGAAATCCAACTGGAACTGAGACATTCCGTGACGTACTCGAGTTCGTTGCCGGAGAGGTCCGGAGCGGCGACCGGGTAGCGCATCCCTGCGTTCCTCCGGAAGAAGAGCGGGTCATCGTCCTGCGACACCGACGCGGTATCGGCCCACGTCAGGTTGCTCAGGTAACAAAACCCGAGGAGTCGGTCAAGGCGGACCGGCCGTGGATATCTGAGCGGTCATCGTATAGCATGGGGACAAAAGGACAGGATGGTGAACAGGAACCGAGGCCATGTACACGCACCTGCTGCTCTACGCTCAGTTGATGTGGTCTGGCATCCCGGCACTGCTGGCGATCTACGGTTTGACCGCCCACGGGAAAGCCCTGGGCGAGTCGAAGCGGACGCTTTACGAAGTCGAGGCCGTTAAAGACATCGCCTACTACGACGCAGAGGATGCCGACCCGGTCAAGCACAAGCTCGACCTCTATTACCCCAAAGGCCGGGAGCGGTATCCCGTGCTTCTGTTTGTCCACGGCGGGGCGTGGACCACCGGCGACAAGCGCTACCTGCTCGACGTGTACGGCCGTCTGGGCCGTAACTTCGCCCGGCAGGGCATCGGAACGGTGGTGACCAATTACCGCCTCTCGCCCAAGGTGCAGCATCCGGCCCATGTCGAAGACGTGGCCAAGGCCTTCGCCTGGACCCGCCAGCACATCGCCGAGTACGGCGGCGACCCGGAGCGCATCTTCGTTTGCGGCCACAGCGCCGGCGGACACCTGGCCGCCCTCCTGGCTACCGATCCGACCTATCTCGAAAAGGAAAAATGCTCGGTGAAGCAAATTCGCGGCGTGATTCCGATGAGCGGGGTTTTTAATCTTCCGCCCGGCCGGTTGTTCGAGAGCGTGTTCACGGCCGACCCCGAAAAGCGGGCCAAGGCCATGCCGATCAACCACGTCAAAGGCGACCATCCGCCCTTCCTCGTCATCTACGCCGAGCGGGACTATCCGACCTGCGACCGCACCTCCAAGGAATTCTGCGAGGCGTTGAAAAAGTGCCGCTGCCAGGTGGAACTGGTCGAAATCAAGGAACGGGACCATCTGACCATCATCGCCGCCGCGACCAACGCGGATGATCCGGCAGCCAGGGCGATTCTGAAGTTTATTGAGGAACATGCCGATAAGCCGTGAACCCATCGGCGGCAGTTGCGAAGCGGGAACCGTAGAGAGGTGCCGTTCCTCGGTGGTTGGCCGTCTGGCACCCTCTCCAACCGGCGCGCAGCATGTCGGCAATGCCCGGACTTATTTGATCGCCTGGTTGTCGGCCCGTTCCCGCAGTGGCCGCGTCGTGCTACGCATTGAAGACATCGACTCGCCACGGGTCAAGCCGGGAGCTGCCGAGCAAGCCCTGGAAGATTTGCGTTGGCTCGGTCTGGATTGGGACGACGGCCCGATCCTTCAGACGCCACGCCTGCCGCTCTACCAAGCCGCTTTGGACAAGCTGAAAGCCGCCGAACGGGTTTATCCCTGCACCTGCACCCGGGCGGACATCGAACGGGCGGCCAGTGCTCCGCATCTGGACCACGAGGGGCCGCCCTATCCCGGAACCTGTGCTCATCGCCGAGCCGCCGACGCCGCAGTCCTGGAGCGAACCGGCCAGCGGTTCGCCTGGCGATTTCGCTCGGAGCCAGGTCCGTTCAGGTTCGAGGACGCCTTCCTCGGAGCGGTCACGGTCCCGGCGGAATTGTGCGGCGATTTCGTCGTGTGGAAGTCGGCAGGGACGCCGGCTTATCAGCTGGCCGTGGTCGTGGATGATGCTGCGATGGGGGTCACGGAAGTGATCCGGGGCGACGATCTCGTGCCCAGCACCCCGCGGCAGTTGCAACTGTACCGGGCCTTGGCTCTGACACCGCCGCGGTTCTGCCATGTGCCTCTTGTGGTCGGTCCTGACGGCCGACGACTGGCCAAACGCCATGGCGATACCCGGCTCAGCACGCTTCGCCAGGCGGGAGTACGAGCCGAGGAGCTGATCGGATACCTGGCCCATTCGTGCGGCTGGCTCGACCGGCCGAGGCCCATCTCCGCTCGGGAACTGATCCCGCGCTTCGATCTCCGAACGATCCCCAGACAACCGCTGGTGTTCACGGAGAGATGGGGGGCGGCCTAGGGATTTGCCGGCTTGAGGCGGCGTTCGCGGTTGAGACGCTCATCCCGGGCGCGAATGGCCTCCAGCTCGGCGGCGTGGGCTTCCCAGTAACGCTCGATCAATTCCTGCAAAGCGATGTCGCGCTTCTCGGGATCGAGGAGCCGAGCCTCGAACTCGGCCCGGATGTTCTCGTTATTGATGAGGAACTGTCGCAGTCGGACCAGGTCCACGGGGGGGAGCCTTTCCGGGAAGCGGAGGTTCTCCAGGGATTTTGGCACAGGCACGCCGAGCCGTTTGGATTCCAGATACATGCTCCGAGCGACACCCGGCTGGCGGACGTTTTTCCACTCGTTCATCCGCTGCCGACGGTCCTTCGGGTCCATCTTTTCGAGAATCTGTTCCCGCCATTTGATGAGCTCGTTGCGGAAATTGTCCTGGCGTTCCTCGAGGCGGGCGGCGGTCATGGCCCAGTCGAGCTGATCCTGTTCCTGACGGGCCTTGACGGCGGCGATGCGTTTGCGGCGTTCCTCGGCACTGATGTTCGGGTCGAGAATCAGATCGCGGTCGGCCTTGGGCAGCGAGGCGATCCACTGCCGCTCCTTGATTTCCCGAATCCGGGCGATCTTCGCCTCGATGCTGGGAGCGGATTCAATGGCCGCTCGGTCTTCCGCCGGCAGCCGGTCGTACCAATCGCCATAGCGCTGCAAAAGCCGGAGGTAGCGGTCACGGCTCTCCGAATCTTCCTCACGCAGCTCGCGGTCCAGTTGACGGATGCGACGCTGGGATTCCGGCGGAAGGGCCTGGAAGGCGGCAGCTTCCCGTTTCCATTTGCTCGCGGCGGATTTGTCGCCAGCTGGGTCGGCTGGGGGATTCTGAGCACGGAGCGTCGGCAAGCCCGTCGAGAAGCCAAGCAGTCCGACAGGTAGTGCCGACAGACCGATCAGAATGAGCGGAAACGGCAGCCGCAGCATCAGGTGTCCTCCGTAAACAGCCGTTCCCTTTCCAACGCTTTGAGGAATTCCAGGCTGTCCACCTTCTCGTAGTAGTGCCAATACTCCCGATGTTCGTAGATGCGGATGTCCTCCGGGGTCGGCTCGAACGGCTCGGGCGGAAGGGGTGGCTGGACGGTGAGGAAGCCGACGACCGCTGCGGCGGCAAGGGCCGCGGCCCAGGCTGCCCCGCCGACCCACCGCAGGACCCGGGAACGTCGCCGGGCCTTGATCCGGCAGGTTTCGACCTTCTCCAGGGTCCGGCTCGTGAACGTCTCCGAGGCTGTCGGCCGAGGCAGGTAGTCCAGGAGTTCCCAGGTCCGCTTCAAGGTTTCCGCTTCGCGGCGAAGGGTCGGATTGCTGGCCAGTCGGGCCTCGAAGATGCGAGACGCTTCCTCGTCCAGTTCGCCGTCGAGGTACTGCACCAGGGCTTCCCGGTCCTCTGGGGAGAGAGTGTCACGGTCGCTCATGCCGATTCGCCTTTCTCGGCCCGCACAGTTGCCTCGCTGTCCGGGCTTTGGTCCATCTCCACGTATCCCCGCAGCAGTTCCCGCAACTCCGAACGTGCCCGGCTCAGCAGGGACTTGACGGCCTTGGTCGAAATGTTCATGACCTCGGCGATTTCCTGGTAGCTCATGTCCTCGAACTTGTTGAGGATGACGGCCAGGCGCTGTCGCTCGTTGAGCTGGGCCAAGGCCTCCTGCACGACGGTGGCCAGCTCGTCATGGTTGAGCCGATGATCCGGGGCCGGCGCACGGTCCAGCAGGAGGTTTTCCTGCGGTCGGGGACCGAGCGGGCCGGAGTCGTTGAGCGGCAACTGCGTCACCGGCTTGCGGAGTTTGCGGCGGCGGGAATTGGAGGCGAGGTTGTTGGCGATGGTGAACAGCCAGGTCGAGAACTTGGCCTGGGGATGATAGTCCTTGCGGGAGCGATAGACCCGCAAGAAGACTTCCTGGGCCAGGTCCTCCGCCTCCTCGGGATCGCCGCACAAATGCCGCATCACGGCCAGCAAGCGGTTCTGGAACCGTGCTACGAGTTCCTCGAACGCCCCGGGTTCGTCGGCCCGAACGCGGAGCATCAACCGCACGTCGGGATCACGGAGGGCGTAGAAGCCGCTGGTCTGACCGGTTGATGCCATAGCGTTGTCGCAGCCGGGGCCACGTCCGCTGTACGCCGCCGTGGCCGGGGCAGTCGCCGGGCCGTGGCCCGTTCGCCCTGCCTATCTGGTTAAACCGTGGGCCGGGGACGAAGTTTCGGAAGGCGACGCGGACGGTGGAACCCGCTGTTCCACCCGTCGTCGAAGCTGTCCGCAGGCGGCGTCGATCTCGGAACCCTTCCTCTTGCGTACTTTAACGATCAACCCGGCCCGCCGCAAACAGTCCACGAAGGCCCGCAGCGAGGCGTCGCTGGGTCGGCGATAGGGCAGACCCTCGACTTCGTTGAACGGAATCAGATTGATGAGAGCACAACGACCCCGCAGCAAGCGAGCCAATTCCCGGGCGTCGCCGGGACGGTCATTGATCCCGGCCAGAAGGACATACTCGAACGTGACCTGCCTTCCGGTCTTCTGGAAAAAGTAATCGGCGGCTTCGAGGATGGCCGGGATGCCCGTCTTGGTGTTCGTTGGCACGATCCGAGTCCGCAGCGGGTCGGTCGGGGCGTGCAGCGAAATCGCGAGGTGGTACTGCTTCCCGAGATCGGCCAAGCGGCGGATTTTGGCGGGCAGGCCGACTGTCGAGATGGTGACGTGCCGAGCGCCGATGCCCAGTCCATCCTTATCGCCAGCCACGTCGAGGGCCGCCACCAGGGCATCGAGATTGGCCAGGGGTTCGCCCATGCCCATGACGACGATGTGGGAGAGCCGCTCGCCCGGCGGAAGCTGGTTGCGCAACAACACCAGTTCCTCGACGATTTCCCCCGCAGTCAGGTTGCGGACGACGCCGTTCAAACCGCTGGCACAGAAGACACAGCCCATGGCGCAGCCGACCTGCGTGCTGATGCAGGCGGTGCGGCGGTCAGCCTCCTGGAGCAGAACGCATTCGATGTGTTCTCCGTCGCTCAGCCGCAGGACCAGCTTGTGCGTGCCGTCCCGGGCCTGCTGATGTTCGACGATTTCGCTGCCGAAAATGCGAAACGACGTTGCCAACCGCTCCCGCAACGCCTTGGGCAGGTCGGTCATGTCGGCAAAGGAAACGGCCCGCTTCTGGACGATCCAGCGGAAGACCTGTTTGGCGTGCAGGACCGGCCAGTTGTGTTCGGCCAGCCAGGCGCGCAACCCGTCCAGGCCCGTGTCGAGAATCGCGGGCAGCTTCGCTTCCTGCGTCAGCGGTAGGGCAAGAGTCATGTTTCCTCGGGAATGTCCGGGCACTCGCGCACTTATACCGGATCATTTCATTCTACACAAACCAAGGCGGCTCAGACGTTGCCCATCGCCGCTTGCCGTCCGTCAGCGTGCAGATGAGAGAATCGCGGTAACGTCTCGAACGGCCGACTGAGGTCGCGAATGGCCTCGCCGAGCTGCACGATCCGTTCTTCCGGCAGAATCCCCAACCTTTGACGATACGCCAGGGCCAGATGGCCGACCCGCTCGGGAATCAGTTCCATGAGCCGACAGCAGGTCGCATCCACGGCCACCAGGTCCGTGCCCATGACGATGACGCCGAGCGGCACCGGTGTGCCGTTGAGCGGCCCGTCGCCTTCCATTGCCAGGATGCCATCCACGATGGCCAACTCCGGCGTGCGGGTCAGGGCAATGTCCACAATGCTGTTCTCGATGCCCCGCCAATGCAGTTCGTTCTTCGGCCAGCCGTAGCAGATGCCCGGCACGATGCCGAACAGGTTTTTAAGCGAAAGCGTGACCCCGGCCCAGTGGTGCGTTTTGAGTTTGGGCAACGAAATGAGGACGTCGGCATCGACAACGGTCCTGGCCAGGTGCAGAAACTCCAAGCCGGTCAGTCGGCCGAGATTGGGAACGGCCACCGGCTCATCATGGTTGAGGTCTACGAAGGACACGCCGTGCTTCCGCAGGATGTCGCCCAGTCCGCTGGCTTCGACGAGGTACTCCGTGTTTCGCCAATGTCCCGGCCCCTCGGCGACGATGACCTCCGCCGCTTTCTCCCGTTGACACATTTCAATCACCGCACCAATCAACCGAGGATCGGTGTTGATAACGCGGTCCTGATGGTACTCGACCAGGTTCGGTTTGAGGACGACGCGCTTTCCAGCCAAGGGAACCTGATCGCGGAAGCAGGCGAATTGCCGCTCCAGAATCGCAACGAGGTCGCCGTCGTAGTCGGCAACCGAGGCAATGTGGACGGCGGTTTGGGCCGGGAGAGCGCGAAGCTGAGCGAGGGCCTTAATGCCCAGACCTCGCAAGCCGGAAATGAGCCGGTCGGTCCAGGACCTGCCGGCGCGGTGGGGCGGAGGATCTGCTGGCGGTTGCACGGGACTCGCTGGCACTGCGAACAGTCGTTCGGCGTTCTCGGCATGGAGAGCCAGGGCCGTCAGGGCCTCCCGGACGACCGACGGGCCGAAGAGCCTGCGTCGGCTGCGTTCCTCATAGCACTCGGCCAGGTGCCCTTCGAGGGTGGGAAGATGGTCGGCGACCACGGGATCATGCCGCCAGGGCTGGAGGGCGAGACGAATCCAAGCCAGGTGTTCCAGGTCGGCATCCCGTTGGGAGACGTTGAGGAGATAGCGACGCGTGGCTGCGAGCCGAGGGTGATCGGGCAGTCCGGCAAAGGCCAGCAGCATGAGGGCACTGACGCTGGGCACCGGCTCCGTGGGTCGGTCAAAGACGCGACGGTTGCCCGCGTTGATGCCCCCGGTGTCGAACGTCCGGTCGAGCAGCAGCCGCAAGCCTTCCTGAACGCGGGGATGCTCGCCGAACCCGGCCCGGCGCAGGGCCAGGCAGGCCCAGGCGGTCGGCTCTGTCCAGGAGAACGTGCCTTCGGTCCAGGGCCAGCCGAGGATTTCCGGGTCGATGTCAAAATCGCGGCGATAGGCTTCGGGATCCTCGAGTTTGCGGCCGCTGGTGTGCAGGAGCCATTGGACAGCCTTGGACCGGACGGCGACATCCACTTCGAAGCATTCCAGGACCAGCAGGGCAAGAGCGGTCGGCCAGACGGCCTCCTCCCGTCCGCCGCGGATGCGGAACGCGCCGTCGGCATCCTGCCAGTGACACAGGGTTGTCACGGCTTTGCGAAGGATTTCTTCGTGCCGTTGTCGGTCGCCTGCCAAGGCGAGCAGGGCCAGGCAGGTCGGTTCCACCTGGGGCGGAGTTTTCGGGTAGTAGCCCCAGCCGCCTGCGGGATCGGCCAGGGCAACGAGATGATCCAGAAGATCGGCAAGCCGGGCCATGCGGTCGCTTTCGTGCCATGAAATCCGCGCTGAGTTCATTCAAGCCTACCACCTTTTGGAGCGTTTGCTTTTTTGCGACGTTTGCCATTTGACAAGCCCTTGGAAGCGACCTAGGTTTCAAACGAGTGAAGGATGCACGGGACAGGGCGAAGACGCCACCCGTCCGGTCCTCGACAAATCGCAAGTCGCCGACCTCGACAAAGGCAAACCCGTCGTAAGGCGGGGACGCAAAGCCATGGGTCCGGAAACCCGGATCGCCAGGCTGCCGAAAGGTTGGACGGTGTCCTGCTGCACGCAAGGCCCGGCCACCTTTTCCGAGGTGATCGGGCCTTGCGGCTTTTTTGGGGGACACCAAGGCGTCGGGCAACAGCATTCTTCGAAGCGAGGGGCGGTTATGCGGAGGTTGTGGCACCTGACAGAGCGCTTCCTGCGAAGCGAGGACGGCCCAACCGCGGTCGAGTACGCCGTCATGCTGGCGTTCATCATCATCGTCTGCATTTCGGCGATCACGACGCTGGGCACGTCGGTTTCCTCGTCGTTCAACAACGCGGCCGGGGCCTTGAGTTGATCAAGCCTGACCTGGTGCGTCGAACGGCGAGTCGGGATCAACCGATTTCGGCGGACGGATGCCCGGTGGAGGTTGGTTGGGCCGCACGGTGCGGCCGACCCGTAGGCAAGGCAAGTGACAAGCAGCGTGAAGGAGAAACCATGAAGAAGTTCCTGGCATCGGTCAAGCGGTTCGTGACCAGCGAAGACGGCCCGACGGCGGTCGAGTATGCGGTCATGCTGGCCCTGATCATCGTGGTCTGCATCGCGGTGATCACCCAGGTCGGCACCAGCGCCAGCAGCACGTTCAACACGGTCAACGGCGCTCTGAGCTGATTTTCGGGCAGCGATCGGCGAGGCGGTCTCGCCGTCCTGTGGGGACGCACCGGCCGCTTCACAGGGAGAAGCGGTCGTGATTCGGACGGGTTCTAGTTCAAAGGAGTCGTGTCCATGCGTAAGTTCCTGGATTCGGTGAAGCGCTTCGTGGTGAGCGAAGACGGCCCGACGGCGGTCGAGTATGCCGTCATGCTGGCCCTGATCATCGTGGTCTGCATCGCGGTGATCACCCAGGTCGGCACCAGCGCCAGCAGCACGTTCAACACGGTCAACGGCGCTCTGAGCTAACAGGGGCCGGTTTCGCGGCGTGGTGCGAGACGACGTTCTCAACTCGGACCAAGGCTGCACAGACAGCGAGGCGGCGCGCCGTGATGCTCCGGCCCCACGGCACGCCGCCGTTTTTATCTCGGGCCGGTCTTTCGGTGGAAGACAGACCTCACTCCCCGCGAAGGTACCAAGCTCATGGACCTGGAAAAGTTCTTCTCCCTGGGCAACGTCCCGGTGTTGATCCTGTGCGCGGCCCTGATCACCGCCGCGATCATCGATTTCTGGAAGCTGAAGGTGCCCAATTGGCTCACCTTTCCACTCATCGTCAGCGGCTGGTGTCTGGGTCTGGGCAACAGCCTCTACGCCGGGGACTTCAGTTACCTGGGAGCGAGCTTTGTTCTGACGCTGGTGGGACTGGCCCTGCTGCTGCCGGTGTATGCCATCGGCGGCATGGGAGCCGGCGACGTGAAGATGCAGATGGGCTTCGGCTCGTGGGTCGGGGCGATGTACGGCCTGTACGCCGGGTTTTGGATCGTGGTGTACGCCTTTGCCATCGCCGCGATCATCGGGGGCGTCATCGCCCTGGGCATGATCTGGTGGCGGGGAGACTTCCGCCAAAACCGCAAGAACGTGGCCGAGATCGTCGGCGACTGGTTCCGCTCCAAGAGCATTTACCAGGTTGCCGAGAAGGCCCAGCAACGCAAGCCCCGCCTGCACCTGCTGCCTTACGGCGTCCCCCTGTGCATCGGTTTCGTGGGGTATTTGCTGCTGATGTCGGGCGGTTAGGCGAATGAACGTCACAGTGGGCAAAGGGCATAAAGGCCCCAGCAGCGGCAAAAGCGAATTTTCTGGCAAACGCGCAAATGTTGAAGTCGCGCGGCCCGGCAAGTCGAAATAAACGGCAAGGGAGCGTCGTAGCGATAAGACGGGCCGAACCGGAAATATCAGTTCAACCGGGAAGCTTCGGCTTCCCATCCCGATTGTGACCCGGAAATCCCGTCAAGGCACTCAAGCTGAGGCACCTGGAGAGGATCGCAACGATGAAACCCCGAACGGTCATTCTCATGTTGGTGGCGGTGACGTGCGGCCTGGTGGCCAGCTTCATGACCAGCCGCTACCTGTCTGCGGGCCAGCAGGCTCCCAAGGAGGAGGCGAAAGTCCGCGTGTTGGTGGCCAAGAAGAAGATCAACGGCTACACCCGGTTGACGGATCCAGAAGCGTTCGAGGAACGGCTCTTCGATCAGAACAGCGTTCCCAAGGATGCCGTCACCGATTTCGAGACGGTCAAGGGACGGGTCCTCAAGACCGCCCTGGGCGAGGGCAAGATGCTCGCCGAGAGCGATCTGGTCGATCCCGCCCAGTCGTCGCCGACCTGGAAGCTCAATCCCGGGGAACTGGCCATGTCGGTCAAAGTGAGCGCCGACACCGCCGGGGCCGGCTTCCTGATGCCTGGCGACCGCGTGGACGTGCAGGCGACCATCGTGCGGACTTCCAGTCCCAACGAAAAGCCGTTCTCGAAGTTCATCCTGCAGAACATCGAGGTCTTGGCCGTGGGACAGGACGTGCAGCAGCCGGACGGCACCATCTACAAGGAGCCTAACCGCGTGCTGCTGCGGGTGACGCACAAGCAGGCGGAGGAACTGGCCCTGTATCAAGACACCGGCACCATCCGCCTGTTGCCGCGCCGCCATGATGACACGACCTACGTGGACAGCACGGGGACGCGGCTGGGAGCGAATCATCTGACATCGGAGGAACGAGCTGGTGCGGCGGACAACGCGGCAACCACGCCGTTGCCCAGCGCGCCGACGGTCCCGGCGGCGGTCAACGAACTGCCGGCCGAGGTGACGGCCAAGACGCCGGAAAAGAAGACCCTGACGGTCATCCTCGGCGACAAGGTGACGACCTACGACTGGAAGATCGAGGAAAAGGACAAGAGCGACGGCGACAAAGACAAGTCTTCGGTCAAGAAACCGTGACGGCCGACGCTTGCCCGTGATCTCGCCCTGGCGGAGGGGGGAAGGGCGAGGTGCGGGCAGCTCAGGGCCGGGAAATCCTCTCCAGCGGCACGGCATCGCGGACTGACCCGCGGTCCGCCGGCGGAAGACTGCCGAGAACGGCCCGTTCCGGTGGTCTTCCCCGTTGAAGCCTTCAGGATCAAGGCCCTGGAGAGGATCGTTCTGCGGGCGATTTCACGGGAACCGACCAGATCCCGACGGATCGGTTTTTTCAAGCGAGGTGAACGGATGCACGCGCACACAAATCCTTTGATCCCGCGACGCGGCTGGGCCGTCTTCGGACTGCTCGCCGCCTTGGCGCTGACCGGTCTGAGTGTTCACGCGCAACCCGGCGGCGGGGGGCGCGAGACGTACGACATCGGCATCGGCCAGAAGCTGACGCTGCGTTCGGCCAACGGCAAGGACATCAAGGCCGTGGTCGTGTCCCGGGCCGACGTCATCGACGTCGCCCAGGTCGCGCCTGACCAGCCGACCGTGGTCCAGATCACGGGCAAAGCCCTCGGTTCGACCCGCGTCACTCTCGTGACCGAACCGGAGGACGAACGCAACACCGTGATCATCAACGTCATCCCCGACCTCAGCCACATCCAGGCCATCGTCAACCGACAGTTCCCGATGGCCCGGGTGACGCTGTCGCTGTCCGGCACGGGAGCGATTCTGGTTTCCGGACATATGGACGTGGCCGAGGACGTGGCCGCTTTGGTCTCCTTCCTCCAGGGTTACGGCTTCCGCGTGGTGAACAACATCAAGGTCGGCGGCGTGCAGCAGGTGCAGTTGGAAGTGTGCGTCGCCACGGTGGACCGCTCGGAACTGCGGCAGTTGGGCTTCAACTTCTTCCAGAACGTCAACGGCCAGTACCTCGGCAGCACCATCGGGCCGGTGGTTCAGCAACCGATTCTGTTTGAACCGGCCAGCCCGCCGACCAGTCCCATGCCCGCCATCTTTGGTACGGGCGGTCAGCCCATCGGACGATTCGATCCGAACCTGGGCAATCTGTTCTTCGGCGTGACTACGCGGAACTCGGGCATCCACACGTTCCTCCAAGCCCTGCGGCAGGAAAGCCTGGTGAAGGACATCGCCAACCCGACTTTGGTCACACTGAGCGGCCGACCGGCTACCTTCCTGGTCGGCGGCGACGCTCCCTACGGTACGGCGGGTGCGGCGGGCATCAGCGGCGGTGGTGGCTCGGGCATCCAGTTCCGGCCCTTCGGCACCCGGCTGACCTTCCTGCCGGTGGTGCTGGGTGACGGCCGCATCCGGCTGGAGATCGAAGCCGAGGTCAGCACCATCGCCAACGCGAACGTGGCTGGAATCGGCAATCCGAACATCGTCGCTCCGTCATTTGCTACGAATCGCATCCACACGACGGTGGAGATGGGCCACGGCGAGACCTTCGCCCTGGGCGGCCTGCTGGAAAACCAGGTGGTGGCCAACACGAGCAAGGTGCCGGTCCTGGGTGATTTGCCCTTCTTCGGTTCCGCCTGGCGGACGGTGAGCTACCGGGAACGCGAGATCGAAGTGCTGGTTATCGTCACGCCGCGGCTGGTCGATCCGATGGACTGCACGCAGCGGACGACCAAACTGCCTGGCCAGGAAACGCGCACGCCCACCGATTTTGAGCTATTCTTGGAAGGAATCCTGGAAGCTCCCCGCGGTCCGCGGGACTTGTGCCCGGACGGCTGCTATCGCCCGGCGCACTGGTGGACGGGGCCGTTCTGCGATCCACTCCGCGGCTGCTCGGGCGGTCCCGGCTGCGTCAACGGGCCGGGCGGGTGCTCCGGCTGCAACAGCCCAGCCCCTGCCTCCGGGGAGTCGGTTCCCAATGCCCGTCCCGCCATGCCCCCCATGGCGACTTCGGCGACCCCGGCTGAAGGCGTCGTCCCAGCGTCTGCCGGTTCGGTGACGCGGGTTCATGTGCTCCTTCCGGAACCGGAAAAGATCGATGGCAAACTGGAGATCCCGGTCCGGCCGGAAAAGACGAAAACGGGCGAGTCGGGAACCACGGATGGCACCCCCGCTCGCATTGATCCGTAAAAGCGTGTGTCCGCTGCCTGGCAAGGTGCTCTCCGCCGACCGACGTTGGTGGAGGCACCTTGCTTGGATGCAGCCCTTCGCCCTATCGGTGGTGTCATGCCCGACCTGCAACGTGTAGCCATCGTTGATCCCTCGGAAGCGACCCGCGAGCCGCTCCGGAACCTGCTGCTCGGCCTGGATTCCGTCTGGCTCGAAGCCGAGTCGCCCCGCTACGAGTTCTTCCTCGAAGTCGTGCAGCAGTCCCAACCGGACATCGCCATCGTGGTCATGGACAGCGACCACAACAAAGCCCTGCATCTGATCGGACAACTGGCCTCTGCGATGCCCCAGTTGGCGATCCTGGCGGTCAGTTCCCGAACCGACGGACCGTTCATTCTCCAGACGCTTCGCAGTGGTGCCCGGGAATTCCTGACGCAGCCCCTGGCCCTGGAGGACCTTCTGACCGCCCTTCAGCGGATCCGCACCCAGCGGCACAGCAGCCCGGAACTGAACGGCTTCGGCCCCTCGGCGAGCTCGACGGTCATCGCCGTGGCCGGGTCGCGCGGCGGCATCGGCAGCACCACGCTGGCCGTCAACCTCGGCTCCGTCCTCGCCCAGGACTCGCACAACAACGTCGTGCTCATCGACCTCGATCTGGCCCTCGGCGACACCGACGTCAGCCTCGACATCATGCCCAGCTACACCCTGGCCGACGTCGCCATGAACATCGACCGGCTGGACATGACGTTCCTGCGAGGCTCGCTCATCAAGCATTCCACGGGACTGTCCTTGCTGCCGCATCCGGTCCAGCTCGAAGACGCGGGGCTGATCCAGGAGGAGCATCTCCAGCGGGTGCTTGGCCTGCTCAAGGTCACCTACTCCCATGTGATTCTCGACCTGAGCAAAAGCTACCGCCCGCTCGATTTCACCGCCATGCAGATGGCGGACATCGTGCTTCTGGTCGCTCAGCTCGACTTGTCCAGCATCCGCAACGTCGTTCGCCTGCTTATGGCTTTCAACAACTTGGAGGGGCTGGCGGACAAGGTGCGGGTCGTGCTCAACCGGGTCGGCTCGGACGACGAAGAAATCACCCTGAAAAAAGCGGAAGAAACCATCGGTCGTTCGGTGTTCTGGCAGATTCCGAACGACACGCGGAACGTGATGTCGGCCCGCAACGCCGGGGTGCCCCTGATCCAGCACGCTCCGCGCTCCAAGGCCTGCCAGGCCATCGTCGGCATGGCCAGCGCCTTGAGCGGGGGGCAGTTGGTTCTCAACGGCAGCGCGGCCGCCAAACCGGAGAAGAAGAAGAGCTTTCTGTTCTTTTGAGGCAGGTGTGCGGGGCGGGACGGCCCTGCGATCGGTCCCTCGCGGAGTCTCCAGTTCCCGAGGAAGGGAACCCCTGGCGAGGGTAGGCTCAGGAACCCAGGCAGTCGAGAGTGGACACCATGTCGCGCATCACACGGGGAACGACGAACGTCAGCGGAGGCGGCACCGTCAGCCGCAGCCTGTCCAACGGCGCGCTTTCGCTGGGCGGTCAGTCCGGCAACAAGAGCTTCGATGAGCTGAAGCGGGTCATTCACATGAAGCTCGTCGAGAAACTCGACCTGTCGCGGGTTTCGGATCTGTCCGGCGACGTGCTTCGCCGGGAGATCCGCCTGGTCGTCGAGCGCCTCTGCGATACCGAGAACCCGCTGCTCAACCGCATGGAGCGGGAACGGCTCATCGACGAGGTTCTCGACGAGACGTTTGGCTTCGGACCGCTGGAAATGCTGCTGAAAGACCCGACGGTCAGCGACATTCTTGTGAATGGCCCGTACAAGGTGTACGTGGAACGCCGGGGCAAGCTGGAAAAGACCGACGTGAAGTTCCGGGACAGCCAGCACCTGATGCAGATCATCGACCGCATCGTGTCCAAGGTGGGGCGGCGTGTGGACGAAACGTCGCCGATGGTGGACGCGCGTCTGCCCGACGGGTCCCGCGTCAACGCCATCATCCCGCCGCTGGCCCTGGACGGTCCGTCGCTGAGCATCCGCCGCTTCGGCACCAACCCGCTGAAGCTGGAAGACCTGCTCAGTTTCAAGGCCTTCACGCCGGAGATGGCGATGGTGCTGGAGGCGGCGATCAAGGCCCGGCTCAACATCATCATCAGCGGCGGAACCGGCTGCGGAAAGACGACGCTGCTCAATACGTTGTCGGCCTTCATTCCCAACGATGAACGCATCGTCACCATCGAGGACGCCGCCGAGTTGCAATTGCAGCAGGAACACGTCGTCCGGCTGGAGACGCGGCCGCCGAACATCGAGGGCAAGGGAGCGGTGACGACCCGGGACCTGGTTCGCAATGCCCTGCGTATGCGGCCGGAACGCATCATCATCGGCGAGTGCCGTGGGGCCGAGGCGCTGGACATGCTCCAGGCCATGAACACCGGCCACGCCGGTTCGATGACCACGCTCCACGCCAACTCGACCCGTGACGCCCAGGCCCGACTCGAAACCATGATCATGATGGCGGGCATGGAACTGCCCCTGAAAGCCATGCGGCAGCAGATCGCCTCCTCGGTGGACATCATCATCCAGGCGAACCGGCTCCAGGGCGGTCCCCGCAAGGTCACCAGCATCACCGAGATCTGCGGCATGGAGCAAGACGTCATCATCATGCAGGACATCTTCCGCTACAAGCAGTTGGGCATCGACCAGAACGGCCGGGCCTTCGGCCAGTTCGAGGCCACCGGCGTGCGGCCCAAGTTCATCAGCAAATTGGAAGCGGCCGGTATTCGTCTGCCGACGAACCTGTTCCAGGAACGCATCCTCTTGCGCGATTAGGAATCGGCGGAGACGGCATGGAGGAACGAGGCACGGAGACATCGGGAGAAAGGCAGCCATGACCATGAATCTGTTGACGCTTATTTTGCCGATGCTCGCCTTCCTGGCGGTGGTGGCGGTGTTCGGCGTGGTCGGCCTGATGCTCCGCAGCCGCGAGGCCCGCGGCGAAGAACGCCTGGACATCTACACCGGGCAGAAACGCCAGGACGGCGCCCCGGCCGTGGACAAGGTCCAGGAAATCTGGAAGGAGCAGGCGTTCGAGGAGGACAAGAAGAACCTGCTCGACCAGCTGCTTCCCACGCTGCCCTCGATCCACCGCATCTTCGAGCAGGCCGACGTCAATGTGCGTCCCAGCACCCTGACGGGCATCTCGCTGATCCTGTTGCTGCTGGGGTTCTCGCTGGGCTGGCTTATGCGGATTCCGATCTACCTGGCTCCGCTGCCCGGGCTGGTGCTGTTCTGCGTGCCGTGGTGCTGGCTGTGGTTCAAGCGGAACCAGCGGCTCAAGCAGTTCGCCTCGCAGCTTCCCGATGCGATGGAGCTTTTGGCCCGGGCCTTGCGGGCGGGACAGAGCCTGGCGGCGGGGATGCACATCGTTTCCGAGGAGATGCCGGCTCCGATCGCCACGGAATTCGGCCGGGTGTACGAGGAGCAGAACCTCGGCATCAGCATGGAGGATTCGCTCAAGGCGATGTGCGAACGGGTGCCGAACCTCGACCTCCGCTTCTTCGTCACCGCGGTCATCATCCAGCGGACCACCGGCGGCGACCTGGCGGAAATTCTGGACAAGATCGGCTACGTCATCCGGGAGCGGTTCCGCATCCTCGGTCAGGTCAAGGCGTTGACGGGCGAAGGCCGACTCAGCGGCGTCGTGCTGATCGCCCTGTGCCCGGCGTTGTTCTTCGTGGTGCTGTACCTGAACCCGGCCTACGTGGAACTGCTGTGGACCACGGAGTTCGGCATCAAGATGAGCGTGTTCGCCATCGTCATGCAGATTCTCGGAGCCATCGCCATCAAGAAGATCGTGACCATCAAGGTGTGACGAGGAACGGAGCAGACGGACAGCCGACGGAGGAGACGCCAGCATGGAAAACGTCATCACGCTCAGAGACGTGGCCCCGCTGATCGTGGCCGGGGGGATCATCGGAGCGATCTGGGTGTTTCTGTCGGCGATCTCGTCGCGGAACAGTCGGGCGGAGAAGCGTCTGGAACGCTTCCAGAAAGGCCCGCAGGCGGTCGAGGCGACCGGCGAGCATGCCGAAGCGCGTTCCCGCTACGAGCACATGCAGCAGCTTCTGGAAAAGGCCACCGCTTTTTCCAAGCCGCTCATGCCGAAGACGGAACTGGAGCAGAACCAGTTGCGGGTGAAACTGGCCAATGCCGGCTTCCGCTCCGAAAAGGCGGTGTCGGTGTACACCGGCATCAAGTTCATCTTCCTGATCGCGATGGTACTCCTGGGGCTGGCGTTGTTCGTGCCGGGACGCGGATTCAACTTCGGCTCGCTGAAATGGGTGGCGTTGTTTGCCGCCATCGGCATGTGGGGGCCGGACCTGCTGTTGTGGTATCTCATCCGCAAGCGGAAGCAGCAGATTTTTCTGACGCTGCCGGATGCGTTGGACCTCATGGTCGTGTGCGTCGAGTCCGGGCTGGGACTGGACGCGGCGATGCGGAAGGTCTGCGAGGAGATGAAGAGCCATGCCCCGGTGCTGTGCGAGGAGCTGGCCATTGCCAATTTCCAGCTCCAGATGGGCCGTCCGCGGCGGGACGTGCTGCATGATCTGGGAGTGCGGACGGGCGTGGATGACGTGAAAAGCCTGGCGGCGATTCTGATCCAGGCGGACCGCTTCGGATCGAGCGTCGCCCAGGCCTTGCGGGTGCAGTCGGATTCGATGCGGACGCGGCGGAAGCAGATCGCCGAGGAGAAGGCGGCCAAGACGGCGGTGACGCTGATCTTCCCGCTGGTGCTGTTCATCTTCCCCGGCATCTTCGTAGTGCTGGTGGGTCCGGCGGCGATCCAGATTTCGACGCATCTGCTGAACAAGTGAGGAAGGAAACCGCGGGGCCGCAATCCCCGCGCTGAGGACCAATTCCAAAGGGCGGGACCGAGGGAGCCGGTCACCGCTCGGGACGCGGTGGACCGCTCCCAGCAAAGGAGTGTCGGAAATGACCACAGGCAAGGCAAGGATGCTGCTGGCCGGGCTGTTCACGGCCGGGGCCGCGGGACTGAGCGGATGCTGCGATTACTGCTACCACGACCTCGTGGATCCCTGCTATCCGCAGCGCTACATCTGCCAGGCCCGCACCCAGGTGTACGCTCCGCTGGCGACCCAGGCCCACAACGGCACGGTCCTGGAGCAGACGATGTGGAACCACCACTTCGCCACGGTCAAGGACGGCGAGAAGACCAAGGCGGTGCTGTCGCCGATGGGCAAGGCACACCTGGACTACCTGGTGCGGCGTCGGCCCGCTCCGATTCCGGAGGTCTTCGTGCAGACGGCCCACGACGTGCCGTTCGATCCCGAAAAACCCGAGCAGTTCGCCGCTCAGCGGGCTGAACTCGACAGCCAGCGGGTCAAGGCCGTCAGCGATTACCTGGCCGCCGTCCGGCCCGACGTGCCGTTCAAGGTCACCGTGCATGATCCGCATCCGGTCGGCCTGCACGGCAACGAGGTCAACAACGCGGTCATGCACATGCAACAGACTTCGCAGGGCGCGATGCCGTCGGAATCCTTCGGCGACGGCGTGCCGATCAACGGCATCACCGGCACCGGAGCCGACCCGACCGGCCGCGGCCTGATCAGCGTCCAGGGGGCCGGGGCGACCCGGTTGAACATCAACAATACGCCGGCTGGGGCCACCGGCACCGCGGGTCAGCCCGCCGGCAATGCCGCCCAGCCCACGCCGCAAGGCGGTGGCAGCGGCACACAGCAGCCGTGATCGGCTTGCCATCGTGTCAACCAGCCGGACTCGACCTCGGACTGGTCTCCCGCGACCAGTCCGAGGCGGGCCGCGTGGCAGCGTGAGAATGCACCATGACGCTTCTGAAATTGCTCGCCGTCGTTGTTCCGCACTGGACCTGGACGGCCGACCCCGTTCTCCTGGCCAACTTCACCTATTACTGGAATCGTTTCCTCACCCTCCTTTACAACACCTTCTGCACGCGCGAACGGATGATCCAGCTGACGATCATCGGCGTGATCGTCGGACTGTTCATCATGCTGCGGAAGATGCCGGGGAAGGAGTGATTCGACCACCGGGACTGACAACCGCGAGGCCATCATGCCGGGAAACACACGCAGCATCCTGACCAAAATGGCGGGCCGCAATCCGGTCCTCGAATGGGAGGCCCCCGATCTTCCCGAGGCCCCCGGAGCACCGGAAAACCTCAAGGAATCCGGACTGACCCTGTCCTTCCTCAACGACATGATTCTCCGCTCACTGCTGGTGCGGGGGACGATGCTCGGCTTGGACCTGGCCCGGCTGCTTTGTTTGCCATTCAAGGTCATCGAGGAGTCACTTCAGTTTCTCAAGGATGAAAAGTGCATCGAGGTGACGGGCGGCGACCTGATCGGCAAGGTGGCCTACCGCTTCGCCCTCACCGACCTGGGCCGGACCAGGGCGCGGGACGCCCTCAAGATGTGCAGCTACGTCGGGCCTGCTCCGGTCCCGTTGGAAGACTACGTCGAACAGGCCTACCGCCAGGCCGTGACCGGCATCCATTGCACGCCGGAAAACCTGCGCGGCAGCTTCAGCCATCTCGTGCTGCCGGAGGAATTGTTCAACGCCCTCGGACCAGCCATCGTCAGCGGCAAGTCCATGTTCATCTACGGTCCGCCAGGCAACGGCAAGACCTCCATCGCCCGCGCCATCGGCGACTTCATGAACCAGGCCGGCGGGGAAATCTACGTCCCCTACGCCATCCTGGCAGACAACAGCATCATTACCGTCTACGACCCGACTGTTCATCAGCTTGCCCAGGACAGCCGCAACGAACGCCTCGACGACAACGAGGCCACGGTGCGTCGCCTGCTCAACACTCACGCCGTGGACGCCCGCTGGTTGCGCGTCCGGCGTCCGGTGGTCATCACCGGCGGCGAACTGACGCTGGACATGCTCGACCTTCGCTACAACGCTGACGCCAATTTCTACCAGGCACCCTTGCACGTCAAAGCCAACGGTGGAGTTTTCCTCATCGACGACTTCGGCCGCCAGTTGTGCAGTCCCAAGGAACTGCTCAACCGCTGGATTTTGCCGCTGGAAGATCGGCATGATTACCTGACCCTGGCTTCCGGGAAGAAGTTCGAGGTGCCATTCGAGCAACTCATCATCTTCTCGACCAACCTGGATCCCCGCGACCTCGTGGACGAGGCGTTTCTGCGGCGTATCCGGCACAAGGTCGGCATCGAGGCCCCCAGTCGGGAGGTGTACACGAAGATTTTCGAGGCGAATTGCAAGCGGCTTGGCATGAACTTCCTACCAGAAGCCGTGGACTACCTCTACGAACGCTACTACAGCCGATCCCGTTCGCCTCGCGCTTCCGACTGTCGGGATTTGCTGGAGATCGTGCAAGCCATCTGCCGATTCCGTAAACAGCCTGTCAAGCTGACGACCTCCCTGATCGCGGAGGCCGCCTCCAGCTTCATCTGCGAATTCTGACCCAGGCGCAGATCGGGCGGAAGACCAGGCAGCCGAGCGACCCCGCGCGCGGAAGCTGCCAGGAGAAGCTCATCGTCTGGGGGTGCAGGATGCGGAGATGCCTCGGAGCGGTGACGGCGTTCCTGACTGCCCTTTTCATGTTCGCCTGCAAGACGGAAGAGAAAGTGCTTCCCCCCGGTACGCCTTTGCCGGAAGGCGTGACGGTGGAAAAAGCGGACAAGCAAGGTGCCGCCGGTCCCAAGCGTCTTCCCAAGGCCACGACCTGCGTTTCCGCCGCCCAGGTGCTCGAGGATGGCGGCGACCTGGCCGAGGGTGCCAAAAAACAGCAACTCTACGACCAGGCGATCGCCGGCTACAGGCAGGCCCTGGAAATCGACCCGAAATGCTCCGCCGCCACGATTCGCCTGGCCCGTCTGTACGAAAAGCTGGGCCAGATGCCGCGGGCCGTCGCCACCTTTGAGCAGGGACTTAAGAACAATCCGAAGGACGCGGCAGTCTGGAGCGAGCTGGGGATGTATCACGGCCGACGTAAGAACTTCGACGAATCCATCCGCTGCCTGCGACAAGCCGTGGCCCTCGATCCGCAGAACCAGACCTACAACAACAATCTCGGCTGGTGCCTGGCCCGGGCCGGCCGCTTCGACGAGAGCTACCAGCATTTCGCCAGGCTCTTCGGACCGGCTCGCGCCCATTACAACGTGGCCCGCATGGCCCGGCACATGGGACGGGAAGATGTCTGTCGCCATCATGCCACAGAGGCGCTGCGGCACGATCCGAACCTGGCAGACGCCCGCCAGTTGCTGGAAAGTCCCACCGCGGAAGATTCCGCCGTCCGCCAGGCCACCGTCGAATTCGCCGACGAACCGTGACCGACGAACCGTGACCGCCGCACCCGCATCTGTCCCGACTCAGGTGAGGTTGCATTCCTCGGCTGGATGCATAGAATTCTTGAGAATCTCGGGGTGTAGCTCAGCTTGGATTAGAGCGCTTGGTTCGGGACCAAGAGGTCGCTGGTTCAAATCCAGTCACCCCGACTCGAG
>JANWWR010000044.1 GCA_025055835.1 Gemmatales bacterium | reverse complement strand
AAACAGACCCTTTCTTCAGACCCCGGATCGTGTGCGGGCCCAGCGTTCTTCGTGATAGGCGTCCAGCAAGAACGAAAACGCCTCGTCGATGGAGTCGGTGACCAGAAACAAGTCGAGATCTTCCGGCGAAATCGCTCCTTCGGCTAAGACAGTATGGCGTAGCCAGTCGGTCAATCCTTTCCAATACTGCCTGCCGAACAACACGATGGGAAACAGGCCAAGCTTGCCCGTCTGAACGAGCGTAAGAGCCTCGAACATTTCATCCAGGGTTCCGAAGCCTCCGGGAAACAGGACGAAGCCCTCGGAGTACTTTACGAGCATCGTTTTGCGCACGAAAAAGTAGCGGAAATTGACGGCGACGGTGACGTAGGGGTTGAGCTTTTGCTCGTAAGGCAATTCGATGTTGCAACCGATGGACAGGCCGTTGGCGTCCCGGGCGCCGCGGTTGGCTGCCTCCATGATGCCAGGACCGCCGCCGGTGACGATGGCAAAACCAGCCTCGGCCAGTCGCCGAGCAAGTTCCCGAGCCACGGCGTACATCGGGTGGGACTCCGGAAAGCGGGCTGACCCGAAAAACGTGATCGCCGCTCCCACGTCCGCCAGGGCGTTCATGGCGTGAACGAATTCGCTCTGAATTCGCAGGACCCGCCAGGGTTCCTCCTTGGTGAACGCGGCTTGCTGAGGATCGCGTGGCTCCGGCTTGCGGAGTCGGGGACGATGCAAAAGCAATTCGTCCTCGGTCGGTTCGCCAAGCCGTGCTACCCGGCTCAACGAAGGATTAACCACCCCTTCGGTTTGTTCGGAATGAGAGGTATCTTTCTTGGGGCGTTTATTAGGCATGGGTCATCCCTCGGAGGCCAGAATCTCGGCCAGGTGGCGGGCCTGGACACGACTGTTGCGACGACGCAAGCACCCCGCTATGTTCATCAAACAGCCCGCGTCGGTGGACACCACGTAATCCGCGCCGCTCTGTTCGATAAGTGCGGCCTTGTCGTTCACCATCGCTCCGCTGATTTCCGGATACCGGACGGAAAACGACCCGCCGAATCCACAACATTCGTCGTAGCGCTCCAGTGGAATCAACTCCAGGTCCCGCACCTTGCGGAGCAGTCGTTCCGCCTCGCTGATGCGATTTAAAGGACGAAGGTGGCAGGCCATGTGATAGGTCGCCTTGCCTGGGAATCTGGCACCAACATCTTCCACGCCGAGCACATTGACCAGGAAATCGGAGAGTTCGTAAGTCCGGGCAGCCAAGGAATCTGCCAGGGCTTTCCAGGTGGGTTCAGATTCGAAAAGCCGAGGATATTCCAATTTCACCATCGCTGCACAGGAGCCGGACGGCACTACAACAGGCTGTTTAGCCGTAAAAACGCGGAGTGCATGCCGTGCCAGTTCCCGAGCGTCGGCGTGATAGCCGCTGTTGAAATGCGGTTGACCGCAGCAGGTCTGCTGCTCGGGAAACTCAACCTCGACCCCGAGCCGACGCAGCAGCCGAACCGTCGCCAGACCGATCTCCGGAAAAAACTGGTCGGCCAGACAGGTGATCATCAGCGAAACGCGCACACATCCTCCGCTATTGTTCACAGCAGCCGACGGGTTGTCGTCGCTAATCCTTCGTCGAGAAAACGAATGGCCCGCTCGGCCATGTGCTCGAAGTATTCCCAACGATGTCCGCCAGCACGGGTGGTCAGATCGCACGCATGGCTGATCCCCAGGGCGGTTAACTTTTCACGCAGCCGATCCACGCCACGATACCACGTCGCATCTTCCGGATCGACCGCGAAGAAGATGTGGCTCGGATACTCGTCCGGACGAATGTGCATGGGCGCGGCATCCTGACGACACTGCTCCCTGCTTTCGTACAGGGTATCCAACACGGTTCCGCAGCCGTGGAACTGGTGAAGTTCGATTGTGGGCGCCAGCGCTGCCACCGCGGGAAAAAGGCGGGGATGCTTAAAGGCCATCCGCAATGCTGCTTGACCCCCCACGCTGACACCGAGAAGCCCGAGACGTGGAACCGGAACTCTCACCAGTTCCGCTCGCCGCGATCCGGTACCAAGTTGCTCCTGAAGCCAGGGAGCAACATGTTCGACGATCCAGCCTTCAGCAGTGAAGCGATCATCGAAGTCAGGACAAAGCTTGTCGGCCCACCAAGAGGGCCCGCCATGAGGGCAGACGCAGAGCAGGTCCAGTTCATCAAACATCCGCGTGAAGGCTTCTCTTCCGTGCAGCAGTTCGGGACGGGCGGGGTGCAGGTAGATCAGAGCCTTGCCCGGATTGATTCGGGGTGGCTCATAGATTTCCACCGGATGTCCGGCGACTTCCGCCGCCTTCCAGCAGCCTTGCATGGCTTCTCCTCCGCAGCGGTCGCAATCCATACTATGTTCTGCAATTCCGCGAGGCCAAGGCTGTGCCATCCGTTCGGGTTCTGATCACCGAGGAACAGATTCGCGAAAGGCTCCGGGAACTGGCCGCGCAGATCACGCGCGACTACGACGGTCAGCCCGTGACGCTCCTGGGAGTGCTGACCGGCTCGCTCATGCTCGTCGCTGACCTGGTCCGCCAACTACCCCTGCGGACGCGGATCGGCTTCATCCAAGCCTCCAGCTATCGAGGTGCAACGACCCGACCTGACAAGCTCGAGATCGTGCCGACGCTATTGCCCGACGTCCGGGATCGGCACGTTCTTCTCGTCGATGATATTCTCGACACGGGCCAGACGCTCAACCAGGTCCTCGATCACATACGAAGCCTGAGGCCGCGCTCCGTCCGCGTTGCCGTGCTGCTGCGAAAACGTGGGCGCCAGGAATTGCCCTGCGAACCGGACTACATCGGCTTCGAGATTCCCGATGTGTTCGTGGTCGGCTACGGGCTTGACTATGATGATGAATATCGCCAATTGCCCTACGTCGGCGTACTGGAGCCGTGACCCAGGGTGTAATCGCCAAGCTCTCGCGGAGCCGCCATCGACGAACTGCGTGTCAAGAATGGAACCGCTTCCATGGACAAGAACCAATCCACCGAATTGCTCTTCGAGATCAGTCATCCCGGTCGTCGGTGCCATCGGCTGCCACCTTGTGATGTGCCCGTCGTCCCCCTGGATCGCCTGATTCCCCGACAGTTCCTGACCAGCAGTCCTCCGCCCTTACCCGAAGTTGGCGAGAGCGACGTCGTCCGCCATTTCGTCAACCTGTCCACGCGGAACATGTCCGTGGACACGAATTTTTATCCCCTCGGCTCCTGCACGATGAAGTACAACCCGAAGCGGCACGAACGGCTGGCGTCGCTGCCGGGTCTGGCCAATCTTCACCCGTTGCAGACCGACGAATCGGTGCAGGGAATGCTTGAACTTCTTTGGAACCTGCAGAACCTGCTCGCCGAGATTGCCGGCCTGCCCGCTGTCTCTCTGCAACCCGCTGCGGGTGCTCAGGGGGAACTCACCGCTCTGCTTGTTGCCGCCGCCTATTTCCGGGATAAAGGCGAAAAACGGTCCCGCGTCCTGATCCCGGACAGCGCTCATGGCACCAATCCCGCCAGTGCGGTGATCGCCGGGTTCGATGCTGTCTCCGTCAAGAGCAGCCCTAAGGGCCTTGTCGACATGGCTGACCTGAAGGCCAAGCTCGACGACCGAACCGCCGTGTTCATGATTACCAACCCGAACACGCTGGGCCTGTTCGACGGCCAGATCCTCGACGTCACCGCGATGCTGCATGAAAAGAAAGCCTTGGTCTATCTCGACGGGGCGAACATGAACGCGATCCTGGGCAAGACTCGACCCGGCGACTTCGGCGCGGACATGATGCACTACAACGTCCACAAAACCTTTACCGGGCCTCACGGAGCCGGCGGTCCGGGAGCAGGCCCCATCGCCGTTCGCGATTATCTGGCCCCCTATCTCCCTGTTCCCGTCGTGGTTCGTGATGCCCAGGGCCGATTCCGACTCGACTACCACCGTCCCAAGTCCATTGGTCGGGTTCGCAGCTTTTTCGGCAACGTCGGCATCTTGATTCGGGGCTACTGCTACATCCGCACTCTAGGACCGGACGGACTTCGGCAAGTGAGCGAACAGGCGGTTCTCAACGCCAACTACCTTCTGGCCAGGATCAAAGACTTCCTTGAAGTGCCGCACGGTGACCGCTGCATGCACGAGTTTGTTGCCAGCGCTCGGACGTTGCGGAGGGAACGCCGCATCAGTGCGATGGACATCGCCAAACGCCTGCTCGACTTCGGCTACCACGCCCCCACGGTTTATTTCCCGCTGACCGTTCCCGAAGCCCTGATGATCGAGCCGACGGAGACCGAAAGCCGGGAAACACTCGATTCCTTCGCTTCGACCCTCCGGCAGATTCAGGCCGAGGATGCCGAATACCTGCAAAAAGCCCCCCACACGCTGAGCATCAGCCGGCCTGACGAGGTGAAGGCCGCCCGTGAACCGATCTTGCGTTGGAAGCCGGACTCCGAGCCGAGGCCAAACCGATGACCCGCCCCGTAATTCGCTGGCTGCCGTTCTCTTCGGCGGACGGCCCGCGAAATATGGCTGCTGATGAGGTTATGCTCGAATCGGCCAAGGACGGCGTGGCCTCGATCCGGGTTTACACCTGGGAGCCGCCCACAGTAAGCCTGGGCTACTTCCAGCGGCAGGAAGAGCGGCTTCGTGATCCCCGACTCGCTAGATACCCCTGGGTACGTCGTCCAACCGGTGGCGGAGCAATCATCCACGACGGCGATCTGACCTATGCCTTGGCCCTGCCGGCCTCCTGGCTGGGCGGTCTGGCCCCGGCCTGCTGGCATGATCGTATCCATCATGTTCTCGCCGAAATCCTGCGGCGCAAAGAGATTCCCGCCACCGTGGCTCAGGGACCGCGACCACGACCGGAAGAGTTAGGCTACCTCTGTTTCGCCGTTCCCCAGCCGGGCGACGTGTTGCTCGATGGCGTAAAGATCATCGGTGGAGCACAACGGCTGCGTCACGGGGCCTTGATGCAGCATGGCTCCATGCAACATGCCCGTCTTCGCGATTGGGCAGAAACCCTGCCAGCGGAAATTGCGAAAGCCCTGGGATGGCAGGCTGAACCCTCTACGTGGACTGCTGACGAACTGATACAAATCGAGTTTCTGGCCGCTGAGAGATACGGCAGTCCGTCGTGGAATTATCGCCGCTGATTAGTCCCTCGGGGATTACCAACAAAAGAATATTTGGGCGGTAATACCAGACCGTATAACGCTATTCCTGCCGTTGGTTCCCAATCGGATAATTTGCGCGCAATGTGCGATACTTCTGCACCTCCTCGGGCTTGTCTGATGCCATGTAAAGCTCAATGAGCCGATCGAGGGCTTCGATGATCCGTTGCTGCATGGCGGCCCGAGTGCTGTCAGTTTTTGGGGTGCCGTCGAAGCGAGCCTTCATGCCCTCGTAGCCCTTGAGCAAGAGCGTTTCCGCCTCGGCCAATAGCCTGGCTTTTTCGCCCTCGTCGCTAACGCTTCCGGCTC
>JANWWR010000074.1 GCA_025055835.1 Gemmatales bacterium | reverse complement strand
GCCCGCCTGTACGCCGCCTTCGGCGATCGTGAAGCGGCCAGGCGATTGGCCGGGGGACAAGCCAGCGGCGACTTCGGACAGTTCCCCTACGAACGCAATTTCCCTTTGGAATGGACTCGCCTGGCAGCATTGCTGCTGCATTCGGCTGGTCAGCGGATCGCTCTGGGAGATGCCGAAGGGTTGGCCGAGGTCATCGAACTCCGGTCGCAGATTCGTCAGGCCCTCGGAGAACAGGCCCAGAATTCGCCCCTGGGGCTGCACCTGCTGGGGCTGGAGCGTCGGATCGTCGAACAGGCTGAAGCCGCCTGGCGGGAGAAAGGTGAAAAAGCCCTGGCCGATCAAGCTGCCGCCGTGCTGGCCGACTGGCCCCGCCGCATTCCCGTCCTGCCGCTGGAGGAACCCGCTGCGTTCTGGAGCCGTGCTCTGGGCGCTTCCGCGCAGGGCTGCGTCCTGGCCGCCACGCCGCCGGGAAAGGCCTTGGACTTTCTTCAGCTTCCGTTTCCTCCCCACGCTCTCGATGGGGCGTTGTTGTTTTTCGATGAGCAGGGTCGGCTCGTCGAAGGCATCCTGACTTACACCGCGAGGATTCAGGATGTCTGTCCCCGGGCTTCGGAGTTGTCCGCCGGTCTGGCCGCGTGGGTGTCGGCCGATGCCGAGGCGACGCCGACCCGCTCGGTGCAGTCGCTGCCCGGCTGGACGGTCGAGACGCGGCTGGGTCCAGTGGATGCCACGGTCGGGGCGTGGGTCCGGCTCATCCGGCAGGGGTACGAGGCAGCGGGTGCGGTGCGACGGGAACTCGGTCCCGTGCATCTGGACCGGCGATTTGAAAGCAATCGCTTGCTGGTCGCTCCGCAGCGGCTCGACGATCCGCTGGTTCTCAAAGAGGAGCCGGCCCTGGAACGCTTCGGCAATCCGCTGAAAGCCGGAAGCCTTCTGGATGTGACCCTGTTCCGCGTTCCGGAACGTGATCTGCTCCAGAAGCTCCGCCTGCGTTACCGACCGGGGACGCCGTGGCAGCAGATTGCCTTGCCGTTGTTCGCGGAACTCGGTCCCGGTCAATGGACGCCGGAAGGAGCCGGTGGCACGCATGGTCCCCGCCTTCGCATCACCTGGCAGGATGCGGTGACGCAGCTGGATTTCTCCATTCCCCAGGAATTCGGCCAGCCGCTGACCGTGGAATTGGCCGATCGACGCGAGTCGCCCGACGACGTGGCGCGGTGGCAGGAAGCCGTCCGACGTCGGGAGGAGGACGAACGCCGCGACCGGCTGAGTCGAGGCCAGCCGATTCAGCGACTGCCCCGCAAGCTCGATTATCTGCCCCTGGGCGCGGACAAGGACGAAGTGCTGCGTTATCTTCCCAAGGGCCAGTCGGTGCTGAAGCGGGAATTCGATCACGGAATGCTCGTGGTCATCAACACGCCTCCGCCGCGGGAGGGGCCGCCGTTCATGGCCCGGCAGGTGATCGTCCAGTTCGGCCCCGACAACAAGCTGGCCGCGGCCCGCATCCGCTACGATGTCGCCGTCAAACCCCGCAATGCCAAGGAGGCGGACTGGCCCCGGACGCTCCTGGAACCGTGGCGGCAGGCCGGCGGGGTGGTGGCGGCGACGGCATCGCCCTACGCCCTTCGTTCCCAGGGTCTGCCCGGCTCGGCCCCCGGCACCTTCTACCGCTGGCGGGATGATCTGACGGAAGCGACCTACCTGAGCGACCGGGGTGGCGTCGAGATCACGCTGACCGACCGCACTCTCGGTCACGAACCGCCCCCGCTGAGCTATCTGACGACCGGCCCGGCGGAAGCCATCCCCGGCTGCGTTTTAGGCGCGAGCCGAGCCGATTTCGAGGCAGCGTGCCCGGGTCGGCCCGTGGAGACTCCCGAAGGTGGCTGGGCCGTCGGAGTGGCCCAGGGGCCGTATGACGCCGTCGTCGTCTGGTTCAATGAGCACAACCGCATCCAGCGGATCACGGCCCGCTTCCGGGCCAATGATCCGTCCAAGACCGGAGCCAAGGACATGGAGAAGGCCCTGACCGACCGCTGGGGCGTGGAGATTCGTCAGGTCGGCTGGCCGGTCTGGCGGGACTTCTCGCCGCATGGCGCGCTGCAATCGCTGACCTGGTTCGATGACGTCGTCCGCTACCGGCTCTTCTGGGCCGACAACGACAACTCTCCGCCGCGGCTGTGGGCGGAATGGACGGCTCCGATCCGCACCGCCGTCACGACGTTGCCCGGCGACGTCGAACGTGAAGATGTCTTGAAGACCCCGTCCCCGGCTTGCAAGTAGCTATCGTCGGCTTCTAGGATAGCGGCTGACGTGCCGGGGAGGGTGCTATGCTCAATCGCCGCGAGTTTCTGGGTCGTGTCGCCTCGGCGGCGGGTCTGGTCGGTCTGTCCGGGGCGGCGTCGGCGTGCCGCTGGGTGCAGGCCCCGCCCGCGGTCCGTGACGGCAAGCCGAAGCTGACCTTCTACGGCAGCACCCGGCAAGTGTCAGGGTCCTGTCACTTGCTGGAAACCAGCCAGGGACTGTATCTGATCGACTGCGGCCAGTTCTACCCGGACATCGCCAACCACCAGACGGAAAACCTCCAGTTCCCCTTCGATCCCAAGGAAGTCAAGGCCGTCTTCCTCACCCACGCCCACGTCGATCACAACGGCCGCCTTCCCCTGTTGTGGGAAAAGGGCTTTCGCGGCACGATCTACACCACGGACGCCTCGCGGGACATCACCGAGGTCATGCTCCTGATGTCCTATGGCATCGCCGAGGGATCCGGCGAGGAGCCGCTGTTCAGCAGGCAGGCCATCGAGCGGACGATGGATGCCGTCGAGGCCGTGCCCTACAACACCAGGCTCGAACGCCACGGCATCGCCTTCCGTTTCACCGACGCGGGCCACATCCTCGGCTCGGCCATGATCGAAATCTGGGCCGACGGCATGAAGTTCCTCTTCAGCGGCGACATGGGACCGGACCACACGCCGATCCTGTGCAAGCCGACGCAGCACTTCGGCGCGGACGTGGTCCTGGTCGAAAGCACCTACGGCCCGACGCCGCGGGACGAGGTCGGTTACGAAGAGTTCGGCAAGCGGGTGCAGAAGGTGCTGGCCGGCGGCGGCTCGGTGCTGCTGCCCGCCTTTGCCGTCCACAAGACGCAACTGCTCATCTACATCCTCCACCGCCTCATGGAGGACAAGATCATCGATCCGAAGTTCCCCATCTACTCGGACTCGGCCACCGCCCAGAAAGTGACGGCCATCTACAACCGCTATCGGGAGTATCACGATCCCGAGGCTCAGAAGGTCAAGGAGTTGTTCTACCGGCATCGCTACCGGGAGCCACGCCCGGAAGAATCGCTCCGGAGCCACGACGAAGGCCCGGCCATCTACATCAGCACGTCGGGCATGCTGGACCATGCCACGGCCCCGAAGCACCTGTATTTGATGGCTCGGGACCCCCGCCATGCCGTGTTCCTGGTGGGCTATCAGTCCCCGTCCTCGGTCGGCCACAAGCTGTTGTCCGGCGAGAAGAAGATCGAAATTCCGTGGGAGGAACGCGGTCCCGAGGGCTTCCGGCGGGAGATGCGGGAGACGGAAATCAGGCTCCAGGTCGAGCGGGTCAGCGGGTTCAGTTCCCATGCCCGCGGCCAGCAGATTCTCGAATGGCTGAACGGGTTCAAATCGGTCGGCCAGGTGTTCGTGGTCCACGGCGACAACGACCGCGCCACGGGACTGGCCGAGGCGATTCGCAAGATGGGCATTCCGGCCCACGCTCCGAAGCGGGACGAGAGCTTCGTCCCGAACGGCGAACGGGTCCAGCCCGGCCCGGTGCCGAAACTGGCCGCGCCGCCCAAGCCCGTCGAGCCGGCCCCGGTGGATCGCTGAGGTTTTCCTGGTGATCGCAAGGAGTGGATTCGATGCTGCCGTGCTGGTTGTGCGTGGTCGCTGTCGGGATCGTGGTCGGTCCGCCGGAGGATGAGCAGTTCCAGTCCGAGAATTCGGCCCGCAGCGTCCGTCCCGCGGCCTTCGGCAAAGTGGCTCCTGAAGCCGACCACGCCGGCAACCGGCAGGCGGCCAAGAACGAACCGGCCGCGGAGAAGGGCGAGGAAATCAGGCTCTTCAAGGCGGAGCAGGTCGCGGAACTGAAGGCCCAGCAGGGCAAGACGGTCCGGGTCGTCGGCAAGGTGCATTCCATCTACGTTCCGCCGTCGGGTCGCGTCTGCATCTTCAACATGGGACCGGACCACCGCACCTGCTTCAAGATCACCATCCCTTCGGCCGCCTGGGAAAAATGGCCCGGCGGTCTCGACGATCTCCGCAAGCTGGACAAGAAGACCGTGACCGTCGAGGGCCGCGTCCGGCTCTATCAGGACCTGCCGGAGATCGTTGTCAACGTGCCGTCACAACTGCGCGAGCAGGAGCCGGCAGCCAGGCCGAACGGCAGACGCTAGCGTCAGTTCTTCTGACCGGGCATGACGAAGTCGGCAATGAACAGTTGCGTGCCGGGCAGGCTGCCGTCCCGGGTCGAGGTCCACATCAGCTTCTTGCCGTCCGGGCTGAAGACCGGCAGCACGTCCTGGCCCGGGGCGAAGGTGATGCGGGTCATCTCGCCGGTGTCCACGTTCATCAGGTAGAGGTCGTAGTTGGGCCGCTGCATCGGCTTGTGCTCGGCGGCGGTGAAGATGATGTGCTTGCCGTCGGGATGCCAGTATGGGGCCCAGGCCACGCCGCTGATGTCGGTCAACTGCCGTTCGCCGGTGCCGTCCACGTTGATGACGTGGATTTGCAGTTCGTCCTTGTTCTTCCGGTCGGCCCGGAAGATGACCCGCTTGCCGTCCGGGGAGAAGAACGGTCCGCCGTTGTAGCAGCCGGGCGCGTTCGTGAGTTTCCGCGGATGGGAGCCGTCGGCATGCATGATCCACAGTTCGAGGTTGCCATCCCGCTGCGAGCAGAAGACGATCTGCTTGCCGTCCGGGGAATAGGCTCCCTCGGCGTCGTAGCCCGGGGTGTCGGTGAGCCGCTTGAGGTCGCTGCCGTCGGGATTGGCCTCGAAAATGTCCATGTACTCGTCGAAGACCCACTCATAGCGGCGGCGCTGGCCGGTCCGGGCCGCTTCCTCGCGCCGCTTGAACTCCTCGGCCTGCCGCTGCTTCGCCAACGGATCGAGATGGCTGCTGGCGAAGATGATCTTCTTGCCGTCGGGCCGGAAGAAGGCACACGTCGTCCGTCCCACGCCCGGGCTGACGCGGCGGTATTTGCCGCTCTCCAGGTCCATGACGAAGATCTGGTAGAACGGGTTGTCGCCCTTTTCCTCCGCCTGGAAGATGATCTGCTTGCCGTCGGGGGAGAAATAGCCCTCGCCGGCGCGGACGAAGTCGAACGTCACCTGGCGGATGTTCTTCAGATAGGCCGTCTCCTGCTTCTGCCAGTCAGCGGCGGGCGATTGAGCGGGAGGCTGGAAGGACAGGGCCAGGACACAGAAAAGCAGATGCATGGCAGGCTCCTCGATGGCTTGATTGCCGGACGGCGAGTCAGGATCATTGTATGGGCACCAGGCCGACGTTTTCGAGGGAGATCATGCCGCCCGACGCGCTCAAGCCGTGGATCGAATCCGCGCCGCCGGAATTTCAGCCCTTCCTCAATGAGGGCGGATGGATTCTCGTGCTGGCCGGGCTGGCCATCGTAGCGCTCCTGATTCTGGCGGGATTGGCCAGTCTGCTGTTCGGCCGACGGCGGAAGCGGGTCGTCGAGCTGCCCGATCTGACCGAGGACCTGGGCAGCTATCCGCCGCCCCCGGCCCTGTGGGGGGATCGCCGGTTGACCGTGTACGATCTGCCGGTGCGGGTCCGGCTCGTCGTGCTGGCCCCGCTGGGGACCGAATCGGTGCAGGTTCGGGAGGAGGACGCCGGGCAACTGCTCGACCTGGTCATGCCGGGCTTGAGTGCGATGCTGAAAACCGACAAGCCGCGCATCCGCGTCTGGCCGACGCAACTGAGTCACCAGGGCTTCGTCGCCGCCTTCCGCCGTCACGCTCAGCGTCCCGACCCGGAGAACCCCCTGTCCCGCTGGGTGCTGGTCATGGGCAAGGCCCTGGTGGGCCGACGGCCCGTGGCTGTCGGGCTGGCCCTGCTGGCTGATCGGGACAACACCCTCAACCGCGTCGTCGTCGAGCAGCCGCACCAGTGGATGGAAGTGCTCCGCTGGAAGAAGCTGTGACCGTTATTCGATGAGCTTGTTGAGCGGAAACTCGACGATGCCGCGAGCACCGGCCTGCTTCAGCTTGGGAGCGATGACCCGGACCACGCTTTCGCTGAGGACGGTCAGCACGTCCACCCACTCGGGATCGGCCAGGGAAGTGACCGTGGGCGTCTGCAAGGCGGGGAGGATTTTGAGGACGGCGGGCAGGTCGGCCTTGCGGACGTTCATCATGAGTCCGACCTTGCCCTCGGCGGCCATCGCTCCCTGGAGCATGAGGACCATGTCGGACATCTTCTGCTTCTTCCACGGGTCCTTGACGGCCTGTTCGTTGGCGATGAAGCGGGTGGTGCTTTGCAGGACCTCGGCGACGATGCGGAGGTTGTTGGCGGCCAGGGAGCTGCCGGTTTCGGTGACTTCGACGATGGCATCGGCGAGCCGGGGCGGTTTGACCTCGGTGGCCCCCCAGCTGAACTCGACCTGAGCAGTGACGCCGTGATCCGCCAGCCAGCGGCGGGTGAGGTTGACCGCTTCCGTGGCGACCCGCTTGCCCTGCAAGTCCTGAACGGACTGGATGGGCGAATCGTTGGGCACGGCCAGGACCCAGCGGACAGGCCGTCGGCTGACCTTGCTGAAGACCAGTTCAGCCAGTTCGACGACCTTGGCCCCGGTTTCGACGATCCAGTCGTAGCCGGTCAGGCCGCAGTCGAGCACGCCGTCCTGAACGTACCGCGCCATCTCCTGGGCGCGGATCAGCGTGCATTGGATTTCCGGGTCGTCGATGTGCGGATAGTAGCTGCGGCTGGTGTAGGTGATCTTGTATCCGGCTCGGCGGAACAGTTCGCTGGTCGCTTCCTGAAGGCTTCCGGCTGGCAATCCGAGTTTCAACAGCGGTTCGCTCATGGACTTCGCTTCCCTGGATTTTGCGGGTCCCGATGGGGGACGAGGTCACTTCTTGTACACGGCGGCAGGATCAAAGACGCGCTGGGCGACCACGTGCAACTGGCCGTTCTCGATGCGGCGGTGAAAGCAGCTGCGGTGGCCGGTGTGACAGGCGGCCCCGCCAATCTGCCGGACCTTCAGCAGCACCGTGTCGTTGTCGCAATCCACCAGCACTTCCTGCACTTCCTGAACGTGGCCGCTCTCTTCGCCCTTGCGCCAGAGCTTGTTGCGGCTGCGGCTGAAGTAGCAGGCCCGGCCGGTGCGGAGCGTCTCCTCGAACGCCTCCCGGTTCATCCAGGCGAGCATCAAAACCTCTCCCGTCGCTACATCCTGCGCAATCGCGGGGATCAGTCCCCCTGCTTTGTCGAAGTCCACCAGCATTGCAATTCCCCTGCGTGTTCGTCGGGGATTATACTTTTGTAAACGCCCCTCGGCAGCTTGCCCGTCGAGCTAACGATCCGGGAAACGACCATGCGACTGTGCATGCTCGGCACGGCCGGTTATCATCCCAACGAAACGCGGCACACCGCCTGCTGCATGCTGCCGAGCCAGGGCTTCGTTCTCGACGCCGGCACCGGCTTCTTCCGCGTCCGGGACCACCTGGTCACGCCCCGGCTGCACGTTTTCCTGACCCACGTCCACCTCGATCACGTCGCCGGGCTGACTTTCCTGCTCGACGTGCTCTGGGAAAAGCCCGTGGAGAGCGTCACCGTCCACGCGCTGCCGGAACATCTCGACGTGGTTCGGAAGCAACTGTTCGGCTCGCTGCTGTTTCCGGTCGAATTCCGCTATCGGACCCAGCCCGTGCAGCCGGAATTCGAGGTCGAGGGCGTCCGTGTCCGCACCTGTCCGCTGGACCACGGCACGCCCTGCATCGGCTATCGCTTCGACTGGCCCGACCGCAGCCTCGCCTACGTCACCGACACGCGCTGCTCGGAACGCTATGCCGACTTCGTCCGCGGCGTCGATCTGCTCATCCACGAATGCAACTTCCCCGACCGCCTCCGGCACCTGGCCGATCTGACCGGCCATTCGGTCGTCAGCGACGTGTTGCGGCTGGCTCGGAAGGCCGAGGTGCGTCGGCTGTGCCTGACCCATTTCAACCCGCTCCTGACGGGAGACGACCCGGCCGGCCTGGACCAGGCGGAGACGTCCTTTCCCGGCGTGATCGTGGCGGCGGACGGCCTCCAGATCGACTTCTGACGGAGGAGCCGGCGAGGGAGTCGGCCTTGCTTGTTGCCCCGATGGCCCGCTGCTAGGATGAACTTGGGTCATGCCTGCAACGAAGCGTGGTCTCGCCGACGTGTCTTCACGGTGGAAAGCAGCATGAAACGCTACGATGACGATGATTTTTTCGCCGATACCCGCATGTCGTTCGGCGATCACCTCGAAGAACTGCGGAGCTGCCTGCTGCGAGGATTGTACGGCTTTCTGATCGGGCTGTTCGCCAGCTTTTTGTTCGGGCATTACGTCGTTGCCTTCATCGCCCAGCCGGTGGAGGACGCCCTGCTCCGCTACTACAACGAACGGGCCGAGAGGTTCCTCAAGGAGCTGGAGCAGGACCCCAACCTGGCCGAGAACGCCCCGGTGCCGATGGTGCTCCGGGTCGCTCCTAAAGCCCTGTTCGAAGCCCTTCGCCACAGCGGCGCGCCGGGTCTGGAACAGGCCCAGCCCCCCGCCGACGATGCCGCCGAGATCGAACTGCCGGTCCAGATGCGCGACCCGGGCAAGTTCGCCTACGCCATGCAGCAGTTGCACTACAAGCTGGGGCCGCGGCCGACGCTGAAGACCCTCAGCGCCACGGAAGCGTTCATCGTCTGGTTCCTGGTCTGCGCCATCACCGGGCTGGTGCTGAGCAGTCCGTGGGTCTTCTATCAGATCTGGACGTTCGTCGCGGCCGGGTTGTATCCCCACGAGAAGCGGTACGTCCACATCTATTTGCCGTTCAGCCTCGGCCTGTTTCTGGGAGGCGTGATCGTTTCCGAGTTCATCATCATTCCCAATGCCCTGGACGCCTTGCTCTACTTCAACCGCTGGATGGGCATGGAGCCGGACTTCCGCCTCAACGAGTGGCTCAGCTTCGCCATCCTGGTGCCGGTGCTGGCCGGCATCTGCTTCCAGACGCCGCTGGTCATGCTCTTCCTGGCCAAGGTCGGCGTCTTCGAGCCGCAGCAGTACGTCGCCGGCTGGAAATACGCCGCCTTCGGCATGCTGATCATCGCCGCCCTGGGTCCAACCGTGGACCCGGTCAGCCTGATGATGCTGTGGGGCAGCATGATTTTCCTCTACTCCCTGGGCGTGGTCCTGAGCAAGTGGGCGGTGAAGCCCTATTCCGAAGTGTCCGAGGGGGAGGAAATCTGGATGGGGCAGGAGGCGGCGGTTTCGCAGAACGGCCAATCCGAGCAGCGCACCGGCTAGCCGCCGCGAGTCAGCCGCCCTCTTGCTCGATCACGGCGGGCAGTTGGATGGTGAACATGGTCCCGCGACCCGGTTCGCTCTGCACGCCGATGGTGCCGCCGTGGGCCTCGATGATCCGCTTCGTGGTCGGCAGACCGAGGCCGCTGCCGCCCGGCCGGGTCGAAAAGAACGGCTTGAAAATCTCGCTCATCACCTCCGGCGTCATGCCGGTGCCGGTGTCGATCAGCCGCAGGATCACGGAGCCGTCCCGGCTTTCCGCCTGAATGGTCAGTTCGCCCCCCTCCGGCATGGCTTGTTGGGCATTGAGGAAGAGATTGAGCAGGGCCTGCTTGAACATCTGCCGGTCCAGGGCCACCCGGGGAAGTTCCGCGGGAACGAAGGCGCGGATGGTGATGTTGGCCTGGGCGGCGGTGGGGGTGAAGAAGTCGATCATCTCGTCGAGGACTTCCGCCAGCGAACAGGGAACCCGTTCCAGTTCACCGACCCGGGCGAAGCGAAGGAAGTCGTTGGACAGGTCGGTGAGCCGCTGACATTCCCGCTGGAGCTTCTCGATCCGCTGGCGTGCCCGGCGTTCCTTGGGGTTTTGCGGATCGTTGAAATCCTCGCCGAGCAGTTGCAAGTTGATGCTCAGGGTGCTGAGGTGGTTTTTGATTTCGTGAATGAGTCGGCCCGCCAGTTCGGCCAGTTCGGCGTACGCGGGGGAACAGGATGAGGGCTGACTGTTCATGACTGCGTGCCGTGCCAGGCGGTCCCACGGAAGCCGCGAGCCGCTTGAGATCAGCGGTGGCACCGCGCCGACGCCTCAGCGATCCCCGCGGGATTCCCGCGGACCCCCGCGGCCTTCCCGCTGCGGCCGACGCCCGGACTGACCCCGCTCCGACGGGGGCCGTTCGCGGTCGCCGCCCGGACGTTCTCCGCCGGGCCGTTCGCCGGCCGCTTCCCCTCCGCCGGCCAATTCCCGCAAAGCCGCCTTGCGGGACAGCTTGACCCGATCCTGGGCGTCGATGGCGATCACCTTGACGGGAATCTTGTCGCCGAGATTGACCACGTCCTCGACGCGGCTGACGTACTTGTCATCCAGTTCGCTGATGTGGACCAGGCCCTCCTTGCCGGGCACGATCTCGACGAAGGCCCCGAAGTCCTTGATGGACGTGACCTTGCCCTCGTAGATGCGGCCGACGCGAATCTCCTCGGTCAAAGCCTCGATCTTGGCCCGTGCGGCTTCAGCGGCCTTGGCATCGGTGGAGGCGATGGTCACGGTGCCGTCGTCGGCGACGTCGATCTTGGCCCCGGTCTGTTCCTGGATGCCGCGGATCGTCTTGCCGCCCGGCCCGATCAAGAGGCCGATCTTTTCCGGGTGAATCTTGAGGTGGAGCAGCCGCGGCGCGTACTTGCTGATGTCGGAGCGTGGAGCCCGCAGGGTTTCCAGCATGATCTTCAGGATGCGGATGCGGGCTTCGCGGGCTTGTTCCAGGGTGCCCCGGATGATTTCCTCGCTGATGCCGTCAATCTTGAGGTCGAGCTGGATGCCGGTGATGCCCCGACCGGTGCCAGCGACTTTGAAGTCCATGTCGCCGAAGTGGTCCTCGTCGCCGACGATGTCGGTCAGGAGGATGTAGCGGTCGGGTTCCTTGACCAGGCCGATGGAGATGCCAGCCACCGGTTCGCGGATGGGCACGCCGGCGTCCATCAGCGACAGGGTCGCGCCGCAGACAGTGGCCATGCTGCTGGAGCCGTTCGATTCGAGGATGTCCGAAACGACCCGGATCGTGTAGGGAAATTCCTCGGGCGGGGGAATGACGGCGGCGAGGCTGCGTTCGGCCAAGGCCCCGTGGCCGATCTCGCGGCGGCCCGGTCCACGGATGGGACGGCACTCGCCGACGCTGAACGGCGGGAAGTTGTAGTCCAGCATGAATTTCTTGCTGTACTCTTCGACGATGCCATCCACGATCTGCTCATCCTCGGCGGTGCCGAGGACCGTCGTGACCAGCGCCTGCGTCTCGCCCCGCTGGAACAGGGCCGAGCCGTGGGTCCGGGCCAGGATGCCGACCTCGCAGTGGACCGGCCGCAGGTCCCGGGGACCTCGCCCATCCACCCGCTTGCCTTCCAGAATCAGATCGCGAACGACGCGGTATTCCAGAGCGTCGAAGGCGGCGTGGACCTGCTGCGGCGTATATGGCGGCTGGGGATTGTCCGGCGGGACAAACTCGGCGAGGATTTTTTCCTTGAGTTCCTGGACCCGCTCGGCCCGCTGCTGCTTGCCCGGCGTGAGTTTCCGTTCGCGGAGGTCGTTGTAGAACCGTTCGCGGAAGACCGGCACGAGCGGATTGGGTTCGGGTTGGGGAATCTCAACCGGCCCGAGGCCCCGCAGCTTCCGCAACTCGGCGATCATGTCGCAGACTTCGACCACCAGCGACTGGGCGTAGAGGACCGCCCGGACCATGTCCTCTTCCAGAATCTCCCGGCCGAAGCCCTCGATCATGATGACGTTGTCCCGCGTGCCGGAGACGACCAGATCGAGATCGCTTTCCTCCAGTTCGCTGAGGGTCGGGAGGATGAGGTACTCGCCGCCACGCCGGCCGACGCGGATCGCGCCGGTCGGTCCCCGGAAGGGGATGGGGGAGACGTGCAGAGCGGCACTGGCCCCGATCATGGCGAGCACGTCGGGATCGTTTTCGCCGTCGGCGGACAGGACCGAGGCCATGATCTGCACTTCGTTGAGATAGCCCTCGGGAAAGAGCGGGCGAATCGGTCGGTCGATGAGCCGGGAGGTCAGGATTTCCTTGGTGGTGGGACGGCCTTCCCGCTTGATGAATCCGCCGGGGAACTTGCCGGCGGCATAGGTCTTTTCGCGGTAGTCCACGGTGAGGGGGAAGAAATCGCGGCCCTCCAGGGGAGGACCTTCGACCGCGGTGACGAGCACGGCGGTGTCCCGATAGCTGACCACCACCGCGCCGTGAGCCTGTTTTGCCAGTTTGCCGGTTTCGATGCTGAGAACGCTGCCGCCGATTTGCCTTTCGACACGACTGACCGTCACGGATGTCTCCCTACGACGTTCCGCGGCAGAAGCGGTTGGGCGGGACGTGTTGACCCGTGGCCGTGCGGCGATGCTGCGAAGGACTGGAAGGATCCGCGCTGCGGTTACTTGCGCAGACCGAGCTTGTTGATGATGCTCTGGTAGCGTTGGCGATCCTTGTTGCGGAGATAGGCCAACAGACCGGACCGCTTGCTGACCATCATCAACAGGCCGCGACGACTGGCATGATCCTTCTTGTGCTTGCGCAAATGCTCGGTGAGTTCATTGATGCGCGCGGTCAACAACGCGATCTGGACCTCCGGCGAACCTGTGTCCTTCTCGTCGCGCCGGTGCGTCTCGATGATCTCGGCCTTGCGCTCCTTCAGAATCGCCATGCTGGATGTCCTCGTCACCTCCGCGGGAATGGTACTTCTGCCCGGAACTACTGCCACGCATGACACAACTTCTTCTGCACAAAATCTATGAAGCCCGCCGGGCAGTTTCAAGCACCTCCGCTATTTCGTCGGCTTCTTCTGGCCCTGTTCGATGAGATTCTTGTAAAACTCGGAAACCAGGTCCCGCTGCTGCGGCGGAACTTTCTGCTGCCGCAGGGCCTCCGTCGCCTGCTGGCGGGTTTCCACAAGCTCCGGTCCGATGTCCACCGTGGTTTTGCCGATGGAGTTGCGATCCGGCTTGACCTGCTGCGGCCCGTAGCCCTGGAAGAGAATCTTGCCCTTGGGATCCAGCGGGGAACGGGCACGCTCGTTTTTGCTGTCGGTGTCGGTGGCCCGTTCGCCGCGTCGGCCTCCGCGGGTGGCGCGGTCGGTCCCCGGTTTCTCCGTGGGATTGTCGATCTCCTCCTCCGGCGGCTCCACGTCGTCTTCCTCGGAACCTCCGCCGCCGGCCCGGGGATCCTTGCAGCCAAGACACTCCTTGAGCTTTTCCATGTCCTGCAAGGCGGCTTCCAGCTCGGCGGCTTCTTTGGCGTCGAGGGCCAACTCTTCCAGGGTTTTCTGGGCGTCTTCCAGGGCTTTGGCGGCGTTGGCCCCGTCGTCCCGAGCCAGACACTGCTCGCACCGGCTGAGTTGCTGGGCCAGTTTGGCGAGGTCCTGAAGCTTCTGGGCTTCGCGGTCCAGCTTGGCCAGTTCCTTCCGCTTCGTTTCGGGATCGAGATTGCTCCTGGCGATGGCCTCCCGCCGCTTTTTCAACTCCGCCAGCTCCTCGAGCTTCTCCTTGAGGTTCCGCAACTGCTCGGCCAGTTTCTGCTTGTCTTCCTCGGACAATTTGCCTTCCTTGATCTTCTGGGCGAGTTCTTCGAGTTGCTTGCGGGCCTCCTCGATGTCGCCCTTGGAGAGGGCCTCTTGAAAGTCCTTGGCGGGGCCGTCCTGCTTGTCTTTCAAATCCGAGTTGTTGCGTAACTGCTGCTGGATCGAGGACAGCTTGGCCAGCTCTTTCTGTCGGGCCGCCGCCTCCGCCGCCAGCCGGGTCAGTTCCTCAATGGCGGCCTGGCGGTCGGCATCGTTCTCGGCGTTCTCGGCCTTTTCGAGCAGGCGGTCGAGGTCGGTTTCCAGTTCCTGAAACTGTTCGGATCGGAAGTCGCCGAGGCGTTTGCGGCGCTGGGCGATCTGCTGACGCAATTCTTGCAGGGCGGCGTTGACGGTGTCATCCTTCTTGGCTTCCGCGACCTTGCCGGTGGTCCGGGAGGAGGCGGAAGTGATGGTCGGATTGTAGAAATGGACGGCCAAGCCGAGGAGCACGGCCGCGGCCGGGATGAGCCAGGCCACCCGTGGCACCCGGACCGGGAACCGAGAGGCGACATCCAGTTGCGTAATCCGCTGACGCAAGTCTTCCATCAGGGCGACACCGGCCGGGCTGCTGCGCTGCTCTTCGGACAGCATCAGGGCCGTCGTCACCCGCTCCCGCAGGCCGAAGGCCTCGTCGAGGGAAAGCGCGCTGTAGCCCCGAGACGGCAACCGCAGCAAAACCGCGGCCAGGGTTCCGAGGAGAGCCAGGACAATGCTGACCGGCAGCATGATCGTCCAATCCGGGTACAGCCCAAACCGCCTCTGGACGAAATGCCACAGGGCCGTTCCGAGCACCGCTCCGGCCAGGGTCCACGGAAGCAATCGCAGGATGGCCTGGAAGATGAGCCGGCGGCGCACCTGGCGGACCTTTTTCAGCAACAAGCTCAAATCCTCGGGCATGGTTCGGATCCTTTCTGTGATCCGCGGACAGGACGCCCTCGGCGGCGAGGGCGCTTCCGACCGTTCGTCATTGTAAAGCCGTCCCGGGCAGAACGCCATGACATTCCCGTTTTCCTTGGCGTCCTCCCAAAAGGAAAACCGCCATGCCGACGACGGGACAACCGGGATTTGCTCGGGCCTCACCGAAAATCGGCAGCCAGGCGGGGAGAGCGAGCGGCCGCGGAAAGCGGCGAAGTGTACGGGAGTTGGACAACCTGTTGCAAATTCAAACAGTCCCAAAGCGGTGAGGAATGGGGCCAAGCCGCGAGCAAGCTTTCATCGCCGATTTCTCAGGTTCCTGGTTTCGCTTCAAAACCTTGTCATTATGCGATTTGCGAACACTTCTTGGAATTCTGAAGGTCGTTGTTGGAACCGTGGCACGCAATATGCAAAACCAATTTTTCCGTCAGGGCCGGTTGCGAGTCCCGGCACCTGGCCAGCGAGTTCCTCCTTCCTGACCCTCCCGCACCTGGGCACGGGGCCAGGCCGATTGCGAGTCTCGGACCTGCCCCGTGCCACCACTTCCTGGCACGCTCTTCTTCGCCACGCCCAAGGTCGTCAGCTGCACCGGGCCAACTCAGCCGATTGTTCCAGGTTCTCACTCTGCTATGACTGCAACTTCTTGCCCAGTCCGTAGAACGGCTCAAGATTTGAGAATTGCCTTGAATTTTCCAGCCGAGCTTGGCATCCTAACTTTTCCAAACTAGCCAGATTTCCACCCAAGCTTTTTACAAAGGAGTCGTCATGAGGAATCTGCTCGTCGCCACGGCGGTAGTCGCCCTGCTGACCGCGCTGACCGCCCCGGCCCTCGCCTGCTGCTGCAAACCCGTTGTGTGCGGCTACCAGACTTGCTACGTCGAAAAGACCGTGCTGGTCCACAAGCCGGTGTACAAGACGGAGCAAAAGGAGATCACCGTCACGGTGCTGAAGCCGCGCTATGAGACGGTGGAGAAGGACGTCCAGGTCACGACCTATCAGACGGTGTACAAGGACGTCGAATGCGAACGCAAAGTTCCCGAGGTGACCTGGAAGGAAGAAACCCGCCAGCGGACGGTTTGCGACGTGGTGTACAAAGACGTCGAGAAGTCCTGCGTGGTCCGGCACGTCGAGTGGAAGGAAGAGAAGCGGGTCGGCACGCGGATGAAGACCGTGTACAAGGAAGAGGAGCGGGAGCACACTTACACAGTCTGCACGATGGTCCCGGAAACCACGGTGAAGACGATGTGCGTGGCCCGGGCCGTCCCCGTTTGCGGGCCGTGCAGCTGCCTGTGCAAGAAGGCCGTCTGCTACGAGCACGTCGAGGTGCCCTGCACCGTCTACAAGCCGGTGTATGAGAAGCGGACGGAGAAGTGCAAGGTGCTGGTGCCGCAGTGTGTCGAGGAGAAGTTCGAGTACACGGTCAAGGTGCCGGTGTATCGCGATGAGGTCAAGAAGTACACGGTCAAGGTGCCGGAGTACGTTCAGCGGGTCGAGGAGTACAAGGTCAAGGTTCCCGTCTGCACCTGGAAGACTGAGAAGTACACGGTGAAGGTGGCCGAGTGCGTGCCGGTCGTCGAGACCCGCAAGGTCAAGTACCAGGTCTGCCACTATGACCGCGTCGAGGAGAAGCGGGTGGTGAACGTAACGACCTGCACCTATGAGCCGTGCGAGGTCAAGACCTGCGTGCCGGTGTACATGCCGGTTGCTCGTCCGTGCTGCAAGTAACGTCCATTCACCCAAGACATGCACCACAGGCCCTCGGCTCGCGCGGCTGGGGGCCTGTTGCATTGCGCCGGCGGTTTGGCGGTTGGCGTTTGGCGGATCTCCGCGCGAGGGGGCGACGCGGTGGCAGGCCAACGGCTTGGTACATAACATGAATGCTGTTGTTTGGCAGGGTTTTCCCGTGGATTGGACGGGTTCAGGACAGGAGAAGCCTCAGTTGTCCCTGGTTGTGCAGAAATTCGGCGGCAGCAGCGTGGCCACGGCGGAGCGGATCATGGCCGCCGCCCGGAGAGCCATCCGAGCCAAGCAAGCGGGGCATCAGGTCATCGTCGTCGTCAGCGCGCGGGGCGACACGACCGACGAATTGATCGCCCTGGCCCGGGAGATCACCGATCAGCCTCCCTCGCGGGAAATGGACATGCTTCTGGCCACCGGCGAGCAGGTGTCCATCGCCCTGATGGCGATGGCGATCCAGTCGCTGGGCCATCCGGCCATCAGCTTCACGGGCGCGCAGATCGGCATCGTCACCGACAGTTTTCACACCAAGGCCCGGATCAAGAACATTTCCACGCAACGGCTTCGCCAGGCGCTGGAGGAAGGCAACATCGTCATCGTGGCCGGGTTCCAGGGCGTGGACGAAAACTACAACATCACCACCCTGGGCCGCGGCGGCTCGGACACCACCGCCGTCGCCCTGGCTGCCGTCATGAAGCACGATCCCGAATCGCCCTTCACCTCGGTGGACTGCGAAATCTACACGGACGTGGATGGCGTTTACACCACCGATCCGCGGATCGTTCCCGAGGCCCGCAAGATTCCAGCCATCAGCTACGACGAGATGCTGGAGCTGGCCAGCGTCGGCGCGGGGGTCATGCACTCCCGCAGCATCGAGTTCGCCAAGAAGTTCCACGTTCCGCTCCAGGTCCGCAGTTCCTTCAGCGATGTCGAAGGCACCTGGATCGTGCCGGAGAACGAATGGATGCGGCGGTATCCGGTGTGCGGGGCGGCGATTGTTCGGGATGAGGCCCGCGTCAGCATCATCGGCGTGCCGGACCGGCCCGGCATCAGCCACCGCATCTTCTCCGCCATCGCCGACAAGAACATCGTCGTGGACATGATCGTGCAGAGCGTCGGCAGCGACGGCAAGGCCGACATCGGCTTCACCGTGCTCAACAACGAGTTGCAGGCGACGCTGGCCCTGCTGCGTCCCCTGGCCGCCGATCTGGGCGCGCGCGTCACCCACGAGGAGAACGTCAGCAAGGTTTCCGTGGTCGGAGCGGGCATGCGGTCCCATACCGGCGTGGCCGAGTGCATGTTCACCGCTTTGGCCAACGAGAACGTGAACATCAAGATGATCACCACCAGCGAGATCAAGATTTCCGTGCTGGTGGACAAGGCGGATGGCGTCCGCGCTCTGCGGGCAGTGCATCAGGCGTTCCGGCTGCACGAACCGCGTCCCAACGGGGCCGAGGCCCACCGCAAGGAAGAGGGCACCGTTCTCATGCCTACCGCCGAGCCGCTGTCCGAGGAACGCCTCGAACGCATGGCCAACCTCAACGCCATGGAGGACATCGTCGTCAGCGACGTCGAACTCGATACGTCCCAGGGCCGCATTACCGTCTTCCGTGCTCCCGACCGGCCCGGCATCTGCTCCCGCATCTTCCGGGGCATCGCCGACGCCGGCATCGTCGTGGACATGATCGTGCAGAACCTCACGGAAGACGGCCGGGGCCAGCTTAGCTTCAGCGTGCCGCACGCCGATCTGAGTCGAGCCTTGGAAGTAACCCGGCAGACGATGCGGGAGATCGACCCGGAAAGCTACGTCACCGCCGATGCGGACATTGCCCGGGTCCATGTCTCCGGGGTGGGGATGCGGACGCACACCGGGGTGGCCAAGCGGATGTTCGGGGCGTTGGCCCAGCGCGGCATCAACATCAGCATGATCAGCACCAGCGAAATCCGCGTCGGCGTCGTGGTGGCGCTCCAGCACGGTCCCGAGGCCCTGGCCGCGCTCAAGGAGGCCTTCGCCGTCGAGTAAAAGCCCGGCCGATTTCCTCCGAATCCACTTACAGAGAGGAGGCCCGGGATAACCGCATTGCCTTATTCCATCCACGGAGACATCTGCATGGCCACCTACGACGATTACGGTCAGCCGCCGCAGCCGGGCGGCTATCAGGAGCCGCAGTATTACGGGCCGACCGGCTCCAGCGGCAAAGCCGTCATCAGCATGATCCTCGGCTTGATGTCCTTCTGCCTGTGCTGCGTCACCGGGATTCCCGCGGTCATCCTCGGCTTCATGGGCCTGAGCGATGTTCGCAACAGCGGCGGCCGACTGGGCGGTACCGGCATGGCCGTCATCGGCATCATCACCGGCCTGCTCGGAACCTTCTGCGGCCTCGGCTGCATAGGGTTCGGGTGGTTCAGCATCGTCATGATGCAGGAAATGGCCAAGGCGGAATTGAATGCCAACCCCATCGTCCAAGAGCATCTCGGGGAAATCGAATCGTGCACTTTCAACTGGACCGACATGATGGAAGAACGCCAGAAAGAGAAGGATCGGATCCGGCAGAATGAACTGTGGTCGTTTGATCTGGAAGGCACCAAGGGCAAGGGTCTGGCCCGAGTTCGCATGAAGCAGGAAGGCGACAAGATGCGCCTCTTGGGCGGAACCTTGGAATTATCCGACGGGCGGGTCTTGGATCTGTTGCCTGGCGTGCAGCAGTGAAGTTGCCACCAGGGCAGGTGTCCGGGTCGCTTCAGCGGCGGGCGGCGAAGTCGAGTTCTTCCCGCAGCAGTTCGAGCGCTTCTCGAGCGCAGTAAGCGATGTCGTTGTCTTCGCTTTCCGTGAGCTGGTCGAGGTCCGGCCACAGAAGCGTGATTTCTTCGACGGCAACCGCCTGGATGGCCTCCAGGACCCGCTGCTTGTTGTCGCTGAGGAGGGCCTGACGAAACCACTGGAGGGCCTGACGTTCGCCGAGACGAGCCAGGGCGGCCCGGGCGGCGTGACGCACCTCGGGACTGGGATCGAAGCGGGCTTCCTGCAAATGCAGCAGCACCTCGGCCCGGGCCATCGGCTCCCACCAGCCCAGGCTGCTGACGGCGGCGGCCCGGTAGGTCGGGTCCCAGTCATGGGAAGCGTTGAGCAGGAACTGCTCCGTCTCCACGGAAGGATGGCCCCGCAGGGCGTAAAGGATCGCCTGATAGGGCAGGCCTTCCGGCACGGAGGACTTGCGCGGCGGCCAGCCTCGTAGCCGCCTCATGCCCCGTCGCGCCTGCGAAATGCGGCGATGCACCCAGTTCCGCAAAGTCACGGCCACAGCGGCATCCTTCGACCACCGAAGTACCTGCACCGCCAGGTCCTGATGGGCGAAGCGGGAATTGTCCAACAGCGGCAGCAGAGCCTTGGCGGCGTCGAAGCGGAGATCGTTGAGGGCCAGCAGGGCTTCGCGCTGTTCCTCTTCCTGCATCGCGGGCAGCCGCTCCGCCAGTTCCGGCCCGGCATCGTGCAGGTATTCCGTGAACAACTCTTCCAGGCTTCGCCAACGGGCGATTTGCAGTTCAAAGGCCTCCTGCTCGAAGGCCTCGTCGGCGAAGGTGCTCTCCAGATGAGGGACACGGCGGAGCAGTCGGCGGACCTCGACGAGGATGCGGACCACGAGCGGATCGACCTGGTCAGGCCGATGGTCCCACAGCGATTCGATCAGGTCGCCGAGCCGTCCCTCGACGATGACGTGCGGCGGCACACCGAACCGCAGCCCTTCCAGGGCGCGATGGAGCAGTTGCAGGGCGAGGTGTCCCTGGAGCGTCTGCGGCTCGGCGACGTAGCTGCCGAAACTGGAAAAGCACACGGTTTCAGCGGCGAAGTAATGGACGAGCGGAAATTCGTCCGTGGCCAGAACACAGCCGAACAGCAGCGGCAGGCTCTCATCCCGATTCAACATCCGCAGGCTGCTGGCCAGGTCGATCCAGTACCACGCCTGCTCCAGCTGGTCGTTGCTCAGACGCCGGGTCAACTGCTTTTCCAGGATGCGGCAGGCTTCCTCGGTGCCGATCTCGGCCAAGGCCCGGACGCGGACGACGAATTCGGTCCCGGCCCGCAGACTGGATTCGACCCGTTCGACCTCGCCGTGCTCCAGCCATTCCCGGAAGCAGCGTTTGGCGGCTTCGATTTCGGCTTCAGGCAGCTGGCCGCCGCGGTACAGTTCCAGATGCTGCCGCGTCACCGGCGACAGTTCCAGACCATCGGAGTAACGATGCCGCAGATATCTTCCGAGCAGGAAGGCGGCGCCGAGCAGCAGGGGCAAAAGCAGCGCGAAAAAGAGCAGGCTCATCATGCGTCCGTCGCCGGGTGCTGGGAATCCCAGGTGTCCGTTCGAGGCGATCTCGGCCGATCAGCGAGCCGCCGGTTCTGTTACCAGCGCATTACAACGTCGGTCCGACCCGTTGCCAAGACCTCGACGCTGAAAATCGCTCACGTCCGAATCTGCCCGTCGCCATAAACGACATACTTGTACGTGGTCAATTCTAGCAGACCGCAGGGACCGCGGGCGTGAAACTTGTCGGTGCTGATGCCGATCTCGGCCCCGAGGCCGAATTCAAAACCGTCGTGGAAGCGGGTGCTGGCGTTGACCATGACGGCGGCGGAGTCCACCTCGGCGGTAAAACGGCGGGCGGCGCTGAGGTCACGGGTCACGATCGCGTCCGTGTGGCCGGAGCCGTAGCGGTTGATGTGGGCGATGGCCTCGTCGAGATCGGCCACGACTTTGACGGAGAGGATCAGGTCGAGAAACTCGGCGGCAAAATCGGCGTCCGTGGCTGGCTTTGCCCAGGCGATCCGGTCGCAAGTGCGGGGACAACCGCGGATCTCGACGCCGTGTTGACGCAGCGGCCCTTCGGCTTTTCGCAGGAACGTCTCGGCGACGTCGGCATGGACCAGGAGGCTTTCCGCGGCGTTGCACACGCCGGGCCGCTGGCATTTCGCGTTGAGCAGAATTTTCAGGGCCATGTCGAGATCGGCAGCCCGATCGACATAGACGTGACAATTGCCCAGATAGTGTTTGAGAACCGGCATGGTCGCCTGGGCGGCCACGGTGCGGATCAGTGACTCGCCGCCGCGCGGAATGACCAGGTCGATGAACTGATTCAGTTTGAGGAGTTCGCCGACGGCGGCCCGATCCGGCGTGGCCACCAGTTGCAGGGCGTCTTCGGGAAGGCCGGCCTGAGCCAAGGCGGTTCGCAGGGCCTCGACGATGGCCTGGTTGGAAGCCGCCGCCTCCTTGCCTCCGCGAAGGATGATGGCGTTGCCGCTTTTGATGGCCAATGCGGCGGCGTCGGCGGTGACGTTCGGCCGGGACTCGTAGATGAACAGCAGCACGCCGAGCGGCACCCGGACCTTGCGGATTTCCAGACCGTTGGGCCGAACGTGCCCTTCGATGACCTGGCCGACCGGGTCCGGCAAGGCCCGCACCTGCCGCAGTCCTTCCAGGATGCCGTCCCATCGGGACGGCGTCAGCCGCAATCGGTCGATCTGGGCCGGGGTCAGACCAAACTGACCGGCTTGCTCCAGATCCCGCTGGTTCGCGGCGAGAATCTGCTGGCTTTGCTGCCGCAGTTGGGCCAGGGCCAGTTCCAGCCAGCGGTTCCTGACGGCCCCGGAAGCGGCGGCCAGACGGCGGGACGCCTCTTTGGCGCGGCGGGCAATCTCTTGGCAGTAAGCGTGCAGGTCCATGACCACGGATCGTCCGGGACTGGCCCGGTCACGGCTGGTCGGCGGCGCGGTTGGCCGGTTCGACGGCGACCAGGCGGAAGGCCGCGAGGCGCGGCGTCTCCTGGGCCAGTTGAAAACCCGGGGGTAATTGTACCTGGATCGGCTCCTCGGCGTGCAGTCCCGGGCCGAAATCGCGGCGGGTCAGGTCCACGAAGGCGACGACGCCGGGCCGCTCCTGGCCGGCCGGTCCCTGGACGCGGAGCGTCACCCGGCCTTCGCGGTCGCTGGTGAACTCGGCCCGGTAGCGGAAATTGGCCGGGCACAGGAAACCGACCGGCACGTTGGCGATTTCATAAATCCGTTGCTTGGGACGCAGCGTGTACCGCAAGGCGACTTCGCCCGGCGTGGTGCGGATCGGTCGTCCGGAAAGTTCCCGAGCCAGGGGCAGGATGGTCGGCGTATCCTGGACGACCGGCTCGGTGCCGCTGGGCCGGGCCGCCGGGGTGTAGAGTTGCGTCGGGATGTACTCCGCATTCTGCAACACTTCCTTGGGGCCTTTGACGAGCACTTCGCCGGGTTCGAGGATGACGTTCTCCAGCCGGTCTCCCGCCGTCGTCTCCAGCCGGACGGGAAGACGTTTCTCGATGAGACGGCGAAGCGTGACCGTAATTCGTCCGCGGTTTTCGGGAATGACGCCGCGGACGCCGGGTGGCAGATTGAGCGAGGCCGGGTCGAGACGGATGGCTTCCGTGAAACGCGGATCGGCCAGGTGCTCTTCCGGCACGGTGATCGTCCGGGTCAGCCGCAGGTCGCCGCGCTGAAGCATCTGCCGCAGTTCCCGCATCCGCGAGGGCAGGCCGGTGAAAGAGACAGGCACCAAGGTCGGCCCCTGCACCTCCAGATCGAACAGATCGGCCTGGGCCGGAGCCACCGAAACTTCGACCGGGATTTCCACGTTGTCGATGATCTCCAGGTCGCGGCTGCGGGTGTACATCCAGACCAGGAACGCCAGGCCCACGGCGATCAGCGGCGTCATCACGCGGTCGGTCATGGAACCGCCACCTCCTTGCGTCGTTGGATCACGCGGCCAGGCGAAGCGACCCCTGGAGTTCGGCCGCGAGACGACGGGACAGGTTTTCCCGCGCCACTGGCTCCAGGCGTCCGCCGATGGCCAGCGAGATGCGTCCGGTTTCCTCGCTGACCACCAGAACCACGGCATCGGTTTCTTCACTGAGTCCGAGGGCGGCCCGATGACGCATGCCGTACTGGGCCGCGCCTTCCGGCGCTTCGCCGAGCGGCAGTTGACAGGCGGCGGCAGCCAATCGGCCGTCGGCGATGATGACCGCGCCGTCGTGCAGGGGACTGGCCTTGTGGAAGATGGTCCGCAGCAGGTCCACCGTGACCTCGGCGTCGAGCCGCTCTCCGCTGTTGATGTAGGCCGCCAGGCTCATGCTCCGTTGGATGGCGATCAAGGCCCCGGTGTATTCGCGGGACAACGCCTCGGCGGCATCGGCGAGTTTGTCGGCCAGGGGCCCTTGAGTCGGATTGAACGCCCGCAGCACGGGATAGCGGCCCAGCACCAGCAGACCGCGCCGCAATTCCGGCTGGAAGATCACGATCAGGCCGACCAGCGCGGTGCTCAGGACGTAGTCGAGAATCTTGCTGAGTTCCGTCAGGTCCAGACTGGCGATGACGACCTGGGCCAGCAGGAACACGCCGACGACAACGATGCCCAAACCGCGAACGATGCCCGCCCCGCGGGCCGCTCCGATCAGCCGCAGCACCAGATAGATGAACACCGCCAGGATGCCGACTTCGATCAGGTCGCGGAAGCCGACCGACTCATACAGATGAATCAGGCGTTCCGGCATGGCAGCTCCCCCGTTCGGCCAGGGCGGCAAAGAGGGTGATGGCGGCGTGGGCGGCGGCGACGTCGTGAACCCGAGCGATCTGCACCGCCTGCCGGCTCATGGCGTACAGCAGGACGCCGAGGGTCCCTGCGTTGCCGGTTTCCACCCAGCCCGGTCGGCCCAACACGCGGTTGATGAACCCCTTGCGCGACACCCCGAGGCAAACGGGTCGGCCCAGCTTTTGAAACCGCTCGACGTGGGCCAGCAGGTCGAGATTGTGGTCCAGCCGCTTGCCGAATCCGATCCCCGGATCAACCGCGACACGCTGCGGACCTATACCATGCCGGGCCAGGACTGCCAACCTCTCTTCAAGATACCCGTACACCTCCCCGACCACGTCCGTGTATTGCGGATTGATCTGCATCGTCTTCGGCGTGCCCTGCATGTGCATGAGGAGGAGTGCCGCCTGGGACTGGGCGGCCACTTCGAGCATGGCCGGGTCGCCGGTCAGGGCGGTGACGTCGTTGATGATGGACGCTCCCGCCGCCAGGGCCTGGCGGGCCGTTTCCGCTTTGTAGGTGTCGATCGAGATCGGCACGGTGACGGCCTTGGCGAGCCGCTCGATCACCGGCAGGACGCGGCGCAGTTCTTCCTCGAGCGGCACGGGATCAGCCCCCGGACGGGTGGATTCGCCGCCGATGTCGAGCAGGTCGGCCCCCTGCTCCACCAGGTCGAGACCGTGAGCGACGGCCCGGTCGGGATCGAGCCACTGCCCGCCGTCGGAGAAGCTGTCCGGCGTGACATTGACGATGCCCATGATCAGGGGACGCAGACCGATGCGCACGGTGCGGTCGGGAAGCTGCCAGAGATGCTCGTTCATGCCGGTAATCTAAGCGGGCATCGAGGCCGGGGAAACGGCCGCGGGGCAATCACCACGGGATTTCCAGCAAAGAGACGATCTGCTCGGCCATGTCGTTGACGAGCTTTTGACGGGCGGTGGCGTAGGATTCGCCGAGTTCGGGAATGAAGGTGACGGTGCGTTGCACGAGAATCGGAGCAAAGGGCGGCGGGCCTGGGGGCGGCAGCGGGGCGAGCGGATCGGAGGCGTTGGTCAACGGCGGCGGCGGAGGCGGAGGGACCTGCGGCCCGCGACGCGGTGGAAGCTGCGGATCGGTCCGCAGATCGTACCAGGCCACCTCGACGCTCATCGTCAGTTCCGCCTGACGCACTTCGTTGAGCGGATTGGGCAGAATGACCCGCTTGGGCATGCCGAGGATGGTTACGCGCAGTTCGGCGTCGGCCTCGTCCTGCACGACTTTCCACGGGGTTCGGCGTTCGATCTGCTTGACCAGGGCTTCGGTCAGCTCAAACTCCAGACCGCGGAGAAAGGTCTTGTTCTCGGCGATGGGCACGCGGACGGTGCGGATGGAGCGGTCGAACTGCGGAGCGGTCTTGTAGCCCAGGACGGTGAAATCGTCGAACGCGGTGCAGGCCCCCAGGATCCAGGGCACCAGGCCTGCCGCCATCAGTCCCAGCCAGCGAACCATCGCCGGACCACGAGCAAGCGTCCTCATCGGGTTGTGCCGGTCTCCTTGTTTTCGGAAGCGGCAGCGGCCTCGGCTTCGACCTTGGAGCGCAGTTCGTGCATGCGTTCCGTGGCCTTGGCCGCCCAGGTCGTGCCGGGATAACGCCGACGCACGATCTCGTAGTAAAAGTAAGCCGCGCCCGGATGGTTGGTCCGCCGATAAAACTCCGCGATGCTGTAGTCCTTCTCCGCCTGTTGTTCGTTGATGGCAATCAGGGTGCGTTCCAATTGCTCCCGCTTGGGTTCCAGTTCGGGATAGCTCCGCATTGCGGTGTCCACGAGTTGCCGGGCCTCGATGAGTTTGCGGCTGTCGTAGGCCGGTCCGCGGACCTGGTTGACCTTCGACTGAATGGCCAGCTCCAGGGCGGCGGGGGCCAGCGGCGATTTCGGATACTGATCCACGAGCATGCTGTAGTAGGTGTCTGCCTCTTCGTAGCGTTCGCGGAAGAAGCTGATGCCACCGGCTCGATAGAGCGCCTGGGGGGCGAGAGGACCGGCCGGGTCTTCGATGTAGATCGCCTCGCAGACCTTCTGGGCATGGCCTTCCGTGTCGAAGGTTGGCTTCTCCTTCTCGAAGCTGACCAGCCGCGGCAGGCTGAACGACCAGCCGTCCTTGTTCTTCTCCTTTTCCCGAATCTCGGCCCGCGTGTCTTCGAGCCAGTATTCGGCGATGGCGAACTGCCGCTGGACCGCTTCGCCGCGGAAACGGGAACTGGGGAATTCCTTCAGCAGCGTTTCGTAGGTTTCCCGGGCGGCGGGATAGCGACGTTGAGCGAACTGGCACTCGGCCTGATAGAACAGGGCCTCTTCGTAGATGTCCGGGTTCTTCTCCTTCTTGGCCCGGGCGGCAAGCCAGCGGAAGACCTTCTCGGCGTCGCCGTGATCGCCGCGCTCAAAGAGCACCTTGGCGGAAGCGAGATCGCCGGCCAGCGTGCCGGGCTGAAGCGGGCCTTCCTGCTCCCAGTGACCGGCCCGATAGACGGCCTGCTGCGGCGGGTCGGGCAGTTTGACGTTGGGGCGGGTGAGGTTTTCGTAGGTCCAGGTTTCCGCCTTCCACAGGTCGCCGGCCGAGAAGCTCTGACAGCCCGTTGTCACTCCGAGCAGGACGGCCAGGGCGGTCGGCCAGAGACGCCGGGCAGTGAGCCGGATGGACTTCCTGGTCCGCTTGGATTCCCGCGTGCGTGTGGCAGTCACGACTCACTCCCCCAGGTATCGCATGGTGCGGGGACGGCGTCCGAGCAGGTAGCAGATGTACTGGTTGAACAGACCCCGCAACTCCTTCTGCTCCGCTTCCCCGATCCTTTTCCAGGCTTCCGAGGCGTCCTCGCTTTCCAGGAGCCGCAGGGCTTCCCACGCCGAGCGCGTCACCGGAATCAGACCCCGCCGGCCGCTTTGACATTCCCCGCACACCAATCCGCCGGCCGCGGGGCTGAAGGCCATCCGGTTTTCACCCGTCGTCTCTCCGCGACGGCTGGACGGGATCGGTGTTCGGCAGACGGCACACATTTCCATCTGCGGAGCGTAGCCGAGTTCCCGAAGCAGCACCGTCTCGAACCGCAGCAGCCGGGTCGCCGTCGGCACGTCCGGACTGCCGAACGTCCGCAGGGCGTCCACCGCCTCGTCGAACAGCAGCGGGTGCGGATCGTTCTCCTGCGTCCAATCGCCCAGAAGCTCGGCCAGGTAATAGGCGGCGTAGAGGGCCTTCAAGTCCCTGGCCAGCCGCGGAAACCGCTCCAGGACCCGCGCTTCCACCAGCAGGTCGAGACTCCCGGACGATTTGCGGAGCAGGACGATACTGGCGACGGTCAGCAGGTCAAGGGCAGATTCGAAATTGCTCCGCAGCCGTCGGCCTCCTTTCGCCAAAGCACGCACCTTGCCGAATTCCCGCGTCCACAGCGTGGCGATGCGGCTGGTTTCGCTGTAGTCGGTGGTGCGAAGGACCAGGGCGGTGGCTTTCTCGGAGGACACGGCAAGGCTCCTGGAAGCGTGAGCGGGTCACCAGGAAAAGAATCGCTCGGGGATCCGTCGGGGGCCGATGAAAGTCATCCTCGCTGACGCTTCGGGTTACCGTCAGTGGCGCCCTCGCTGACGCTTCGGGTTACCGTCAGGGGCACCCTCGCTGACGCTTCGGGTTTCCGTCAGGGGCGCCCTCGCTGACGCTTCGGGTTACTGTGTGAGGGAACCTCGCTGACGCTTCGGGTTATTATGGGGGGTTAGGTGGGGGACTTGGCGATCCAGCCGAGGATGCGTTCCGGATCGGGCCACTCGAAGCGCGTCTCGACCTGACTGAGGCGGCGAAGCAGCACGATGCGCGGCAGCTTGTGCCCGGCCAAGTCGTCCAAATGCCGCCGTTCGCAGACCACGAAGCCAACGTGACCGGGGATCGCGCCCAGCGGCGTCTCTTCGACGCGGATGCCGATCAGATGGCGTCGGCCTGGCCCGTGCAGCAGCGACATGGCGTTATGCCAGAGCTGCGGATGCGCGGCCAGGTGTTGCGGCAGAACCCAGCCGAAGCTGGAAATTCGTCGGGCATGATTGGCCTCGACCTGCCAGAGCACCTCGTCGTCATCGCCTTCCAGCTCGCCCAGCACAAAGAACCCGAGTCGTTCGGCTTCTTCCCAGATTTCCCCGTTGTCCCTTTCAGCGCGGACCCAGAGCAGGTTGATGCCCTTCTCCCGGAGGCGGACGGCTTCGGTGGTTTGCAACTGTTCGGCTCCCAGACCGTGGACCACGAAGCGATGGCCGTTGAGCGTCAGCTTCTCCTTTCGCAAAAGCACCTGGTACAGTCCGTGGGTGATGTCGGTTCGCCGGTCCAACAGCGACCCGTTGTGCCAGAGTTCCACCGTGCCGTGGTACGAAAACGGCGTTCGCGGCTCCCACAAGCTTGCTTCGGGAATGATGACCCGGGACCGCAGCAGGCCCGCCTCGCCGGGGATCGGCCGGAGCGGATAGGCGATTTCGACGGTTTCGGTGTACACGTTTCGGGGGCCAAGCAGCTTGCCTCGCATTTCCGCCCCTTCCAGCGGTTCGTCGAGCGGCAGGGTGAAAGTAATCTCGGCTTCGACCGGGTCGAAGCGGGTGGTTTGCACGTCGAGCAAGTCAAGCAACGGGGGCATCTTGGGCATCTCGACAGATTCGGGGGCGACCCGTCGGCTGACGCCGACGGCTCGCCGTTGAGCGTTCAGTTTTTAATCATGGTACGCGGCGGCAAGCGGGATGGTGCAGGGCAGCCCGGTCAGGGGGCCTTGTCCGTGGGGCGGTACGGCTGCCAATGGCTGACGACAACGGAGGCTTCGCCGGTCAGCGGAAACCGCACCGCCATCGCCTTGTGCGGACCGAGGCGAAGTTCGGCCCAGGCGCTGCCTGGAGGAACGGATTCGAGCACGGTAACAACGCCGCGGCCGTCGGGAACCACGACCTGGATCGCTCCGGCGTTGCCGATCCTGCCGCCATCCGCCGGCGCTTCGGGGTCGGCAACCGGTTGCGGCGTGGGGATGCGTTGTCCGCCTTCGGTCAGGAAGCGGATCGCCTGGGCGGATTCCAGCAGCAGCCAGGCGTGTCGGCCGTTCGGTCCGTTGAGCCGAAAGCTCCGACGGAGTCCGACGCCGTAATTGCTGCGAACCGCCTGGACGTGTTCTTCGATGCGGACGATTTGCCCGTCGTCCGTGGTGACGTTGGCAGCGAAGCTCGGGCTGCCGTCGCGGGATTCGATGCGGAAGCCGCCGAAATGCAGGCGGCGTTGTCCGGTGAAGACCTGCCCTTCCGGAACCGGCGCGCCGAAGGCCGGGTCTTTGAGCCGCTCCTCGATCCGCGGCGGAGTCGCCTCGGCGGTGATGAACCAGGGGAACCCCGGCGGGGCCTGCCAGAACCGGGTGCCGAGGATCTTCGCGGGGTTGCCGCCGCGGTCATACCAGACCGGAGCGGCGTCGAGGAAATTGCCGGTCCAGGCGTAGGCCAATCGGGCCTGGGCAGCGTCATAAGCGACCGAGACCTGTTCCGGGAAGCCGACGGCGATGCCCCGCGAACCGATCTCGGGCAGGAAAGTTCGCATCAGGACCGGCCGATCCTTCACCGTCACGACCATGCCCTTGGGCGGTTCCAGTCCGTCGGGCAAGGGCAGCGTCGGTCCCAGGGCCAGGTAGTGCCAGATGGCGTCGGCCTGGCGGTTCGCATCGCCGCTTAGCACTTCATCCACCAGGGAGCGGCCTTCGTTGAACACCGTCGGCATGCGGGTGCCGGGCTGCATGCGCTGGGGCTGGACCATCCAACGGCGATACCACGGATAACGGACGCGCTGGTTCATCAAGGCCAGGTCCGGTCCCCGCGTTCCGCTGGAAGGCACGCCGGCGATGTCGTGACAGCCGATGCAGCCGAAGGCCTTCTTGCCGACGAGGACCCGGCCCGCTTCGATGTCCGCGTCCTGAATGGGGGACGCGGTCGGCTCGAAGCCGGCCAGGGCGGAAGAGAGGTCCACGTCGTCGGCGATGCCGTCGCAACCCGCCAGGCCGTGCGGAAGATGGCCCACGTTGTCGGCCCCGAACTGGGGCATGCGCAGACTCATCCACGGCCTGGCCCGTCCGCCTTCGAGCAGCACGGCTCGGAGCCATCGGCTCGTCAATTTGGCTCCGGTTTCGGTCAGGGGCGGCGGCGTGATCGCTTCCGCGTTTTCCGCACTTTCGTAGAAACGGAGCAGTTCGATCATGGCCGACGACAACCCGCCGCTGCCGTGCCGTTGATGACACGCCAGGCAATTCAACTGCCGCAGCGTCTTCTCGGCGGCGTGCATGGGTGCCGGGGTGGATCGACCTGTCGCCCCGTGACGGAGAAAGGCCCGCAAGGCTCGACGCTGTTCCAGGGTGAAACCGAATTGCGGACTTCCGCTGTCGGGAGCATGCCGATCCGCCAGGCAGCCTTTCTCCACGGCTTCGGGTTTGGCGATGGCGGAAAAGTCCCTGCCGGACGGCATCGACGGCAGCTTACGTCCCTGCACCTCCACGGCATGGCACGCCGTGCAACGCCGCGCAGTCAGCAGCCGTTCACCCAGCTGCTTCCAGGCGGCCTCGTCGGACATCTCCCGGAACGCCTTGCGCGGGGCAGCGTCCGGCGTGAGAGAGTCGAAAAGTGCATCAGCTTCCTGGCGTTCGGGGCGGGTCAGGTCGGGCAGTGCATCCCGATCCTTGAGAAGAAAGCGGGCCAGGTCCTGGGCTTCCTGGGGCGTCAGGAGCATGTTCGGCATCCGGCCCGCCGGATGGGTCGCCAGGGGATCGAGCAGAAACCGCGTCAAAGCCTGCACGCTGGTTTTCTCGGCGAGATACTTGCCCAGCGGATAGACGCGGGTTTCCGGTCCGTGACAGACGGCGCAGCCGATGGAGTTGAACAGCTTCTCGCCCCGCGCCTGGCTGGCCCGCTGTTCATTGGGAGGCATCCGCTCCGGCCGCTCCCGCACTGGTCGGCCCAGCGAGGCCAGATAGGAGGCGATGGCGAAGACCTCGGCCTCAGCGTGGGGGCCGTCCGGGATCAGGGAGGGCATGACGGCGTGAGACTGGAGGGCCTGCGGGTAACGAATCCACGAGGCGATCCATTTTCCGCTGGCCCGTTCGCCGACTCGGGACAGGTCGGGACCGAGCCGGTTTTTCAGACTGTGACCGACTGCATCCCCGTCCGACGGACGATGACAGGCCGTGCAGGCGAACTCCTCCGCCAGCATCCGACCGGTTTCGACGAGACGATCCCGTTCGAGATCCGCCGGTTCGTCCTCCGGCAGATGGCCGAGGACATCGTAAGGAATCGGTTCGGGAAAGAGCGTCTTGGTTTTCCAGTAAACCCGCAGCACGGCTGGCCCCGGACGGCGGATGAACTCCGCCTCGAGTTTGTGATTGCCGGGTTCGAGGCGGAGCGCGGTTCGCGGTTTGGAAGTGGAGAGCACTTCGCGGCCATCGAGGCGGAGGGTGAAGTCGCCCTGGACGCCGACGGCCAGTTCGTACTCGGCAGGCCGCAGAATGCGGAGTCGGCCTGTCCAGCGGATGGTGAACCGGTCGGGATCGAGAGCGGGATGCGGGGCTTCGCCGGGTTTCAAGGCCAGGGCCAGGTTCGGTTGCGTGGAAAGGACCTCGACCACGGGATGGCCCGGACTGCGACAGACGACGACCAGACCGGGCAGCAGAGGCACCGGCGGTTTGTCCTCGTCCTCATCGTCGGACAGGCCGAGCAGACAAGCGACGGTCCAGGCGAGCAGGAGACGCCAGAGAATCTGTGGCATGGGGTTCTCGACCCGGGCGAATGACGTCAGGGTTTGATTTCATAGCCGGGGGCGATTTCGGTTTCCATCTCCGCCGGGGAGACGGGTCGGCCGTCGAAATAGATCGGTATCTGTTCGCCGACGCCCCGCCGCCGGTTGATGCGGACGAAGATGTTCCATTCGTCGTGGGCACCCTTGCTCCAGGCGACGCTGGCCCGCAGCAGGTAGAAGCGGCGAAACTCGGCGAGCCGAACGGGATCGGCGAGGATGGCACGCTTGAAGTCGTCGGAGGTCTGGCGTTCGATGTAGCGGTCCACGCCGTCGCCGGGCCGGTCGCCGGGCTGCTCGAAGGTGGCGAAGAAGGCGGCGGCGTCGCTGGGACCCAGGAAGTACACGAGGTCGAAATCATTTCCCAGGCCGTCCTCCCCGGCAAGGATCTGCGTCCACATCCACAGGAACTCCCCGCCTTCCGGCTCCCTGCCGCCGACTCTGCCGATCTGGTAATTGCCCGGATTCAGATACCAGATCCTGCCGCCGCTGCGGGCTTCGAGGCGCTGTTTGGTAAAGGCGCTGATCTCCAGGTTGGTCGGTTCATAGCCGCCGCCCCGAGCGCTGATCGGACAACTCAGGTAAGCGGTGAACTTTCCCGCCAGCCGTTGCTTGCGGAGATCGCTGCGGGCCTGTTCGATGCGGTCGGCGATCATTGGCTCGAAGCGCGGATCGACGGCGAAGACCGAACCGAGGACCGTCTTTTTGCGGACCTTGGCCTCCGCCGGTGCCTGCGCCTCAAGCCGGGAACCGAGCAGGAGGCCGACCATCCCGACCAGAACGATTCCGACAATGCGACCTGTCTGCGGATGCATACGATGCATGATGCCTCTTCCGCGTTGCGCTGCTGTTCAACTCCCCGCTGCTGCATTACACTCACAGAAGGGCGGCCCAGCAAGGGTTGTCCTTCAGGAGTCACGATTCCAGTCTGGTTGACACTCATGACGTGGGTCCGGCTTCTACTCGGTTGTGTGGCGATGCTTGCGGTCCTGGCGGGACCCGCGATCGTCGAGGCCGGGCTTTATTGCAGCAAGGAAACCGTGGCCGATCTGCCCTGCCGCTGGCGGGGACTGCTCAACGATCTGCGAATGCTTCGCAGCACGGCCGTTCGACCGGCCAACGGCGTGCCGCTGAGTCCCCTGCGGGACCTCTACGAAACGGAGGCCGCGCGGCTGCGGGAACTTCGCAAGGCCGGCAAACTGTCCGCGGACGAATATGCCGATCTGGGGGCGTATCTGATTCGGCTCGGCGAGATCGAACCGGCCCTCGAAGTGCTCCGCGAAGGTCATCGCCGCCACTCGGACCATTTCGCCATCGCCGCCAATCTCGGCACCGCCTGGCAGGTGTACGGGGACCTGAATCAGGCCGCCGAAGCGCTTCGGCTGGCAGTCGAATCGGCCCCGGAGGCCCTTCGGCCGGTCGAAGAACTCCATCTCCGCCTGGTCGAATCCCGCCGACGGGAACCGCCCGGCGTTCAACGGCCGGATGATCTCTTCGGAATCGATCTGCTCCACGGAAACTTTCAGCCGGGGGTTGTTGATGAACCCCGACTGGCCCGATTGCCGAAGGAGGCCGTGGCTCATGTGCAGCGGCTGGCGTTGGCGTTGCCGAACGATCCCCGTCTGCTCTGGCTGATCGGCGAACTGGCCCATGCTTCCGGCGACGTGCAGATCGCGTCCGAGGTCTTCGACCTGTGTGTATCCCAGTACGGGCTGAATGATCCGGTCCTGCGAACACGTCGCCTGGCGGCTCGGAGTGCGGCGGAGAAATGGCGTGCCGAGGGGGGCGGTTCCCGGGCCGAGCATGAAAAGCACCAGGCCCGCTTCCAGCCCAAATCCCGCCGGGCGCTTCTGGTGCGGACCTTCGATCCGTCCTCGTTGCCGCCCGTCGATCCCCAGGGCGTCAACCCGCTGCCGTGGGGATTGCTCGGCGAAACCGACGTCAGCCGTCGGTTTCCTCCAGGCTTTCCGCCCAGGCTCAAGGAGCTGAACGATCTTCAGGTGTCGCTTCACGGTTTCATGCAGCCCTTGACGGAAGACACGGAATTGACAGCGTTGCTGCTGGTCGAGTATCCGACCGGCTGCTGGTATTGCGAAATGCCCGAAATCACGGGCATCGTTCTCGTCGAACTCAAGGAAGGCAGTTCCGTCGCCTACACGCGGAATCAGGTCAGGGTGACGGGCAGGCTGGTCCTGAATGCCGCTGACCCGGAGGGGTTTTTGTACACCATTCGGGATGCTCGGGTCGTCGAGGCGGACTGAGCGCGGCCTTGCAAATTTCTCGGAATCGCGCATCTCCGGGGCACTGACAAGCGTAAAGTGGAGATAGAGGCCCGTCCGGAACAGGAGGCGAAGCCATGCCCTTGACCGTCCAGCAGCGGCAGGAACAGATGAAGCAGGCCGAGGAACTGCTTTTCTCCGGCCCGCAGACGCTCGGCTTTGCCAAGAGTCTCTACTTCGGCCATTTCAACGCAGAGCGCATCTTTCCCTATCCCGAACCCAGCCCCGAGGAGCGGAGCGAGATTGCCGAGCGGGTCGCCGCCGTCCGCCGATTCTGCCAGGAAAAAATTGATCCGGTCCGCATCGACCGGGAAGCCGACATTCCCGAGGAGGTCATCCGCGGCCTGGCCGAACTGGGCGTGCTCGGCTGGGCGGTGCCGAAACCCTGGGGCGGACTGGGCGGTTCGCAGTATGGTTATTGCAAGGTCATGGAGGTGATCGGCGGTCACGATGCCAGCGTGGCGGTGTTCGTCAACGCGCATCACAGCATCGGCCTGCGGGCCTTGGTCCTGGCGGGGACCGAGGAGCAGAAGCGGACCTGGCTGCCCGACCTGGTCGCCGGTCGCAAGCTGGCCGCCTTCGCCCTGACCGAACCGCAGGCCGGTTCCGACGCCGCCAACGTCCAGACCAGGGCCGAGCCGACGCCGGACGGCCAGGCCTACATCCTCAACGGCGAAAAGCGGTACATCACCAATGGCGGCATCGCCGGGCTGCTCACGGTCATGGCTCGGACGCCGGTGCCGGGCAAGGAGGGCAGCCATATCACGGCTTTCCTGGTCACGCCGGACCTGCCGGGCTTCGAGGTTGTCGAAGCGCGGATGCCAAAGGTCGGGATCCGCGGCACGGCCACGGCTCGGCTGGCCTTCCGCAACATGCGGGTTCCGAAGGAGAACATCCTGGGCCAGTTGGGCAAGGGCCTGAAGCTGGCCCTGACCGTGCTCGATTTCGGCCGCACCACCTTCGGAGCCAGCTGCACCGGAGCGGCCAAGTTCCTCGTCCGGGCGGCGGCGGAGCATGTTCGCACCCGGCGGCAGTTCGGCCAGGCGCTGGCCGAGTTCGAAATGGTCAAAAAGAAAATCGCCCACATGGCCGCCAACACCTACGCCATGGAGTCAGCGACCTACCACTGTGCCTCGCTGATCGACTCCGGGGCGGAAGACTTCATGCTCGAAACGGCGATGCTGAAGGTCTTCTCCACGGATGCCCTGTGGCAGATCGTCAATGACACGATCCAGCTGTACGGCGGGGCGGCCTACTTCACGGACCTGCCCTTCGAGCGGATGATGCGCGATGCTCGCATCAATCAGATCGGCGAGGGGGCCAACGACGTGCTGCGGGCCTTCATCGCCGTGGCCGGGCTGCGCGGTCCGGGACTGGGGTTGAAGGAAGTCCTCGACGCCCTCTACCGTCCCTGGAGCCAGTTGGGGACGCTGCTGCGGTTCGGGCAGAATCGTCTCAGCCACATGTGGACCCCGGAAGTACCGGTGCGTCATCCCGAACTGCGAACCGAGGCGTATGAGCTTGGCCGACGTGTTCGGGAATTCGGTCGGGCTGTCGAGGCCGTCCTGCGGACCCATCGGGAAGACGTGGTGGAAAAGCAGTACGTCCAGGAGCGCCTGGCCGATGCCGCCATCGAACTGTACACCTCCGCCTGCGTCATCAGCCGGCTCGATTCCACGCTCCTGAGCGATGCTCCGGAGGCGGAGCGGAAACGGGAGCTGGACGTCGGCCGGTTCTATCTCCGGGCGGCGAACCGGCGCATCCGTCACCATCTGGCGGCTTTGTGGGACAACGACGACGAAGACACGACCCGCGCCGCCGACGCCGTCCTCGGCCCGATCAGCTCCGCGGGCAACGGCGCTCCGTGATCGTCGAATCCTCGGCTGCTGGCGGTCCGATGGGCCGATGTTCGACAGGTCCCCTGGCATCGAATCGGACGCGGCCCGGCTTCCAGGAAAGATTCGGCAGGGTGTGGCCGTGGGCCGCGGCCAGCATCGCCTCGGCCAGAGGACACCGGGCCAGTTTCCGCAAACCGAGATAGCTCGTCGTCAGGCGGGGGTTGATTTCGATCACCACGTCGCCGGAGCCATCCGCTGCTTCGCCGAGGATGAGGTCCACGCCGAGATAGCCTTTCACTCCGGGTAACGCCGTCAGTCGGGGAATCAGCGGTTCGAGCAGTCGGGCGACTCGCCGGTCAAGCGGTTCGGCCAGCGGCAGTTCGCCGCCTTCGTAACGAAATCCCGTGTCGCCGCCAAGAAACTGCCGAGCCGCGGGAAAGCGGAACGCCTGCCCATTGCGTGACACCAGCAAGGCACAGCTGGCAGGCAAACCGGCGACAAACTCCTGGAGGAGCCTGGGTCCCGGAAAGGCGTCGGGGTCGGAGTGGTGGAGGCGATGGACGCCGACGGAGCCGGCTCCTCGGCGGGGCTTGAGGATGTGGGGTGGGGTACCGGGGGCCTGACATCCCCCGCTCGCTGTAGCGGCACCGGAGGGCTGACGCCCTCGGCTCGGCGTGTTCTGCGTTGCACCGGAGGGCTGACGGCCCCCGCTCGCTGTGTCGGGGGGTAGGAAAGTGCGAGGGGTGGGGACGCCCCAGGCGGTCAGGCATTCGTACAGGTTCCATTTGTCGCTCAGGAATGCGATCGCCGAGGACGACGGGCCGAGCAGCTTTCCTCCCGCCTCCTCGACCCATTGACACCGAGTCGTCAATAAGTCGTCGAACTCCGGAGCGATGACCAGCGATCCGTCGGCTTGGGCGGCGAGAGTCTGAAACACCGTCCTGGCATCGCCGTGGTCCGAAGGCATCGTCAGGACCTCGACGCCGGGCAGCTTGGCGAAGTCCTCGACAACGGCATCGAGCATGGCCCGTCCCTCCCGACGGATGGACGGCGGCAGATCCACGTCGGCAGGTTGAGCCGAGGCATATTCGTAGAGGAAGATTTTCATGGCGCGGAGGGTGCCTGCGAACTTGTGCGGCTTCATCCCGTGTCATACGCTGATGCCGATCTAGAAAAACGAGACCCTCCAAGCAAGCAGGCTTGGATTCCCCTGGGGAGCCGAACGATGCCGCGTACTCCAGAACAGGCTTATTCGGAACTGCTTCGCCGCATGAAGGAGCGGACCCTGCTGGCGTCGTGCGCCGGTCTGCTGGGTTGGGACGAACGGACCTACATGCCTCGCAAAGGAGCGGCGCTTCGGGCGGAGCAGGCGGCCCTGCTGGCCCGGATGGTCCATGAGATGCTGACCGCTCCCGCCATCGGTCTGCTTCTGGAAGAGGTCGAGAACTCGCGACTCCTTGACGATCCGCACAGCGACGCCGCCGTCAACGTCCGGGAGATTCGCCGTCAGTACGACCGGGCCGTGAAGCTGCCGCGAACCCTGGTCGAGGAACTCGCCCGCGCTTCAACGCTCGGTCAGCAGGCCTGGCAGGAAGCCAAGGGGCGATCCGACTTCCGCTCCTTCGCTCCGCATCTGAAGAAGCTCGTGCACTTGAAGCGGGAGGAGGCCCAGGCTGTCGGCTTCAAGGAAGTCGCCTACGATGCCCTGCTCGACGATTACGAACCGGGGGAAACGACGGCATCCCTGCGGCAGTTGTTCGCCGATCTGCGGGCGGAGTTGGTTCCGCTTGTGGAACTGGCGGCGGCGTCCGCCGTGCGACCCCGTTCCGACATTCTCAGCCGCGAATACCCCGTCGAGCGACAGCAGATTCTCTGCCATGCCGTGGCTGCCGCGATCGGCTTCGACTTCGACGCCGGTCGGCTCGATGTCACCGCCCATCCGTTTTGCAGCGGGCTGGGGCCGGGCGATGTCCGCCTGACGACCCGCTACAATCCCATGCAGTTCAGCGAGGGCTTCTTCGGCACCTTGCACGAAGCCGGGCACGGGCTGTACGAGCAGGGGCTGCCGCCGGAACACTACGGCACGCCGCTGGGCGAGGCCTGTTCGCTGGGCATCCACGAATCGCAGTCGCGGATGTGGGAGAACCTGGTCGGCCGCAGTGCCCCGTTCTGGCGGCACTGGTTCGTTCGCCTTCGTCAGGTCTTCTGGGAGCCGCTGCGGGACGTGAGCTTCGACGACTGGCTGCTGGCCGTCAACGAAGTGAAGCGTTCTTTCATCCGCATCGAGGCCGACGAGACGACCTACAACCTGCACATCATCCTTCGCTTCGAGCTGGAACAGGCTCTCATTCACGGCGACTTGTCCGCCGACGAGGTGCCTGCCGCCTGGAACGAAGGGTTCAAGAAAACCCTCGGCCTGACGGTGCCGGACGACGCCCACGGCTGCCTTCAGGACATCCACTGGAGCGCGGGGCTGTTCGGCTATTTTCCCACCTACACCCTTGGCAATCTGTACGCCGCTCAGTTCATGGAACAGGCCCGGCAGGACCTGGGCGACCTCGATGCCGCTTTCGAGCGGGGAGATTTTCTGCCCTTGAAGGGCTGGCTCAACGAGAAAATCCACCGCCACGGGAAGCGCTACCTGGCACCGGAACTGTGCCGCCGCGTAACGGGCAAGCCGCTTTCCCCGCAACCGCTGCTGCGGCATCTGCGGAGCAAACTGGCCACGCTGTACGGCAGGTGACCGCGGCCCTTCGATCAGGACGACGGCGCGGTTCGGCAAGCGTCGGCTTGGTGGTCCCGGGGCCCGTTATTCGAGGCAACCGGCAAGGTGAAACGAAAACAGGTCCGCTGGCCGCTGCGATGCCAGGTCAGGGTTCCGCCGTGGGCTTCGGCGGCTTGACGCGCCACGGCCAGACCCAGACCGATGCCTTCGGGTTTGGCGGTGATGAACGGCTCGAAGAGACGATCGGCGATGGCCGGGTCGGGTCCGGGTCCGGTGTCGAAGACTTCGACGACATATCGTCCGTCTTCCTGACGCAGGACGATTTCCACGCTTCCGCCGTGCCCTGCCGCTTCGATGGCGTTTTGCACGAGATTGAGAAACAAGTGGCTGAGGCTGGTGGGGTGGGCGTCGAGGGTGTAGTTGTCTGCGGTGGGACCGGGGGCCTGACGGCCCCCGCTCGCCGTGATGTTTGATGCACTCGCAGTGTTTGATGGACCGGGGGCCTGACGGCCCCCGCTCGCCGAAGCGCTCGATGAGTCGTCGTTGGGGGCGAGGTGGAAGGTGAGGTCCACCTGGTGATGTCGGGCCTGGGGTTTGAGCAGATCCACGGCTTCCTGGATCAGATCGGGCAGAGACACCCGCTGCTTGGCCTCGGACTCGGCTCGGCCCAGGTCCAGGAAACGGTGAAGGTTGTTCTCGACGAGACTCAGTTGCCGCAACGCCACTTCGAGCGGTTCGTTGTCCAAGTCGGGATGTTCGCGGAGATGGACCTGCACGGCGAGCCTGGCCCCGGCGATGCCGTTGCGGAGTTGATGTGCCAGTCCGCCGCCGAGTTGCCCGAGCAGCCGGAGCCGTTCCGTCCGCTTCACGGCGTCCTGAAGCCGGGCCAGGTGCTCGGCCATGAGGTTGACATCGGCGGCCAGATCGCGGAGTTCGTCGTTCCACAAGGGCAGCGGCATCGGACTGAAATCGCCGGCGGCAATCATGCGGGTGCGTCGTTGCAGATCGCGGACGCGGGAACTGAGCCGGGCAGCGATGAGCACGGCCAGGACAATGGCGAGGACGCCGCCGGCGGCCCCGATCAGCAGCACCGGCCGAACCGCCTCCTGAAGGGCCTGCTGCCACCGCGAGTAGGGATAGAGGATGATGAGCGTTCCCGCCCTTTCTCCCGCGGAAGTGCGCAACTGCACGCCGCCCATCAGATAGGTTTCCTCGTGGACCAGGATCGGGTCGCTCAGGCGGAAGGTCTTGGTTTCGGCGTCGCTGGAGGCGACCAGGGGCATGTCGCCGGGAATCGAAGGCAGCGTCGAATGGATCCGGCCATCGGTTCCGATGAGCACGATTTCCGTGCCGGACAGGCCCTTGACCTGCTGAAGCACCGTCGGCGTGAGGGGAAAAGGCACGTCCCCGAGGACGACGGCCATGTTGTGGACCTGGTTTTCGACCTGCTGGCGGATGGCCCGCTGGGCGGCAGCGTAGGCCATCCACGTCCCCAATCCGACCACGCCCAGCAACCAGGCCGCGACGGGAACGAGGACCTGAACCTGAATCGGCCAGCGCATCGGCATCGATCTCCGGCGGTTGCGGCTTCCGGGTCGCCCCAGGAACAGCGTGACAGCGGCTTACAATTAGCATTATGCAGCCCCAGGCGGACGAGATTGAATACGAATTCGGCGTGCCGTTTCCCGGGCGGATCGTGGAGCCGTCCCGCTGGACGAACACGGCCCTGAAAAGGCTGCCGGTGCGGGGTCCGCTGCGCTGGGAGGAAATCTTCGGCCGTCAGGCTCCCGTCGTTCTCGACCTCGGCTGCGGCAATGGCCGGGCGCTGATTCAGAGTGCCCTGGCTCGGCCCGACTACGATCATCTGGGACTGGACATTCTGCCCGTGGTGATCCGCTACGCCACGCGGCGGGCCAACCAGCGGGGCCTGACCAACATCCGCTTCGCCGTCGGCGAGGCGCGGGACTTTCTGGCCCGGCTGGTCGAGCCTCACAGCGTCGCCGAGATTCACGTCTATCATCCGCAACCGTACTACGACATCGCCGAGGTGCATCGTCGGCTCATCACGCCGGAGTTTCTCGGACTGGTGCATCGGGCCTTGGTCCCCGGCGGCAAGCTGTTCATCCAGAGCGACAACCCCGGCTACTGGGCCTACATCCGCGAGATCGTGCCGTATTACTTCGACTTCCACGAACTGGACGGCCCTTGGCCCGATGCGCCGCAGGGCAAGACCCGACGGGAGATCATCGCCCGGCAACAGGGGCTTCCGGTGTTCCGCGGCTGGGGCACGGCCCGAGCCGATCTCGACCCCGTCCAGGTGCGTCGTCTCGCCGAGCAGCTTCCGCCGCCGATCTTCGACGCCGACCGGCGTCTGCGGCTCGTGGACCGACTGGAGCGGGAAACGGAATGAGGAAGACGGGCGACGGTCCGTGTCAGGCGTGGGTCACACCGGCATGGGGTCCGTCTGGTTGAGCTTTTCCTGCAGCTCCGGCCCGGTTTCCCGCGTGCCTCGGCAGCGGGGATACTTGGAACAGCCGAGGAACCAGCCCTGACGGCCTCGCCGCAGCTTCATCGGACTGCCGCACTCGGGACAGGTCTCGGTGATCTCCACCTGGGGCACTTCCTTTTTGACCGGAGGCGGATAGCGGCGGCGAATCTCCTCCTGAAGCTCTTCGGGAAGGTCCTTGATGTTCTTGATGCTGCGGCACTTGGGGTAGGCAGCGCAGCCGAGGAACGGTCCACGCGGCCCCTTGCGAACGACCATCGGTCCGCCGCATTTGTCGCAGGTCACGCCGGTTTCGATGGGTTTGACGGGATTGCCCTGGGCATCGAGATCGAGAGCATATTTGCACTTGGGATAGCTGGAGCAGGCCAGGAATGGTCCCCGTCGGCCGCTGCGGATGACCATCGGGGAGCCGCACTTGTCGCAGGTATGTTCCGTCTTTACGGCGGCGGGGACGGGCTTGCCCTCGGCGTCGAGCTTCATCGTCACCTTGCATTCGGGGAAGCCGCTGCACGCCAGGAACGGTCCCCGTCGGCCCCTGCGCTCCACGAGCGGCTTGCCGCACTCGGGGCATTGGTGTTCCGTCTGCCGCGGCGGTTCCTTCTTGGCCTCGGATTCGTCCTTCTTGATGTACTTGCACTCGGGATAGCCGGAGCAGCCGTAGAAGATGCCCGCCTTGCTGCGTTTCTCGACGAGCGGCTTGCCGCATTCCGGGCAGACGTCCAGACCGGTCTGCATCTTCGTTTCCGCTTCCCGCAGCGATTGCCGGAATGGCTCGTAGAACTCCTGCAACACCTGGTCGCGGGGTATCTTGCCGGACTCGATCTGGTCCAGCTCTTCCTCCATGTGGCTGGTGAATTTCAGGTCCATCACCTTGGGAAAATGCTCGACGAGCAGATCGGTGACCATCATGCCGATGGGCGTGGCGTAAAACTTCCGGTCCTTCTGCTCGACGTAGCCGCGCTCCTGGATCTTGCTGATGATCGTGGCGTAGGTGCTGGGTCGGCCGATGCCTTCCTTTTCCAGGGTCTTGACCAGGGACGCTTCCGTGTAGCGGGGCGGCGGCTGGGTGAAGTGCTGGCTGGGCGTCAGGTCGAGCAGCTGGAGCTTTTCCTGTTCCCGCAGCGGCGGCAGGATCGCGTCTTCCTGCTTGCCCGAGGGCGTATACACCCGGCGGTAGCCGTCGAACTTCATCACCTTGCCCTGGGCCTTGAACACGCCGTCGCCGGCCCGCACCTCGACGTTGGTGATGGAAAAGACTGCCGGGGTCATCTGGCTGGCCACGAAGCGATTGTAGATCAGGGTGTAAAGCCGAAGTTGATCCGCGGGTAGAAAAGGAGCGACCTTTTCCGGCGTGTAGCTGAGGTCGGTCGGGCGGATGGCTTCGTGGCCTTCCTGGGCCGCCTTGCCGCTTTCGTACACATTCGGCTTCTCGGGCAGGTAGGCCGATCCGAAGCGCTCGCCGATCAGCGACCGCACGGCATCCAAAGCGTCCTGGGAGACGCGGACGCTGTCGGTGCGCATGTAGGTGATGAGGGCCACGGAACCTTCGCTGCCCAGTTCGACGCCTTCGTACAAACGTTGGGCCAGCAGCATCGTCTTGCGGGCCGAGAAACGCAGCCGCAGACTGGCCTGCTGTTGCAAGGTGCTGGTGGTGAACGGCGGCTGAGGCCGTTCCACGCGGTCTTTCTGCTCGACCTTGGCGACCACGTACTCCGCCGGCCGCAACTGGGCGACGATGCTCTCCGCAGTCTGCTGGTCCTTGCAGGAGAACTTTTCGCCCTTCCACTCGGCCAGTTCGGCGAGGAAGGCCCCCTCCGGCAGCGGTTGCTCCTCCGGCTTTTCGGCTTCGGCGGGAACAGGCTGGCCGTCCGTCGGGCCGACGGCAGCCTGTTTCTTGGCCGAGGCCTTGGCTTTCTTCGCCGAGGGCGTCGGCGGCGTCGCCGGGGAGGAGCCGGGCACGTAACTTTCCGGCCGCAGCGTGGCGGTGATCTTCCAATACTCTTCCGGCTTGAAGGCGGCGATCTCGCGTTCCCGTTCGACGATCAGCCGCACGGCCACGGATTGAACCCGGCCGGCGCTGAGGTGCTGGGCGAGTTTGCGGCTCAGCAGCGGACTGAGCTGATAGCCGACGACCCGATCCAGAAACCGCCGGGCTTCCTGGGCCTGCACCCGGTCCATGTTGATCGTGCCGGGATGGCGAAACGCCTCCTGGACTGCTTTCTTGGTGATCTCGTTGAACGTGACCCGACGAACGCGGTCGTCCTTCAGGCCAAGCGTTTCCTTGAGATGCCAGGCGATGGCCTCGCCTTCGCGGTCGGGGTCGGGAGCCAGATAGACCGTGTCCGCCTTGGCCGCCTGCTTCTTCAATGCCTCGATGACGTCCTTGCGGTCCTTCAGGGTCACATAGGTGGGCACCCAGCCGGACTCGATGTCGATGCCGAACTTGCTCTTGGGCAGATCCCGAACGTGCCCCTTGCTGGCGGCGACTTCAAACTCCGGACCGAGGTACTTGCCGATGGTCTTCGCTTTGGCGGGAGACTCGACGATGACCAGGTGTTTCTTCTTCCGTGGCGGCACGATCGACTCCTAAGCTCCGCGCGACTCCGACGTTTCCCGAACGTTCCGGGCGTTTGGTTGTTGGCTCGCCAGGTAGGCGTTGTTCAAATCGGCAACCTCGCTACAATCCGAATATGGCGGGGAGATTGCATTTCACCCATACTACAAGGATTGTCGGCGTGTCAAGGTTGCGACCCTCCTGGCACGTCGGGACTTCGCCGTAACATGAGGTTGCCATGGCATTTAAGCCGTTCGAGTTCTTCCGCAAACGCCGCCGGGTGCTGTTGGCCCTGATCACCATCATGGCCATGTTCGTGTTCGTGATCGGCGATGCCCTGATCGGCAGACCAGGTGGAGGCGGGGGGCCGTTGTCTCGCGGCATCATGGCCTTGTTCGGCATCGTGCCGCGGGATCGGGTGGCCGTGGTGGGCGGCTCCAACCTGACGCTGACGACCCTCCGCGAGCTGGCGGCCCAGCGGGAGTCGGCCTATCGTCTGGTGCTGGCGGTCCGGCAAGCCGCCCAGGATGCCATTCTTCGCAAGGAGGCCAACTTCACCGACGCCGACTTCCGGCTGCGGGAATCGTCCAACCCGGAAGATCAGCGGAAGTTCCTGGAACGCCTGGAAAACGTCCGCACTTCCAAACCGGAAGTGTGGCGCAAACTCAGTGATATCCGGCCCTGTCTGGTCAACGAAGCCGTCGCTCCGTTCGACCTGGTGCAGGACGAACGTTCGTTCTTCTTCCGCTACGGCCGGTTGCCCAGCGAGGCCGAGAATCCCCTGTCCGCGGAGAGCCTGGTCAATTTCGTCTGGTGGCAGAACCGGGCGGACCAACTCGGCGTCGAATTCAATTCCGCCAAGATCAAAGACGAACTGCTGCGGGTCGCGGGAGACAGTGTCAAGCCGGAGGAATTGCCCGCTCTGGTTCGGACCGCTTTCCGCCGCTCCCGACAGGAATCCCCCGATCTGGACAAGCTGCTGACCTGGCTGGGGGAGGAGATGCGGGTCCTGGTCGCTCGGGGCATCGTGCTCGGCCCGGAGCGACGGAGTTTCCTGCGGGAATCCGTGCCGCTGTCGGTCCAGGCCACGCCGCTGGACCTGTGGAACGCTTATGTCGAGGTGCGGACGCAGCTGGACGTCGGCATCCTGACCATCCCGGTTAATCAAAGCCACTTCCTGCAACAGGTTCCCGATCCGACGCCGGAGCAGGTCAAGGAGTTCTACACCAAGTACCGCTCCCAGGAGCCGGACCCGTCTCGGGACACGCCTGGGTTCCGCATTCCGAAGCTGTATCAGATCGAGTTCGTGTACGCCGATCTCGATCCGACGGCGGATGCCGGCAAGCACTATCACAGCTGGGCCAAGGCGGTTCAGGCCTTGGATCCGATGGCGTTTTTTGCCAGCGTCGCCGCTTTTTACGAGAAGAACAAAGAAGTGCGGTTCCGCATCGAGGAACCGTACATCCTCAGCGTTTCCGGGTCGGAACCCGGCCAGGCGACGTACTACCGTCTGGCTCCGCTTCCGCCGTCGGCCCCGTGGCTCGACGCCTCAGCCGCTCAGAAGGCCGACGCCAGCCATGCTCTGCTGGCCGTGACGGGAGCGTTGGCGGTCGCCCCGGCGGGCGGGTCAGCGTTCGCTCCGGTGTTGCCGCTCAGCGGTCGGACCGTGCCGCGGGAACAGGCTCAGGCCGTGGAACTGGCCGCGCTGGTCGGTCACGCCGCCTCGACCGCCCTGGGCCTGGGACCGACGGGAATGCTCGCCTATCCTCCGAGGCTGGGGTACGTGGAAAAGTTTGTGCCATTTACCGAGGCCTACGGCGGCATCGCGGATGCCCTGACGGAAGATCTGGTGCGCAATCTGCTCTTGAAGGACCTGGAGAAGCTGCAAGCGGACCTGGCGGCCTACGCAGAAACCTATCGCCGGGAATATGCCCGTTGGCGGGCGCGGCCGGGAGCCCGGGCCGACTCCGGAGCCAAGTTCACTCCGCCGCCATTCACGTACAAGAAGGACGGCCAGGATGTCTCCGAGCCGCTTGACGACTTCCTCAAACATTTTGCCGAAAAGCGGGGTCTGGTGCTGGAGCGAATGGACGAGATGCGCTCCCAGGCCGACTTGCTCAAGGAGAAGGGCAGAACGCCCTTGAACAGCCTGCTGAAGCCCCTGTTTTTCGAGACGGCGTTTCTGAACGCCCGGCAGTTCGACGCATTCATTGCCATGCGGTTGACCCAGGCGCCGGGGCTGTTCCAGGCACGTCGGGTACCCGATCCGGAAGAGGAACCGAATCGCGCCACCCCGCCACGGAAGTACGCCCTGTACTGGAAACGGGCCGAGGCGGAGGCCCGGACGCCGCCCCTGGAGGAAATCTTCGCCGACGTCATGCAGGCCTGGAAGGTGCAGGAGGCCCGAGCCATCGCCGAGGCCGCCGCTCGGGACTTGGCCGACAAGGCCGCCAAGGACGGGGCCGACGGCTACCGCCTCCTGCGGGACTGCCCGCTGGGCGAATACACGGAAAAAATGCTGGCCCGGTTTGAACCGGCCTCCCTGGGCGTCGGCGTGCTGAACTACCGCCGCGCGAACATTCCCACGATCGAATATCCGACCGACGATTTCCTCGAACAGGTCCTGAGCACCTTGCAGGAGCCGGGGCAAACCTTGGTCGTCACCAACAAACCGAAGTCGTCCTACTACGTCTTGTTCCTGCGGGAACGGCGTCAGCCTCGGGCCAACGATCCGCTGGCCGTCAGCGAGTTCGATCTCCAGGTCCTGGTGCCCTCGCCCCAGCGACAGCTTCAGGTCGAAAGCCTGCCCTTGTCCGAGTGGGTCCTGCACGAGCGCTACGAACGCTTCCTCAAGCAGTGGAACGAGTACTTCAAGGACATCACCCGCTTCAACAAGGACGTGGCCAGCGCCTTCAAAGGCTCCTGACCCAAAAGCGTTGTAAAGACCCCGCCTTGCGGGAGGACCGCGCGGGGGGCCGATCTTTCGGGAAGCCTTGCCTGATCGGTAGAGCTTCGCAGGACGGGTCCGCTTGAGTCCCGGATTTGCCAAAGCCGGACTGCCCGCCGAGACGATTCACTTGGTAGCGGTGAATTGGGACGAGGACAGCGGCATGCCGGGTTACATGCGAGTCATTCCCCGTCGTGTGGAGGACGAATCCGAATCCAAGCAGAAACCCAGCGTGCGGGTTCGTCTCGGCGACCTGTTTCCGCTCCTGGCTTTGGCCCACCGCGGCAACTACCTCTGGCTGCACGACTTCGAGGATGACGAAATCTGCATCACTCCGGACTTGTACGAACTTCTCATGACCTTCCGGGCCTATCGGCCGTCGGCCTGAGCTTCTCGTCCTGCACGCCGCTTCCTGAGAACGGGCTACTCCTCGTCGTCGTCCTTGAACAGTTCCGGCTTGCCGAGCATCTGCGTGATCTGCGTCTGACCGCGCAGTTCTCCTTCGAGGAGCTTGAGCCGCTGCTCCAGCTCCCGCAGCTTCGCCTGGAAGGCGTTGAGGCGGACCATCGGATCGTCCTTGGCCACCGGCCGCGGCACGGTCGGATAGCCCAACTGCCGCTGGAGCGCGGAGAAAAGAAACAGCGGATCCCGGCCGTGGCTGGCCTTGGCGATCTTGCCTTCCTTCTCGCCAAAGAGCGGCGGGGGGAAATCGGTCTGGCCGGGATTGGCCCGCAGCTGGTCCTTGATGTAAAGCTCCGAGCGGACGTACACCAGGTCGGCGAATTCCACCTCGCCGATGTTTCGCCGGATGGTCTCGATGTAGGCCCGCCACTCGTCGTCAAAGAACGGATCGCCGGAAATGGCCGTCAAGCCCTCGTCGAAGCCGAGCCGATTGCGGCTGAGCACCTCGAACTCGAAGATGAACAGCCCCGGTCGAGTCGGCGTGCCGGAGCGGTAGCGGGCCTCCGCTTCCAGCACCTCCAGGGCGGTGTCGAAACTGAAGCGCAGCCCCGCCTTTTCGGCGCAGGAGATGACGAACGTCTGGAACGGCGTGAAGTAGTGGCTCAGCCGGGCGAAGCCGGGACCGAGCAGCCCGGAGTGCTTCAGTTCCGTGGCCAGGTACTGAATCGCCAGCGGCAGCCGGGTCGTGGTCAGAATTTCTTCGTGGATCCGCTCCAGGATCTCCTGGGCCGCCTGATTCGCCTTCAGGCGTTCCCGAAAGCAGCGGAAAAAGTAAGCCTGCTCGATGTACTCTTCCCGATCCAGGACGCCCAGCGTGTTTCTCATGCCGGTCATTTTACTCCAGCCTTCCAGGTTGCAGCAGAATTCGGGAGCGCTTTCGGCCGCTCCGCGGTTGATTACAATCATGGCATTGCTGTCAACCCGGGTGGCTTCGGAGGAGAGCGATGCGAACAGCGCTGGCGGCGTGGGTGGCGATGGTGATGGGCGGCTGGGGGCTGCTGTGGTCGGTGCCCCCGCAGCCGGTCGAGAGCCGCATCCCCTGGGTCTACGACTACGCCGAGGGCAAGCGTCTCGCCAAGGCCAGCGGCAAGCCGATGTGGGTCGTCTTCCGCTGCGAACGCTGCGAGGCCTGCTCCGACTTCGACCGGGAAGTCGTCCGCCACGATCCCGAGGTCGCTCGCCTGGCCGAACGCTTCGTTCCCGTCCGCATCCAGTCCATGAACGGCAAGAACATCCAGCTTTTTCAGTTCGAGTACGACATGAGCTGGATGTCATTCTTCATGGACGCCGAGGACCGCTTCTACGCCCGCTACGGCGGTCGGGAGGACGATGCCCCGGATGGCCTGGTTTCCAAGGCATCGCTGCTGCGCACGATGGAACAGGTGCTCGAACTGCATCGCCAGGGAGCAGTTCAGACGCGACACGAGCCGACGCCGGAGCCAGTCCACATTCCCGAGGACATTCCGACCATGCATGCCCACATGCGGGGACAACTGAACCGCTGCATCCATTGTCACGACGTCAAGGCGGCCCAATTGCGGGCCAGATACGCCGACGGCACGTTGACCAAGGAGGACGCCTTCACCTACCCGCCGCCCTCGACGATCGGGCTGAAGCTCAACACGGACCGTCAGGAATACGTGGAAGAAGTGCGGCCCGGTTCGGCGGCGGACCGGGGAGGTTTGCGGAAGGGAGATCGTCTGCTGGCGGTGGACGGGTATCGCATCCTTACGGTCGGCGACCTGTCCCGGGTGCTCCATGTCGCTCCCCGGGAGGCCGTGCTGCCGGTCCGCTTCGAGCGGGACGGCCAGGTTCGGGAAACCCGGCTGGAACTGTCCGGCACCTGGAAGCGGACCGCGGACCCGTCGTGGCGGTCGTCGCTGCACTGGATCGGTCCCAACGGCGGCTTCTGGGCGGTGCCGCTCAAGGACGAGGAAAAGCATCGGCTCGGTCTGGCCGATTCGGCGATGGGCCTGCGGATCAACTTCTTCTTCCGCAATCAGACGGCCCCGGTCCGAGCCGGGTTGCAGATCAACGACGTGCTCATCGAGGTGGACGGGCTGCGGCAAGACTGGACACCCCGGCAATTGCACGCCTACCTGCAACTCCACAAGAACTACGGCGACAAAGTGCCCTTGACCGTGCTGCGGGACGGTCGGGAAGTGAAACTGACGCTGGAACTGCCGGAGAAACCGACCTGGTTCACGGCAGCGGAGTAGGAGCGAAGCGGACCGGGCATCCAGGACCCATTCAAGGACGCAGCCATGCACGCACTTCGGGGTATGATTCTCGGCATGATCGCACTCATGATGCTGAACATCGGTTGGCCGGTCGAACCGTCGGCCCTGTCCAACCAGGGCGGCTCGGAAGACGATAAGCTCCTGGCCTATTTCAAGGAGTTTCTGGAGCAGGAGTTTCGCCACCGTCCGCTGACGGCGACGCGGCTTGGCGACCATCGCTTCGATGACCGGCTCGACGACATCTCCGCCGAGGCCCGCCGGGAACATCTCCAGCGTCTGCAACGCACCCTGGCCGACCTGCGCAAACGCATCGACTACGGCAAACTGACCCGCGCCGGGCAGATCGATCTGGAAATCTTCGAGCACGATCTGAAGCGCTCGATCTGGCTGATGACGAACACGAACCCGTTCGAGGAGGACCCGCGGGTTTACAACGACTACATCACCGAAAGCGTGTATCTGCTTTTGACCCAGTCCACCGAGCCGAAGGCGGTCAACGTCCGCAACTGCGTCGCCCGCATGGCCCACATTCCCCGCATCGTGGCCGAGGCGAAAAAGACGCTCAAGAACCCGCCCCGGGTGCATACCGAAACCGCCATCCGCCAGAATCGCGGAGCCATCGCCTTCTACAGCGGCGACATCTTCCGCCTCGCCGACGAAACGCCCCAGCTGAGCGAACTCGGCAGAGCCGCCGCCAAGGTCGTGGAAACGCTCAAGGATTATCAGCACTTCCTGGAGAACGACCTGCTGCCCCGGGCCAACGGCAACTGGCGGCTGGGCCGGGACAAGTTCGTGCAGAAGCTCGATCTGGAACTCAACGCTGGCGTCTCCGCCGATGAAGTGCTCCGCGATGCCGAGGTCGAGGCCGAGCGGGTCGAGCGGGAAATGTACGTCATCTCCCGGCAACTCTGGGGCCTGCTGTTTTTCGGCAAGCCGCTGCCTCCCGATGATCCCGAGGGACGCCGCCTCACCATCGCCCAGGTCCTGGCCGAGTTGAGCAAGGAACACGGCAAACCGGAAGAACTCGTCGCCGACGTGCGCAAGATCGTGGACGAGGTCCGTGATTTCATTCGTCGGGCCGACATCCTCCGTCTTCCCGAGCCGGATACTTGCGAGATCATCGAGATGCCCGAGTTCCAACGTGGCAATTCGACGGCCTATCTCAATCCCGCACCGCCGCTCGATCTGAAAGCCCGCAGCTATTACGCGGTCAGTCCGCCGCCCGCGGACTGGGACCCCCGCCGGGTGCGCAGCTACCTCGAAGAGTACAACCGCTACATGCTCAAGATTCTGACCATCCACGAAGCCTATCCGGGACATTACGTCCAGCTCGATTATTCCAACCGCTGTCCGTCCTTCATTCGCCGCGTGCTGTCGTCAGGTATCTTCGCCGAGGGCTGGGCCGTGTACACGGAACAGATGATGCTGGACCAGGGCTACGGCCTGCCCACGCCCCAGCAGCTTCGCCAGGGCCAGACCGCCGACGTCAAGGAAGTGCTCGCCCTGCGGCTGCACCAGCTCAAGTTCTACCTGCGGGCAGTCCTCAATGCGATCCTGGACCACAAGATGCACTGCACCGATTTCACCGACGAGCAGGCGATGGATCTGCTGGTGCGACGCGGTTTCCAGTCGGAAGGCGAGGCGGTCGGCAAACTGATTCGGGCCAAGCAGTCGTCCTGTCAGCTTTCGACCTACTTCGTCGGCCGCATGGCGTTCTACCGGCTGCGGCAATCGGTGCAGCGGGAACTGGGCGACCAGTTCGATCTGGGTCGCTACCACGAAGCGGTACTCGCTCACGGCACCTTGCCGGTGAAATATCTGCCGGAACTGGTGCGGGAGCGGCTCAAACAGCCGCGGTGACAGCGGGGTGACAATCGGCTACCAGCCAGCGTAAAGGGTCATGGCCTGGTAATCGCGGACGAAACCGGCCGCTTCCAGAATGGCCCGTCCGGGGCTGGTCGTGACCGGCTGGCCGTCCCACAGCTCGACGCTGACTTTGCCCCGCGGTTGCAGGGTGTCGCCGCGGCGGAGCAGGCCCCGCAGGCATCTGGCCGCTTCGGTCAGTTCGTCCGCCGAGGCGTCGCTGGCCGAAAGCAGACGGCGGCCGTGGGCCTCGACGCCCAACACCACCCGACCGCCGCGCACCACCAGCCAGTTGCCCGGTCTGCGGGCCACCGGCGACGGCAGGGCCTCGACGAGTCCGAAGACGTTGGCCGGGTCCATGCTGTGCAGAAGCACCCACGACGAACCGGCGGCAGCCGAGAGTGCGGCCAGTTTTTGGACCGCTTCGGGAAGGGCGAATTGGGCTCCCGACCAACCTTCGATGAAGTACCCCCGGCGAACCTGGCCAGCCCATTCCATGCGGCTGAGCACTTCGTAGAGCACGCGCCAGGGAATCAGGCTCTCGTCCAGTTCAGCCAGTTCCCGGGTGACGATGCCGTAGCGGTCCAGGAGGCGATGGGCGTCGTGAAGGGCGCGCTGCTCGGTTTCGGGCATACCGTAACGGATCAGCGACCAGCGGCCCTCGGGATGCTGAACAGCCAGCCGACGCCGCATGCGCATCGCCGATCGGCGGTCGCTCACCCCCGCCCCCCCTGTTGTTGGACGCGGGGAGACGGGCGGAGATTGCTCCTGTGCAGATGAGGAGGAGCCGAGGTGATGGCTGAAGGCTTCCTCTCCGCGACGCACGACGTCGAAGCGGTCGTTGGTGGCCAGGGAAGTTCGGACCAGGTTCCACAGGGCCTTGCGGACCCGCTGGGGACTCAGACCCGTGGCCTGGGCGAGTTCGACGACGAACGAGGCCCCGTGCTGCCGGAGCCGGTCGTAAACGGCCTGCGTCGGTTCGTCCAGATGCAGCACGGCGTCCGGGTGGCGAACCCCGACGTGAACCAGATGTTCCCGTCGCAGAAAGGCCAGACGCCCAAGGCCGTCGTCTTCCGTGGACGCAGCGGCCCACAGCCAGTCGCCATTTTGCAAGAGATCATCCAGCCAACGCCGCTGATACTCTCGCAGTCGAGCAGGAAGCACCGCCTGTTCCCAAAGCTCGACGGGGAGATTCAGCCCTTCCAGTTGCGCAAGCACCTCGGCCAATCCGCTCGGACCTTCGAGCCGCTGGGCCTCTTCCAGGTGCTGCCAACGGAGGACGAATTCGGCGAAGCGACGCGGCGGAACGCTCAGGATTTCGCTGCGGTGCAGGGCCAGACTGCTGCGCTGGATTTGCTGAAGATTGCTCGGGACGGCGAATCGGTCCGTACTTTCGTCGGATGACCGAACCGTCGCCGCGGCTCCTTCGCGGACCCATTGCTCCAGCACGGCGGTGGCCCAGGAGCGATCCACGGGATACCGGCCGCACAGATCGTCGAGCGAAACCAGGGCGTGGGTTTGCAGGAAGCGGCGCAGGATCATCCGAGCCGACTCGTCGCACCGCGGTCCGTCCGCATGACCGCTCTCGATTCCAAACGCGGAGGCGTAAAGGTTGGCGTCTTCTTCGAGAATCCATCGCTCCGGTTGCCGGGTGCCTCGAAGGTGAATATGCCGGACTCGGCGTTGAGCCTGAAGCGTTTCCAGAAACCCGGCCAGGGACGGCTCGACTTCGGCCGGGGCGATGTCGCCGACGCGGCGGAGCCATTCGGCCATCTCCTCCGCGGAGCGTGGCAGCCGAGGGAGTCCCCGCAGCCGTCGTTCCACTGCCTCGATGGCCCGGGCATCGAGCAGATGGTCGCACTGCTCCGGCCGCAGGAGTTGATCGAGCACGGCAGTATCGAGGCGGCTCGTGTCCTGGCCGCTCGGATCGACGCGATCTGTCTCATACTGAAATGCCGCGTTGAAGCCGAAGACCAGACTGGAAGCAAACGGCGAGGGGGCCTCGGCTCGGCGACGCACCACGGTGATGCGACCGGCAGCGATGTCGGCGAGCACTTGCTGGAGATGGTCCAGGTCCAGATGGTCGTGGAGACATTCCCGGTAGGTTTCCAGAAAGATCGGAAACGACGGGTGTTGCCGGGCGAGTTGCAGCAGGGTCCGGCCCTTGAGTCGCTGAAGCCACAGCGGTGCCCGCTTGTTCGGCCGAGTCCGAGGCATGAGCAAGGCCCGGGCGGCATTCTGCCGGAAGCGGATGGCGAACAGCGGGCTGTCGTCCAGTTCCCCGACCACCAGGTTTTCGACGTTTTCGGGAGTGATCCCGTGCAGAAGATCGAGCGGCGGTTCGTCCATGTCAGCGACGCGGAGGAGCACTCCGTCGTTGGCATGGAGCGACTGGGGCGGGTAGCCGAAGCGCTGCCGCAGACGGGCTTCGACGGCCAGGCGCAGGGCGAGGTGGAAGCGGCTGCCGAAGGGCGTCAGCACGGCAACGTACCAATCGCCGAGCGGATCGCGGAAACCCTCGATGAGGATGACGCAGTCGCTGGGCAGACAGCCGCTTTGCTCGATCTGCCGCCGCACGAAAAACAGGAGATTGCGGGCGGCTTCGGGACTCAGATGGCACTGGCGCTCCAGCCACGCTTGCACCTCGCCGTCGCCAAGCCGCTCGGCCAGTTCGCGGAGAAAACGTCCCACGGCCAGACCAAGATCCCGGCTGCGTCCGGTTCCCTCCCCGCGCCAGAACGGCGTCATGGCGGGCAGACCTTCGGCGGGAGTCACATGGACCCGGTCGTCGCCGATGTCCTCGATGCGCCAGGCCGAGGTGCCCAGCACGAACACGTCGCCGATCCGCCGTTCGTACACGAACTCCTCATCGAGTTCGCCGATGCGGGTTTCCTGACCGGCCAGCATGGCCGCGAACTGGCCCGTGTCGGGAATCGTGCCGCCGTTGACCAGCGCCAGGTGCTTCGTCCCCGGCAGCGGATGCAGGAGGTCGTGAACGCGGTCCCAGACGATGCGGGCACGCAGATCCCGAAACGCCTCCGACGGGTAGCGACCGCTGACCATCTCCAAGACGCTTTCAAACAATTCGGGAGACAGATCGCGGTAGGGATAGGCTCGGCGAATGACGGTGTAGAGGTCGGCGGGCTTCCAATCGTCCACGGCGACCATCGCCACGACCTGCTGGGCAAGAACGTCGAGGCAATTTGTCGGCGTGCGAACCGCTTCGACGCGCCCGGCAGCCATTTCCCGAGCGAGCACGGCCTGTTCCAACAGATCGGGCAGGGTTTTGGGGATGAGGCGGCCTTTGCTGCTGCGACCGACGAGGTGACCGGCCCGGCCGACCCGCTGAAGTGCCCGAGCGATGTTGCCCGGCGACTCGACCTGGCAGACCAGATCGACGGCCCCCATGTCGATGCCCAGCTCCAGCGAGGCCGTGGCCACGACCGCCGGCAGTCGGCCCTCCTTGAGTGCCGCTTCGGTTTGCTGCCGCACTTCCAGGGCGATGCTGCCGTGATGGGCACGGGCCACGGGTTCGGCTTCGCCGTCCTCCCTTCCTTCGGCAGCAAGCTCGTTGATCCGCGTCGTGATCCGCTCCACGGTGCGGCGGTTGTTGGCGAAGATGATCGTCGAGCGGTGCTGCCGGATGAGATCGAGCAGGAGCCGGTCAATCGAGGGCCAGACCGAGCGCTCCGGCAGGGGTCCGAATTGTTCCACCGGCGAAAGCACCTGCAAATCGAGGTCTTTCCGCAGCCCGGCATCAACGATTGTGACCGGACGCGCTTGCCACGATTGGCCATCGTTGGACAGCCTCTGACCGCCCAGGTAGCGGGCCACCTCTTCCAGCGGTCGTTGTGTCGCCGAGAGACCGATGCGGACGAAGCTCTTGGGCGTCAATTCCTCCAAGCGCTCCAGCAGCAGGGCGAGAAACACGCCGCGTTTGTTGGGGCACAGGGCGTGAATCTCGTCCACGATGCACCAGCGGACAGACCGCAGGGCATCGCGGGCCTGGGAGGTCAGCAGCAGATGGAGCGATTCCGGCGTGGTGATGAGAACCTGGGGCGGGTTGCGAAGGAAGCTGATGCGCTGTCGGGCTGGGGTGTCGCCGGTGCGGACCTCGGCTCGGATTTCGGGCAGGCTGAAATTCATGCTGCGGGCATAGGCCGTCACGCCTTCGAGCGGCTGCTGCAAGTTGCGGTGGATGTCGTTGTTGAGGGCCTTGAGCGGCGAGACGTACAGCAGTTGCACGCCCCAGGGAGGGAGTTGCTGCCGCCAGAGTTGATCCAGGCAGGCAAGAAACGCGGCCAGCGTCTTGCCGGAGCCGGTCGGAGCCAGGATCAGGGTGTTCTGCCCGGAGGCGATGACCGGCCAGCCGCGGACCTGGGCCGGGGTCGGCGTTCCGAGCGTTTCCCGGAACCAGGCAGCCACGGGCGGCAGAAAAATGTCCAGAGCATCCTGGGACGGCATGCGCTCATTGTACGTCGCTTTGCAGGGAGGCTGGGCGGACCAAACGGGGATTAGCCAGCGATCTGCTTGACGAGTTTCCGCAGCTTGGCGTGAGCGGCGGTGCGGCCCTTGCTCAGTTGCTTGGCTTCGCCCAGGGTCAGACCGGGATCGGGCAGCGGCAGAGCGTCCAGCAGCTGGCTGACTTTTCCGTGGAGAACATACTTCCGCCCGGTCAATCGGACATCGATGCCATAGTCCCGGAGCAATTCGAGATCCCGGTAGAAGGTGCGGATGTCCACGCGGAGCCGTTGGAGGATGACGGCTCGGCTGCGGGGTTCGGCTCCGAGCAGGTGCAGCAGCCGATAAAGACGTGCAGCACGCTCCACGGTAACGGCTTTGGAGCCGGCGGGCGAGGTGGATCGCTTTCTGCTCATGCCTCCCCTCTTGGGTTGTTCCCTTCTCCGCGGTTTGTTTGCCTCCCCCTGTCAGATTCCCGATTCACGGACAAGGGCAAAA
>JANWWR010000068.1 GCA_025055835.1 Gemmatales bacterium | reverse complement strand
GATGGCCAGGGCGTTGCGGTAGGCTTGCTCCGCCTCCGCGAGTCGACCCGTGACACTTAGCAGATTGCCCAGGTTGGTATGGCTTTTCGCCAAGTCGGCGCGGAACTCGGGGTTGCCAGGGAACTCAGCCGCCAAGGTGGCGTACGCGTCCCGAGCCTGGTAAAAAGCCACCACCCCTTCCTCCAACCGCCCGAGCCGATACTGAATCATGCCCACCCGATACGCCGCCGCCGCCACCTGCTTGCGTGTTTCCACGTCGTTGCCCCTCTTCTGGGCGAGTTCGCGATACAACGGCAGCATCGTGTCCAGAAACTTCTTCTGCTCGGCGCTGATTGCTTTCTGCGTGGCCAGCGACTCGCCCGCAATCTCCGCTGTCATCACATCCAGCCCAGCCCACAGGTCGCGGGCGGCCTTCTCGGCGGCCTGCAGCGCCTGGGCCTTGGCGTCCCGCTCGGCCTCCGCCTTCCGCTCATTGGCAACCGCTTGCTTTTCCGCCTCGATCGCCCGCTGCATCTGCCACAGGCTCAAACCCAGGCCCAGCAGCAACACCGCGGCGATCAGGCCGCCGGCCCACTGCACCACCCGCCGCCGCTTGGCCTGCTCCACCGCCCGCGCCTCCGCCTCGGCCCGTTCCAACTCCGCCCGTCGGGCACGCTCCTCCGCCGCCTGCCGAATCCGAGCCACCTCCTGAGCCACCGCGTTGCCATCCGCCGGCCGATCTTCCTGATTAAATGCCAAGCAGCGTTTGCACAACGCAACCAGGTCCGGCTCCGCCCCGCACGATTCCAAATAAGCGAAGGCCGCACTCAGGTCGCCGCGCACCGCCTTCACCAGGCGATCGTTATCGTCCTTTCCTTCATACGGCGCGTGGCCGGTGAGAATCTGGCAGAGGATTGCCCCAAGCCCGAACACGTCGGAGCGTGTGTCCAGTTGGCGAATCTGCCCCGCGGCTTGCTCCGGCGGCATGTACGCCGGCGTACCAAGCACGGAACCCGTCTTCGTCGCCCAGTTGCCTCGCTCCGGCGTGTCGACAGTGGTAACGAATTCTAAAGTCGCCTCGGGATCGCCTCGGTCCTCCGCCCCCTCGCGGTCCCGGCTCGGGTCAAGCACCTTCGCCAAGCCCCAGTCCATCACCTGCACTTCGCCATGCGAACCGACCATGACGTTCGACGGCTTCAAGTCGCGGTGAATCACCCGATGGGCATGAGCATAGCCGACCGCATGACAGATCTGCTCGAAGATGGTGATCAACCGGCCGCGATTCGCAGGGTTGATTTGACCCCCGACCTGACGGTCGGGGCTCGGAAACTGCTCCTTCAGCAGTTCGGCCAGGGTGCGGCCCTCGACCAGCTTCATGGCGAGAAACGGCCGACCGTCGGGCAACTCGCCCAGCTCATGCACGGCGGGGATGCCGGGATGCTGAAGTTGGCCAGTGATCTTGGCCTCGGCACGAAAGCGTTCGGCAGCCGCCTCCCTACCGGTGTTCAGGATCTTGATAGCGACATAGCGCTCGAGCCGCAGGTCGCGGGCACGGTACACGATCCCCATGCCGCCACGACCGATTTCGTCGAGGAGTAGGTAATCGGGGATACAGGGGGGCGACTGCGTGGACGAGAAGGAATTGTTGGGCATGGCGACTACCTCATGCGGCAAAGTGAAAGTGCGACGAGTTGAATCCTAGGCGGTTTCTTGTTCAGACGCAAGTCGTGGCTGTCCTGATTCGCTTGCACGGCGAACTGGCACACCGTGAGAATTGCGACAGGCTTTGGTTGCCAGGGCCAGACAGACCCGTGCCACAGGTTCCGCGTGCCGCGGCAGAACCCCATTCCTAAGATGGTCCCAGGTTCGTGAACCTTCGCTGATCTGCATCGGGTACGAACCTGGAAGCAAACGACACTTGCATTCCCGGAAGGAGATCTGATGGCCGTGGCCGCTGCTGTGAAATGCGACATCCGCAATCCGAAACTGGCTCCCGAGGGCAAACAGCGCATCCTCTGGGCCGACCGCGACATGCCGGTTCTGGCCCGCATCCGGGAGCGCTTTGCTCGGGAGAAACCCCTGGCAGGCTTGCGGATGGCGGCCTGTCTCCACGTGACAGCCGAGACCGCCAACCTGATGCGGACCCTTCAGGCCGGTGGGGCTGATGTGGTGCTGTGCGCCTCCAATCCCCTCAGCACCCAGGACGACGTCGCTGCCAGCCTCGTGCAGGACTTTGGCGTCCCGGTCTTCGCTATCCGGGGCGAGGACAACGACACCTACTACCAGCACATCGCCTCAGCCCTCGACCATCGCCCGCAACTTACGATGGACGACGGAGCGGACCTCGTCACTTCCCTGGTGTTCGTTTCGCTCAACCGGTTGGACGATGTGCCGGCACGGGTCCGCAGTTGGGCCGCGAGCATGGATCCAGCCCAGCGAAAAGCCCTGATCGATGGGATCGTCGGCAGTCTGGAAGAGACGACCACTGGCGTGAATCGGCTCCGGGCGATGGAGCGGGACAAGGTGCTTCCCTTTCCCGTGATCGCCGTCAATGACGCTCAGACGAAGCACTTTTTCGACAACCGCTACGGCACGGGGCAAAGCACGCTGGACGGCATCATTCGGGCCACCGATCTGCTCCTGGCGGGGAAGAAAGTCGTCGTGTGCGGCTACGGCTGGTGCGGCAAGGGAGTAGCCATCCGGGCACGGGGCATGGGCAGTTTCGTCATCGTCACCGAAGTCGATCCGATCCGCGCTTTGGAGGCGGCGATGGACGGGTTCTTGGTGATGCCGCTGGACGAAGCGGCTCCTTTGGGCGACGTGTTCATCACGGTGACGGGTAACGCCCACGTCCTCCGCCGAGAACACTTTCGCCGCATGCACGACGGGGCCATCCTGTGCAACAGCGGCCACTTCGACATCGAGATCGAACTGCCAGCTCTGAAGGAGGAAGCCCAGACTGTCACTCCCAAGGTCCGCGAGCATGTCGATGAATACCGGATGCCCGACGGACGCCGCTTGTACGTCATCGGGGAGGGCCGACTTGTCAACCTGGCGGCGGCTCACGGCCACCCGGCTAGCGTCATGGACATGAGCTTCGCCACTCAGGCCCTGACCAGCGAGTATTGCCTGAAAAACAGGGGCAAATTGGCTGCCAAAGTCCATGACGTGCCCCGCGAGATCGAAAACACGGTCGCCACTCTGAAACTCGCCTCGATGGGCATCCGCATCGACTCGCTGACCGAGGAACAGAAAAAGTACATGAGCGGTTGGGAAGTCGGCACTTGAGGGGCGAGTCGGACACAGATTTGCGCCTCGGCGATCAGACGCGGTTCAAACAGGCTCCCCGATTGCGAGCCTGGGTGACAAGGATTTGACAATCGGCGAAAGCCAGTTCGGCTGGGAGTCTTTGAGACAGCCAGGCAGCTTTGTCTGCATCGGGAACGATGGCGAAGACCGTTGGTCCCCAGGAAGTTTGTCCCGTGGCGGGAATGCCCAAGGATTGCACAACAGCGATCCGGTCGGCGAGCACTCCGCCCGTGTAGAACCCCCGTTGGACGCGCTTGAAGGGCAAGCCGGCGTCTCGATTGTACTCGTGCAGGGCTTCGGCAAATGCAGGGTAATCCTGCTCCGCAATGGCAGGGAGAATGCCGAGCAGGAGGCGGCGGCACTGGCGGGCGAGCAGGTCCTCGCTTACGGGTTCGAGATGGGCGAAGGCATCTCGTTCCCGGTCGCCATGTAGCCCCTGATCGCCTCTTGGAATTGCCAAAACGATTCGCCAGTCGTTGGGAAAGTCGAAGCGAGCAATCAAGGAAGGCGCACTGCCGGTTTGGTCGTCACCGATCTTGCCACCGTCCAGAAGAAAGCCGCCGTGCAGAAAGCCGTGAAGCCCGATGCCCGATCGTGCTCCTCGGTTGGTCAGCCGAGCCAGTTCCGCTGCGGAATCGGTTCCTCTTGCCGCAATGCGATGTACGCGTTGTAGCAAAGCCACATACGCCCAGGCCACTGCCAAAGCCAGTTGCGTGCCCGTTCCGAGGCCGACGTGGATCGGGGCTGCATGCTCAACCCGAAGACAGACACCGAACGGAAGCGGGCCAGGTCCGTGCAGTCGGGTCCTGATTTCGCGGAGGACATCGGCCGCTCGGTTGGTTAGCGGTCCTTCGATTACGTCCCTTTCCCATGGTTCTAGCGTGACCAACAATCCGGGTTGTTCGATCATCAAGCCCGCTCCGCCGAACCGCCGACCGGTTCGGACACATGGGGCGAGTAAGCCAAAATGCAGTCGGCTGCCGGTTTCGACTCGCGGCATCAGCCCGGCCCTCCCGACCACTGACGCAGATGGTTTTCCAGGAGGGCAAACGCCTCGTGTTCCTGTTTGCCGCCCGTCTTCTCGACCAGCACCTTGAGGCGAGCAAATTCCGCCTCGACCTCGGCCTTGGGAATCAGATGCAACCGCGTGGCCAGAATCGCCGCTTCGACCACCGCATGTTTGGCCCGATTAAAACCGAAGAAATCTCGCAGTCGGCCACGAGCCACGACCCGAGCGGCAATGTCGCAGCGGTCCGTGCTGTCGTCCAGGCTCTCTACCCGGAACTCGTAGAAGCGACAGGATTCCTGAAGGATATGACCTCTTACTTGAGTGGCGGGAATGGTCAAGGGCGGCGGGTCAATTTGCCCGAGGGCGGCTTGAGCGAGAAGCAAGACGTCGTCGCTGACATGAAAAACGCCTTCGCCGCGATCCCGAAGATTGCGGTAGGTCTGCGATGTCTTGAAGGGCCGCAGTCGCAAGCGTTCCATGCCCTGGTCCACGATGGGACCCATCGGCGCGATGTTGAGCACGCCTTCGCCGCTGACCGTCGTGACCAGGCCTTCAAGAATCATGGTAGTTCGAGATACCGCATTTGATATTCACGGTAGCAGCGCCCGCACCAGTCCGGCCGCCTTGTGCAGTGTCTCCTCGTATTCCGCTTCGGGCTTCGAGTCAGCCACAATTCCTCCGCCGACGGGGAATTGAATCCAGTTCCGACTCAACGTGAAGGTCCGAATCAGAATGTTGGTGTCCATCGCACCGTCGAAACCGATCCAGCCCAGACAGCCGCAATAGGGACCGCGGGCCGTCGGTTCCAGCTCGGCGATAATTTCCATAGCCCGCACCTTGGGCGCGCCCGTCACTGAGCCGCCAGGAAAAGCGGCCTTGAGCAAGGATACCGCATGGGCTTCCCCTCGCAGCTTCCCGGTCACGACCGAAACCAGGTGATGCACGGTGCGATAGCTTTCCACCTGACACAACTGCGGCACCTGGATGGTGCCATACGTGCAGACTCGTCCAAGATCATTGCGGAGCAGGTCAACGATCATGACGTTCTCGGCCCGGTCCTTCGCACTGGCGGCAAGCTCCGCTGCCAAGAGCCGATCCTGCTCGGGCGTCAGCCCCCGGGGTCGGGTTCCTTTGATGGGACGGGTTTCGATCAGGCCGTCGGGCATCAGACGAAGGAATCGCTCCGGAGACGCGCTAGCCACCACGAAATCGCCGAGATCGAAGTAGGCCGCGAACGGTGCGGGATTGCGTTGCCGAAGCCGGTTATACAACTCCAGCGGCGAATCCCGCAGCGGGGCGAGGAGCCGTTGTGCCAGGTTGACCTGGAAGCAATCCCCGGCGTGGACATACTCGATGCCGCGAGCGATGGCGCGAAGAAACGCCTCTCGGCTGAAATTGCTTGTAATCCCTTCGCCGAGGCTCGTGGAAAACTGCGGCACGATGTCCGCAGTGGCTCTCAATCGCTGGAAGTTCGGCGATGTCGGCGGACGCTGGAGCCATGCAAGGGCCTGACGGAGGCGAAGTTCGGCTCGGCGACGTCGGGCCGTGTCTGCCGCGGGGAAGCCTGTGGAAATGACCCAGCCGCACTCGGCGGCATGATCGTAAGCATAGACCCAGTCGTACAGGCCGACGACGAAATCCGGCACCTCGAACTCGTCGTGACGAAAGCGAGGCAGCCGTTCCACGGCATGGCACAGCCCGTAGCCGAACAACCCCGCCGCTCCACCCTGAAACGGCGGCAAATCGGGAAGCGCCTCCATGCGAAGTGGTTCGAGGGATTCGGCCAAGGCGTCGAAGGTCCGGCGTGAAGCTGCGGCCACGTCGGCCTCGGACGGGTGATCAGCGAGGCGGCAGCGAAGCACCTTCCACGGATCGGCGAGAACGTAGGAGTACCGGCCCAGGTCAGGGTCGGGGAGGGCGCTGTCGAAGAACAGGACACAGGGCAGGTCGGCGGCGGCCTGGAAAGCCTGCCACGGCGTCAGCTGGAGTTCATGCACCAACGGCATCATGGCGGG
>JANWWR010000063.1 GCA_025055835.1 Gemmatales bacterium | reverse complement strand
GACGTGGCGACGCAGTTCCAACAGTTCCTCACAGTCGCACAGCACCGCCTGAACCGGAACCGGGGACTTTTCCACCAGCGTCTTGCCGATCAGATCGGCAAACAGATACGGCTTGAGCGTCGGTCCGTAGAGAATCTGGTGGACCTTGGTGATCTGTACGGGAGCACTGAGACGGAACTCCAGGGGCCGTCCCCAGGCATTCACCGCCAGATACCCGCCGATATAGCCCCCCTGCACGCCGGTTTCTTGGATCACCGTGAGGAAGCCCACTTGCGGGGATGTGTCCACGGAATGTTCCTCCCCGATGAACACCAGCCGGGTGCCCTGCCTACCCTTTCTGTTCGGGCGGAATGCCAGCGCTCTTGAGTCCGCACCTTTCCGCTCAAGTTCCTCCCGGGACCACCGCGCCGATCAGGCAAGTTGGGGTAGGAGAAATGTGCAAAAGCCGATAAGATTACCGCAGATTGACCCTGCGGTCTTCCAGTGGGGAGATAAAGGGATGGCCGACGTGTCCGAAAACCCGACGCCCAAGCGCAGCGGTGTCGAGATTGTCAAAGAGAACAGCCGATACCTCCGCGGGAACATCGTAGCCGAACTTAACGACGGCACTGACCACGTTTCCAAGGACAGCTACCAGCTTTTGAAGTTCCACGGCACTTATCAACAGGAGGACCGGGACGCCCGCAAGAACCGGGATAAGACCGGATTGGCCAAGCACACGATCTTCATGGTCCGCTGCAAGATTCCCGGCGGAAAACTGACCGCGGAACAGTACTTGGCCCTTGATCAATTAGCCGAGCATCACGCCAACAAGACACTGCGGCTGACCACCCGGCAGGGTATCCAATTTCACGGCGTTCTGAAAAAGGACCTCCACGCCACCATCCGCGGCATCAACGAAACGATGCTGACGACCCTGGGAGCGTGCGGCGACGTGGAACGCAACGTCATGTGCACCGCCGCTCCGATCCGCGACGGCCTGCGGGAACAGGTCCAGGCTGCCGCCGACGCCATCGCCACCCATCTGGCCCCGCGGACCCGAGCCTACCACGAAATCTGGCTTAACGGCAAGCAGTGGCATGAAGGAAACGGAGCAAGCGACGACGAGGAACCGATTTACGGCAAGACTTATCTGCCGCGAAAGTTCAAGACCGGTATCGTCCTTCCCGACGACAACGACGTGGACATCTACGCCCAGGACCTCGGCTTCGTGGCCATCGTCGAGGACCGGCAGATCGTCGGCTACAACGTGCTGGTCGGCGGCGGAATGGGGATGACCAACGGGAATCCCAACACGTTTCCGTTCCTGGCCCGGCCGATCTGCTACATTCCCGCCGGGGACATCGTCCGCATGGCCGAGGCCGTCGTTAAGCTCTTTCGCGATCACGGCAATCGGGCCGACCGCAAACGGGCCCGGATCAAGTATGTCGTCGCCGACTGGGGCGTGCCGAAGTTCAAGAGCGTCCTGGAAACCTATTTCGGTGAGCGACTCGACGATCCCCGTCCGGTTGAAATCCGACCGATGCAGCTCCGTTTCGGCTGGCATGCCCAGGGGGATGGCCGATACTTCTACTGGGTCAGCGTGGAGAACGGGCGGATCAAGGACGAAGGCGATTTCCGTCTCCGCTCCGCGCTGCGCACCTTGGTGCAGCGGTTCCGCCCCAATCTGCGGATCACGCCGACGCAGGATTTAATCCTGTGCGACCTGCCGCCGGACGCCCGGAGCGACATCGAAACCACGCTCCGCAGCCACGGCGTCCGCACGCCGCAGGAACTGACCCTGGTGCAGAAACTCAGCATGGCCTGCCCGGCGATTCCGACCTGCGGTCTGGCGATTTCGGAATCGGAGCGGGCCTTGCCCGGCATCATTGACCAACTCGAGGCCGAATTGCAACGACTGGGGTTGAATCAGGAAGAGATCGTCGTCCGCATGACCGGCTGTCCCAACGGCTGTGCCCGGCCGTATCAAAGCGACATCGGCATCGTCGGCCGCAGCGGCGACAAATACACGCTTTACGTCGGCGGTCGGCTGCTGGGCGACCGACTCAATTTCCTGTTGTGCGATCTGGTGCCGAGCCATCGCATCGTGCCGATCCTGGTTCCGCTTCTGGAAGCGTACCGGCAGCAGCGGCAAAGCGGCGAGGGCTTCGGCGACTGGTGTACGCGGCTGGGACCGGAGCGCCTGCGGGCCTTGTTGCCCGAGGGCGTGGCCAATGCCCCTCACTCCCCAGCCGCGGCGTCGTGAGGCGGGACCGGCCCTCGGGTCGGTTTTCGTCGGCAAGTTCCGTTTCAAGCCCGTCCAAGCCCGGGTAAAATGTTGTTATCATGAGTGACGGTCCGCTTCCCGGTCAGGAATACAGGCCGACGCGCATGTTCTTGCAGCGCGTCCTCCGCAGCGGGCTGATGACTCGGGATCAGCTCGTGGTCAGCATGCGCGCTTTGCCCCGCGTCCTGTGGAACGAGCCGGAAACCATCGCCCAGCACCTCGTTGACCGCGGCGAGTTGAACCGCTTCCAGGCCAATCAATTGCTTCGCGGCGAATACACCGGGCTGGTCCTCGGCCCCTTCCAGATTCTGGAGCCGATCGGCAAAGGCGGCATCGCCGTCGTCTATCTGGCCCGAGACAGCCGCACCGGCGAAAAGGTTGCCGTCAAGGCCTTCCGCCCGACCAACAGTGTCAAGGACACCCGCGCCCTGGCCCGTTTCCAGCGGGAGATGGAACTGAGCCGCAAGCTCGACCACACCAACATCGCCTACACGTACGAAGTCGGATGCAGCAACGGCATCCATTATCTGGCGATGGAGTACGTCGAGGGCCGCAGCCTGTCCCGCCTCGTCCTGGAAGAAGGTCCGCTCTCCGTGGGCCGCTGCGCCCGCCTGTTCGTCGAGGTGGCGTCCGCCCTGGAACACGCCCATTCCCGTGGACTGATTCACCGCGACATCAAGCCGTCGAACATCATGGTTTCGTCCGAAGACCACGCCAAGGTTCTTGACTTTGGCCTGGCCCTGGTCAAAGGCGAACAGGAAATCCCGGAACTGATCGGCGGCGAGGGTTACGCCGTCGGCACCATCGACTACATGCCCCCGGAGCAGGCCGTCAACGCCGCCAAGGTGGATGAACGCTCCGACCTGTATTCGTTGGGCTGCACCATGTACTTCGCCCTGACCGGAAGCCCGCCCTTTCCGACCGGGACCAAGCTGGAAAAAATCCGCAAGCACCAGAAAGAACGCCCCGTGCCCCTGATGAAACTGCGGCCGGACGTGCCCGCCGATTTCTCAGCCATCGTCGCCAAGCTCATGGCCAAGCGTCCGTCGGCCCGGTATCAATCGGCCCGGGTCGTCGAGAAAAAACTGCGGGCCTGGGTCGATCTGCCGTGAGGACTGCCGCCGCGTCGTGCCGCGGAACTCCGAGGTCCCTTCCCCAATCATGGAACGCCATCGTTACGAGGTCGAAGGCATTGTGCAGGGCATTGGCTTCCGGCCGATGGTGGCCTGTCTGGCAAATCGCCTCGGCCTCACCGGCTGGGTCGCCAACACCACCCGCGGGGCCGTGATCGAGGTCCAGGGCAACACGGATAGCCTCACCGCCTTCGGTCGCACTTTGCGACAGGAACTCGCCCGATTTGTGTCTCACCGCCGACTCTGCTTCCCCCGGGGAAATGGCGACGTTTTCAAAGTGCCCACGGTGTCATCCGAATCCGGTTTCGTCATTCGGGGAAGCGTCGAGGACGGCACGCCGACGCCATGCCTGATACCCGATCTGGCTCCGTGTCCCGACTGCGTTCGAGAACTGCTCGATCCCTCGGACCGACGCTTCCGCTATCCGTTCATCTCCTGCACCGCTTGCGGCCCCCGCTTCAGCATCCTGAAAAAGCTTCCGTTTGACCGCGAAAACACCACGATGTCAGCCTTTCCGCTCTGCCCGGCCTGTGCGAAGGAGTATGCTGATCCGACGAATCGCCGTTTCCATGCCCAGACCATCGCCTGCCCTGCTTGCGGTCCGCGCCTGAGTCTGCGAGACGGCCGTGGTAAGACCCTGGCGCGGGACGACGACGCTCTGCGGCGGGCCGAGGAGGCACTTCTCGACGGCCGCATCGTGGCTCTCAAAGGCGTCGGCGGCTTCCAGCTTCTCGTCGATGCGCGCAAGGAAGAGGCCGTCCAGCGTCTGCGAAAACGCAAGGGCCGGGAAGCGAAACCGTTTGCTTTGCTGGTCCGGGATCTCGATCAGGCCCGGCGATGGTGTCAAGGTGCGGAAGCGGAATGGCAGGCGCTGAGTTCGCCGAGGACGCCGATTGTGCTTTTGCGGCGCCGGGGGACCCGAGGGCTGACGCCCGCGGCTCGCCAGGAGGTAACACACGGGCTGACGCCCGCGGCTCGAAAGGATGAATCACTGGGACTGACGTCTGCGGCTCGCCCTGCCAAAACTGCTTGTGACAGTGACATCGCCATGTCAATCGCTCCAGGGCTGCCCTGGCTCGGCCTCATGCTGCCGGCTTCGCCGCTGCACCTGCTGCTAACTCACGACCTCGGCATTCCGCTGGTCGCCACAAGCGGCAATCGCTCGGAGGAGCCGTTGTGCATCGCTGATGCCGAAGCCTTCGAACGGCTTGGCGACATTGCCGACCTGTTTTTGACCCATGATCGGCCGATTGCCCGGCCTCTGGATGACTCCGTGGTTCAGGTCGTGGATGGCCGTCCGATGACGCTCAGGAGAGCGCGGGGGTATGTGCCGGAGCCGGTGTGCAGCGGGATTGTTGAGGCGACCGGTCAGCTCACGCTGACCGCTCGCCGACAAGACAGTTCGTCAAGCATCACGGCGAGCGGGGGACGCCAGTCCCCCGGTGCTGCCCCGGCGAGTGGGGGACGTCAGTCCCCCGGTGCCAGCCAAACGACAAACGGCCCCATTCTCGCCCTCGGCGGACACCTCAAAAACACAATCGCCCTGACCGTCGGCGACACCATCGTATTGAGCCAACACCTCGGCGATCTCGACACACTCGCCGCCCGAAACCATTTCGACCGAGCCATCCGCGACTTCCTCGATCTCTTCCAGATCGAACCCGTCGCCGTCATCTGCGACGCCCATCCCGATTACGCCTCGACACTGTGGGCCGAGGAACAGGCCGCGACTCGTGGCGTTTCCGTGTTCCATGTGCAGCACCACCAGGCCCATGTGTGGGCGTGTCTGGTCGAGCAGGGCGAATCCGGGCCGGCCCTGGGAGTGGCCTGGGACGGCACCGGCTACGGCGACGACGGCACGATCTGGGGCGGCGAGTTTTTCCTTGTGGAGGGACACGGATGCCGCCGCGTCGGCAGTCTCCTACCTTTTCCCTTGCTGGGAGGTGATGCCGCCGTCCGGCAGCCACGCCGCTCTGCCCTGGGTGTGCTGTGGACGGCGCTCGGGGAACAAGCCTGGAGGCGAAATGACCTGCCCAGCGTGCGGAGCTTTTCTGATTCAGAACGGTCCACGATGTCGGCTCTGCTCCGCCGGAAAGTCGGCGTCGTGATGACCAGCAGCATGGGCCGATTATTTGATGCCGTGGCCTCCCTGCTCGACCTGTGCCACGTCTCCCGGTACGAGGGGGAAGCGGCTATGCGGGTGCAGGCGGCCGCTGGCTCCGTCGAAGCGGTGCGAGATGCCGAACCTTACTCGTTTGCCGTTGCTGACGACGGAGTGATTGACTGGCGACCGATGGTCCACGGCTTGCTTGTCGACCACCGACGGCCCGATCTGGCAGCGGCCCGCTTCCATGCCACGCTGGCTGAGATGATCGCGGCGATGGCGAAGCGAACCAACCAGCAGACCGTGGCCCTGGGAGGCGGTTGCTTTCAGAACCGGCTGCTCGTCGAGGTCATCGCTGCCCGGTTGCGAAACGACGGTCGGCGGGTTCTGTGGCCGTGCGAAGTTCCGCCCAATGACGGCGGGTTGTCATTAGGTCAAATCCTGGCGGCGGTTCTGCGAGGGAGCTTGGCGGAGGTGGAACCATGTGTCTTGCCGTGCCAGGCCGAATCGTGAGCATTCAAGGGCACGACCTCGACCGCACCGGCCGGGTCCGCTTCGGCAGCGTGGTCCGCGAAGTCAATCTCTCCTGCGTTCCCGAAGCCGATGTCGGCGACTACGTCCTCGTCCACGTCGGTTTCGCCATCAGTCGGGTCAATGAGGCCGAAGCCGAGCGGATTCTGGAACACTGGCGGCAAATGGGGGAAGAACCCCAGCCCGAAGGAGCGACGCCGTGAAGTATCTCGACGAGTTTCGCTCCGCCGACCTGGTTCAGAACCTGCTTCGCGCCATCCGCAGCGCCGTGACCCGCCCGTGGACGATCATGGAGATTTGCGGCGGCCAGACGCACAGCATTCTGCGGTTCGGTCTCGACGAACTGCTGCCCCGGGAGATCACGCTGGTGCATGGTCCTGGCTGCCCGGTCTGCGTCACGCCGGTGGAACTGCTGGACGCCGCCGGACGTCTGGCTCGGATGCCAGGCGTCGTCCTATGCACCTTCGGCGACATGCTCCGCGTCCCCGGCACGCTGGGCGATCTGTTTCAGGCTCGGGCCGAGGGTGGCGATGTGCGGATTGTCCAGGCACCCAGCGACGCCGTGCGGATGGCGCAGCGGAATCCGGATCGGCACGTCGTCTGGTTCGCCGTCGGCTTCGAGACCACCGCTCCGGCAACGGCGCTGGCCGTCAAACAGGCCCGCATGCTTGGCCTGGAGAATTTCTCGGTGCTGCTGGCCCATGTGCGGGTGCCTCCCGCCGTCGAGGCGATCCTGTCCTCGCCGAGCAATCGCGTCCAGGGTTTCCTTGCCGCCGGGCATGTCTGCACGGTCATGGGGACGGCGGAATACGAACAACTGGCGCGACGATTCCGCGTGCCGATCGTCGTCACCGGCTTCGAGCCCTGCGACATTCTCGAAGGCGTCCTGCATTGCGTCCGCCAACTGGAAGCGGGACGCCACGAGGTCGAAAACGTGTACAACCGCGTGGTCCGCTCGGAAGGCAACCGACAGGCTCAGGCGTTGATGGCCGAGGTCTTTCGACCTGTTGATCTGACCTGGCGAGGCATTGGCTCCCTGCCCGGCGGTGGGCTGGCCTTCACGGCGGAGTACGAACGCTTCGATGCCCTACGACGGTTCGATGGGGCTTGCGACGATCTCGCCCGCACGCCTCTGCCAGAAGGAAACGGGGCAAACAGGGAAGGCGAGTGCATCGCCGCTCTGGTTTTGCAGGGCATTCGCAAGCCGAACGACTGCCCGGCCTTCGCCGTCCGCTGCACGCCGGAAACGCCCCTGGGAGCGCCGATGGTTTCCAGCGAAGGAGCCTGTGCCGCGTATTACCGTTATCGCCACGGTCAAGCGGCATCGCTGACAGTGACATCACCATGACACCGCTCGTCTGTCCGAGTCCATCCCAGGAAGCCGAACGGATCCTGCTGGCCCACGGCGGCGGTGGTCGCCTCATGCATCGGCTCATCGAGTCGGTCTTTCGGCCCGCCTTCGGCAACGTCACCGATCTCGATGCCGCAGTAGTTCCATCGCCATCGGGCCGCCTGGCCTTCACCACCGATTCCTTCGTGGTCAAACCGCTGTTCTTCCCTGGCGGCGACATCGGTTCGCTGGCCGTGCAGGGGACGGTCAACGACCTGGCCATGATGGGCGCGCGGCCGCTGTGGCTCTCCGCCGGCTTCATTCTCGAGGAAGGCCTGCCGATGGACACGCTGAAGCGGATTGTCGCCTCGATGCAACGAGCCGCGCTGGAAGCCGAGGTGCAAGTCGTGGTCGGCGATACCAAGGTCGTCGAACACGGCCGATGCGACGGCCTGTACATCAACACCGCCGGCATCGGGATTCTGGAACATGATCTCAGCCTGGGGCCCCAGGCCGTTCGGGAAGGCGATGCGATTCTGCTCAGCGGAGATGTCGGCCGACATGGCATCGCCATTCTCGCTGCTCGCAACGAACTGGAGTTCGATGACCCGCCCCGCAGCGATTCGGCAGCGTTGGCTCGGCCCGTTCTCGATTTGCTGCAAGCCGGGGTCGAAGTGCATTGCCTCCGCGATCTGACCCGCGGCGGTCTGGCGACGGCCCTCGTCGAAATCGCTCGGTCCAGCGGACTACACCTGCACATTCACGAAGAGGCCGTTCCCGTTTGCGACGCCGTTCGGGGCGCTTGCGAACTGTTGGGCTTCGATCCGCTCTACGTCGCCAATGAGGGGTGCATGGTGGTCATCCTTCCCGAATCCGAGGCGGAGCGGGCATTGACAAGGTTACGTCAACATGAGGTCACGGCGAAGGCGGTGCGGATTGGGAGGGTGTTGGGGAACCCGGGGGCTGACGCCCGTGAATCGCGTGAGTCGGGCGGCGACCCGGGGGCTGACGCCCCCGGCTCGCCTTGTTTGGGGGCTGACGCCCCCGGCTCGCCAAAGAAAGGGGGCGTGGTGACGGCTCAGACGGCCCTGGGGTCCAGTCGCGTCCTGGACATGCTCAGCGGTGAACAGCTGCCGCGGATCTGCTGACCAGGGCCGCTTCCAGCCAGAGATAGAACTCTTGCATGCCCTGCCCGGTGCGTGCGGAAAGTTCAATTATGTCCGCTTGGGGAGCGACGGCGGTGACGTTGGCCCGGGCCTCTTCCCGTCGGAAACCCGCAGGTTCGGCCAAGTCAGTCTTGGTAATCACGACGGCATCGGCAGACTTGAACGCCAGCGGGTACTTGAGCGGCTTGTCCTCGCCTTCGGTCGTGGACAGAAGAACGATTCGTCGGGTTTCGCCGAGGTCGTAGCTAGCCGGGCAGACGAGATTGCCGACGTTCTCGATGAACAGCAGTTGGAGCCGAGTCAGATCGAGCTCCTCGCAAGCTCGACCGATCATGCTGGCTTCCAGGTGGCATAGCGTCCCCGTGGCGATGGGGACAATCACGGCTCCCCGACCGGCCAGGCGGCGGGCGTCGTTGTCGGTCTGAAGGTCGCCAGTAATGACGGCTACCGGCCAGCGGTCGGCGAGGTCGCTCAGGGTCCGCTCCAGCAGGGCCGTCTTGCCCGAGCCGGGGGCGGAGAGCAGATTCACCACGAGAACCCCGGCGGCTTGAAACCGGGCACGGTTGGCCGCGGCGTGCTGCCGATTGGACGCGAGCAGGTCCTTGCCCAAGTGAAGCACTTTCAGCGGCGGAGAGGTTTCCTGCGGCGAGGTCATGGTCAGGACGCCTCCACGGCCAGCAGTTCCAGTTCCAGTCCCCGCAGCACCTCGGCGGAGGGAATGCCGCAACGGGGACACAGGAACACAAAGTCTTCCGGAGCGAACTCAACGTGGCAGCGACGGCAGCGGCACAGGACGGGCGCGATTTCGAGGTCCAGGTGGGCGTGTTCGGCAATCGTGCCGGGACGCAGGGCCTCAAAGGCCAGCCGAAGCGCCTCCGGTTCCACGCCGGACAGACGACCGATCCGCAGCCGCAGGCGGTGGATGCGTTCCGCCCCCGCCTCCCGAGCCGCCTGTTCCGCCGCTCGCAGAGCCTCCTCCATCAACCCGGCTTCGTGCATGAATCCTCAGCCGATCTGGTTCGGTCCCCGCCAGGAGAATTGTCGCTGCGTTCGGTCCGTTCTACAAGGGCCATGCCCATGCTCCGTGATGGGCTTAGAGGGTCACAGAACGCGAGCGGCCGTTTCCTGGGCTGACCTCGTCGCACCGCCGAAGTTTGGGCATACTGGCGTGAGGAAGCCTAGGCCAAGCCTGGGCTAGTCAACAAACGACAACATTTGCAGGCGGTTTAACAGCGGGATGCATTTCCTTGACCTGACCCTGCCGGAGCCGGCACAGAATGTTGCGCTCGACGAGGCCCTGCTTCTGGAGGCCGAGGCAGGGCGATTGCCGCCGTTGCTGCGGATTTGGGAGGAAACCCGGCCGGTGGTGGTGATTGGCTCCGGGTCGCGGATCGAAGAGGAAGTCGCGATTGAAAAGTGTTGCGCTGACGGGGTGCCGATCCTGCGGCGCGTCAGCGGCGGGGGAGCAGTGCTGCTAGGACCGGGGTGCCTGTGTTACAGCGTCATTCTACCGACCGACTTGCCCGGCTGCGGCGATATTCGATCCTCCGTATCCTTTGTCCTGACAAAGACTTGTGAAGCTCTGCATGAACTGGGACTGGCCGCGACGGTGGCGGGCAGGAGCGACGTCGTGATCGGCTCTCGAAAGGTGAGCGGCAACTCCCAACGCAGAATGTTGCGCTTTTTTCTGCATCATGGTACGCTGCTTTACGATCTGGATTTGTCAGCAATGGGAAAATATCTGCGTAACCCTAAGCAGCAACCGGATTACCGACAGGGCCGCGGCCACGCTGAGTTCGTTGCCAACCTGCCAACCAGCCCAGAAGCCTTGAAGAGAATGTTGCGCTTCGTCTGGAACGCTCATGAACCTTGGGAGGACTGGCCGGGGGATGAAACGCTCCGCCTCGTCCAGACCAAGTACTCCCTAGACTCGTGGACATTTCGCCGCTAGGCAGCGACACAAGCCCTTTATTGGCTTATGGTTGGGACAATTGTTGCGCTTCAGGATGCCGTGGTCTGAAGCTGTCGGGAACCCGCCTTCTCGGTCACCCGGCCTTCACCGAAGATCAACAGCAACGGACTGGCCACGAAGATCGAACTGTAGGTGCCGATGATGACGCCGACCACCATAACGTAGGAGAACAGGTGAATGCCCTCGCCGCCAAAGATATACAGCACGATGACAACGAGGAACACCGTCAACGAGGTCAGGATCGTTCGGCTCAGGGTCTGGTTGACGGACTCGTTGATGATGCCCGGCGTCAGTTCCGGACTCTTACCCCGCACTTCGCGGATGCGGTCAAAGACCACGATGGTGTCGTTGACCGAGAAGCCGACCAGGGTCAGCAGAGCGGCCACGGCAGGCATGTCGAGCTTGAAGTCGTCCAGAAGCAACCAGCCGCCGATGGGTGTGTAAACGACCAGGTAGTGGGCCAGACCGATCAGGCCGACGGTGAAGCACAAGTCGTGAATCAGGCACAGGACCGCCGCCAAGCCGAAAGTCCAGTTGCCGAAGCGGAACCACAGGTAACCGCAGATCGCCGCCCAACTCAGCAGAATGGCCACCAAGGCCTTGCCTTGCGTCTCGCCAGCCAAGGTCGTGTCCACGTTCTGCACGCCGTCGGACTTGGGCTGATAGAGCGGGCCATTCTTAGCGATGAGATACTGGACAAGTTCTTCGGGTTTAGTTCCTTCGGGAGGGACGAATTGCACCCGCAGCTTGACCGGAGTCGTCTCCAGCCCAGCTGCTCCGGGTTCGGGAGCGATCTCAGTCACCTGGAAATATTGATCCGGCAGCAGCACGCCGCGTTCGCGCATCCACTCGGCGATGAGACGGCCGACGGTCTCCGCGGTGGCGATGCTGTTGGTCAGCGTGAGTTCGAATTCGTGATCGAGCCGTTCGTCCTTCAACTGCCTGATCGGCGTGGCCGAGGCTTCCGACCACACGAGCCGGTCGCCGAAGATCTGCGAAACCATCCAGCGGACGAGATTGCGATCCTTCAGCGTGGTGCGGATCATGAAGTCCGGGGTGAGCGGACCGCCCTCGGCATACCCGGGATAAGGCCCCTCCCCGGCTCCTTCGACCTTGCGGTAGCCGGAGCCTGCCCGATAGAGGGTGTACACGGAAGGATCGGGCATCGAATAGTCCCGCGTCGTTACTGTCGGGTTGTACTTGCCGAACAAGGCCGACAGAGCCGATTGCACTTTCGCTTTGTCCTTCTCCGTGGTGTACACGGTGAAGGAAGAAACCTCCCGGACACCGGCCACTGTGCCGACGCCGGCGGTTTCCAAGGCCAGGTAAAACGACGGCAGACGCTGCTCCGGCGGCGCTTCCCGCAGCAGCCGGTCGATTTCATCGGTCCGCACGGGCTGCGAAAGAGTCACCGAAGCCGCCGTGAAGGTGGCCCGGGCCACCTCGGCACGGACATTTTCAATCGCTTCGGGTTGCTTGAATTCGATCTTGTACGACGTTCCGCCGGTGAACTCGATGCTCAGTCCCTTCTCGCCGCGCAGCAGAAAGATCGCGACCCCAAGAAGGGAAAGCACTACGGTAGCAGTGAACCAGTAATGCCGTACGCTCATGAAATCAATGTTCGGCTTGCTGAAGAACTTGAGCATCCGCAGTTCGCCGATCCAGCGATTGGCCACCAGAATGTCGAAAGCGATGCGGGTCATGTACAGGGCCGTGAACAGGCTGATGATCAGGCCCACCGTCAAGCTCACGCCGAAGCCCTTCAACTGGTCATTGCCGACCACGTAGAGCACGATGGCCGTGAAGATGCTGGTCAGGTGGGTGTCGATGATGGTCGGGAAGGCCCGTTCGTAGCCGTTGCGGATGGCCAACAGAAGACTGGCCCCCCGTTCCCGTTCTTCGCGGATGCGTTCGTAGATCAGCACGTTCGCATCCACAGCCATGCCGAGGGTAAGGACGAGGCCGGCCAACCCGGGCAGCGTGAAGACCGCCTTGACGGCCACCATGAAGCCAACGGTCAGCAGCAAGTTCGCCAGCAAGGCCGAACAGGCGATCAGGCCCGCCCAGCGGTAGTAGATCAGCATGAAGATCACCACCGCAAAGAACGCCAGCACGATAGACGTGGTTCCTTTGCGGATGGTGTCTTCGCCGAGGGTCGGTCCCATGGTCTCGGTGCTGACCGGTTCCTTGGACAGCGTGGCCGGCAAGGCGCCGGTGCGAAGAATGAGCACCAGTTCCTCGACCTTCCGTTTGAGGGCTGCTCCCTTTTCCTGCTGTCCCATCGTGATGCGCCCCGAATCCCGCAGGCGGGCTTGCAACACGGGGTAGGACATGACCCGGCCATCGAGAATGATGGCCATGTAATGTCCGACGGCGTTGGTCAGTTGGTAAAAACGGTCGGCCCCATCGGGCTTGAGCGAGAAGACCACTTCTGGTCGGCCGGTACTGGGATCGGGCTGTTCGCTGACGTTAGCCAGGTCTTCACCGGTCACCAGGGCGTCGGGAGGCGGAATGCGAGTCAGGACAAAGTGCCGGGAGACTTTCGGCCCCGGCTGACCGGTCTTGGGGTCAATCGGCTCATAGACGCCGTGATAGAAAGCGATGGTCCCTGCCCGTTGAAATCCGGGGGGCGTATTCACGGAGAACCCGGCTTCCTGGGCCGCAGATGGAGACAGTTCCACCCAGGCATATTCGTCGTTGGGGGGAGGGGGAACGTTTTTGGCATCCAGCATGAAGCCCTGGACAGCGTTTTTGGCTTCCTCGAAGATCGCCTCGCCGTTCTCGTCGCGGGTGTCGGCCAGCAAGCGGAATTCGAGTTTGCCGACCTGGCTGATTTTGCTTTTGACCCGCTCGATGTCGGCCGTGTCCTGGACGCCGCCGCGGGCCGACCGCACCGGCAAAACGATCTCGACCCGAGGTGGATCGGACTGAATCGGTCGGATGGTCACTTCCAGCAGGTTTGCCGGGTCGATACGTCGCTTGAGAATCTGGGCCAAACGGTCGGCGCTGAAGCTTTCCCGGTCCCGCTCGCTTTGCTCGGCCCACCAATCGCGGTCCACCTCGTAAATGAGGATGGTTCCACCCGCCAAATCCACGCCGAGGTTGAAGCGGAAGCCTTGATGGTCCCGGTCACCGTAGTGCAGCCAGGCATCGAGGACGACGATACCGGCCAGTGCCAGCGGAATCACGGCGGAGCAGATCCGCCAGAAGAACGGTTTGAATCGCCACCGGGCCACCGCCAGGATGACCACGGTCAGAACCACCGGAATCAGCCAATGCGCGTTGTTTTGCAGTACATCCATAAGGAAGAGTCGCTGGGGTTAAAGGGTCGAGCCACCTCTTCGGCCCAGGCCGAAAAGTCCGGTCACTTCGACGGCGTCGATTCCGATTCCTTCTTACTCTCCTCAGCCTTGAGCACCTTGGCGATGCTGGAGCGGATCACCTGCATCCGCGTGTTGCCGTCCAGCTTGATGGTGACGACGTCCTCATCCCCGGCGATGCCCCCGGCCTTTTCCTTGATCGAGACCACGGTGCCGATAATGCCGCCGGCGGTGATGACTTCGTCGTTCTTCTTCAACTGGCTGAGTTGCTCCCGCTGCTCCCGGGCCGCGCGCTGCTGGGGACGCAGCACGAACAGCCAGAGGATAAGAAGTGGTGCGACAAAGAAGAGCAGAAGCTGTTCCCAGCCCATGCCCATGCCGCCCTGAGGGGGAGCGGCGTTGTTCGCATCGGCCTGGGCGAACAAGGTCAACAAGGTTGCGAAGGTCATGGTCAAGTGCTGCGGGTCCAAAGCCAGCGAAAAGAGAAACCAGGGCACGGCATCCTTTGCCGTACCCGGCAAGACGCTTCAGGTGCTGCTCCCGGGAGCGACTCCCGTATCTTAAGTCCAACGGCAAAACCGGGCAAGCCTGCCTGACCGGTGCGGTCGGCTTGTTTAGAAGGGACGAGCAAACCTGCCGATCTCGCATCGGAATCGGGGCAAGTTCCAGGGGACGTCAGATCCGCTTCGAGCGGCACGGTCGGCAGGGTCGGGTTAAGGCGGCATAGCTTGCCCCGTCGCGGTCAACTTTCTCAGTTTGTGAGATTGCTGCCGGTAGGCGGATCGGCAAAACTTACCCATGAAAGGACTCGGCCTCGTGCCGATCCGCGGCCCTGGTCAGTTCCGAGGTCCCGGGCCGAGCAAGGTCGAGCCAGGGGCAGGGCCAGTGCCGCCAAGAGCGGTCAGGATTGCCCCATATCCGGCGGGGAAGTATATTACGTCTCCTGCCGGAGTCCGGCGTCCGGACTGAGCGTCCAGCGTTAACCCAGCAGCGGCTTAAAGTTATGCGTTTCGTCCTGGTGGATCGGATCGAAGCACTGGAGCCGGGCAGACGCATCGTGGCTGTCAAGAACCTGACCCTCGGGGAGGAGTATCTTCAGGATCACTTTCCGACCTTCCCGGTCATGCCGGGGGTTCTCATGCTGGAAGCCCTGGTCCAGGCCGGGGCGTGGTTGTGGCGAATCAGCACAAATTTTTCGCACAGCGTGGTAGTGCTGCGCGAGGCCAAGGGAATTAAGTACGGCAACTTCGTCGAACCGGGTCGGCAACTTGTGCTGACGGTCGAGGCGGTTGACAATCTTGACGAAAATGCACAAATTGCGACCTTTAAGGGAAATGGAGAAATCGGCGGAACCTCCGCCGTCTCCGCCCGGTTCACCCTGACTCGCTACAACTTGCGGGAGCGTTTCCCCAATCTCGCCCCCTTGGATGAGGAATTGTTGGCCGACTGGCGACGCCGTCACATGGCCTTGACCCCGCTTGCTCCTCCCGTCGGACAGCGGGGGTGAACGGGGGGCGGTCGAAGGATTTCAGGAGAACGAGCCGATGCGGCTAAAGGATCAGGTAGCGATCATCACGGGCGGCAGCCGGGGAATCGGCCGGGGCATCGCCAAGCTCTTCGCCTCCGAAGGAGCCAAGGTCGCCGTTGTGTACAAGGGCAGCAAGGAGGCCGCCGAGAAACTGGTCGAGGAGATCCGCCAATCCGGCGGCGAAGCGATGGCCCTCCAGTGCGACGTCGCCGACTTCGAAGCCGCGCAAACGTGTGTCAATCAAGTGATTTCCACCTGGGGCAAGGTGGACATCCTGGTCAATAACGCCGGGCAGATCAAGGATGGGCTGTTTCTGCAAATGGACCCGGCGGCATGGAATCAGGTGATCGCAACCAATCTTGGAGGCACGTTCAATTTCACCCGGGCAGCCATCGAGGGCATGTTCCGTCAGCGCAAGGGACGCATCATCAATATCAGCAGTGTGGCCGCGGAACACGTCAACCGCGGCCAGTGCAACTACTCGGCGAGCAAGGGAGCGATCAACTCGTTCACACGGGCCTTGGCAACCGAAGTCGCCAGCCGCGGCATCACGGTCAACGCCATCGCTCCCGGCTTCATCGAAACCGATATGAGTGAGGCGGTCCGCAACGTGGCCGGGGACATGATCAAGAAAATGATCCCCATGCGCCGCTTCGGCACGCCGGAAGACGTAGCCCGGGTCGCCCTGTTTCTGGCCGGTCCCGATTCCGCTTACATCACCGGACAAGTCATCACCGTGGACGGCGGGCTGAGTCTGGGGGCCGGTGGGGCCTGAGGAAGCCGTCTGTGGGAAGTTCAAGGGAGGTTTCTTTCCATGCCTACGCACGCTGAAATCTACCAGAAGGTGGCCGAGACTCTGTGCGAGTCGCTCAACGTCGATCCCGAGGAGGTGCGGCCCGAGGCGACGCTCCAGGGTGATCTCGGAGCGGAATCCATCGACTTCCTGGACATCGTCTTCCGTCTCGAACGCAACTTCGGCATCAAGATTCCCCGCGGCGAGTTGTTTCCGGAGTCGATTTTCCAGGGCGACCCGAAGTTCGTTCAGGACGGCCGGGTGACTGAGGCGGGCATCCAGGAACTCCGCAACCGGCTGCCCTTTGCCGACGTGGACAAGTTTGCCAAGGACCCGCAGTTGTCCAAGATCGGCGACCTGTTCACCGTCGAGATGGTGACCCGGTACGTCGAAACCAAACTCAACGGCACCCATAAGTAGGCTGCCGCCATGCGGTGGATGTGGATCGACCGATTCCTGGAATTCACCAGCCGCAAGTCGGCCAAGGCCGTCAAGAACTTGAGCCGGGCGGAAGACGTCTTTCGCGACCACTTCCCCGGCTGGCCGGTCATGCCGGCCTCGCTGATCCTCGAAGGACTGGCCCAGACTGGCGGCATCCTGGTCGGCGAGGCGAACGACTTTCGGGAAAAGGTCGTCCTGGCCAAGATCAACAAGGCCCGTTTCCACCGTGAAGCTTTAGCCGGCGAGCAATTGACTTACTCCGTCGAACTGCTCGACCTGCGACCGGAAGGAGCGACCATCAGCGGTATGGTCCATTCCGGCAACGACCTGGTGGCCGAGGCCGAGATCATGTTCGCCCATCTCGATCAATCGCGGTCGCAGCAGGTCTTCGGGGAACAGAACTTCGTCTTCAGCGGCGACCTCAGAAAGCTGCTGGGACTGGCGAAGCTCCTGAAATCCTAGGCGGATGGTGCCATCGGAGCACGGATCATGGCAGCCCAACAACCCCGCGTGGTCATTACCGGAATCGGCGTCCTGACCCCAATTGGTCTGGGCGTCGAAAAGATGTGGTCGGCTCTGCTGGCGGGCACCAGCGGCGTCAAGCCGATCCAGTCCTTCGACGCCTCCGGGCTGCCGATTCGCATCGGCGGCGAGATCCGCGACTTCGACGCCAAGGACTACATCGACAAGAAGGAACGCAAGAGCCTCAAGGTCATGGCCCGGCCGATTCAGATGGGCGTCGGCTGCACAACCCTGGCCTTGCGGGATGCCGCCCTGGAACCGGCCAAACTCGACCCGACCCGCTTCGGCATCAGCTTCGGAGCGGGCTTGATTGCCAGCGAACTCGACGAGTTAGGCCCGGCGTCCGTCGCCAGTTGCGAGGGCCATCCGAACACCGTCGATCTTCGCAAGTGGGGCGAGGTCGGTCTGGCGAACATGCCTCCCTTGTGGCTTCTGAAGTATCTACCCAACATGCCGGCCTGCCACGACTCGATCCTGCACAACGCCCAGGGGCCAAGCAACACCATCACGGAAAGCGAAGTGGCGGCCCTGTTGGCCATCGGCGAAGGAGCGGCGGTGATCCGGCGGGGCGCGGCCGACGTCATGCTCACCGGAGCGACCGACAGCAAGATCAATCCGCTCAGTCTGACCCGGCTTAGCCTCTTCGCTCCGCTTTCCAAGCGGAATGAGGAGCCGGAAAAGGCTAGTCGGCCCTTTGACCGCCGACGGGACGGCATCGTGCCCGGAGAGGGGACGGGCATCCTGGTCCTCGAAGCGTTGGAACATGCCCAGAAGCGCGGTGCCCGGATCTACGGCGAGATCGTCGGCTTCGGAGCGGCTTTCGACCTGAAACGCAACGGCGAGGGCTTGGCCCGCGCCATCACGACCGCCTTACGCAAGGCCGGCATCGGTCCCGACCAGATCGACCACGTCAACGCCCAGGGATTCAGCACGATCCGGGACGACGCCTGGGAAGCCCGCGGTCTGTGGAAAGTCTTTGGCGAGACGCAGCCAAAAGTGCCCGTCTTCGCAGCCAAAAGCTATTTCGGCAACCTCGGAGCGGGCAGCGGACCCGTCGAACTGGCGATCAGTCTGCTGGCCCAGCAGCATGGCGTGTTGCCACCCAATCTCAATTACGAGGAAGCCGATCCCGAACTGCCGCCGATCGCGGTCCTGACCGGCCGACGTCACGAAGTCCGCTCACCGTATTTCTTGAAAATCAGTTTCACGGACATGGGCCAGTGCGGCGCTTTGGTGGTGAAGAAGTGGCAAGAGTAACAGGCCTTTCCAGGACGGTCGGCCAGCCGGAATGGATGAGAAGAAGCCCGTAGTGCGGAGGGTTGGGTCATGCGACGGCGCGTTGTCATCACCGGCATGGGGGTCATCTGCCCGCTGGGAGACACCCTGGAAGGCATGTTCCAGGCCCAGTTGGAAGGCCGCAGTGGTGTGACGTACATCCGGCACTTCGACGCCTCCACCTTCCCCACCAAGATCGCGGCCCAGGTGCTTGACTTCGATCTGGGCCGCTACGTCAAGGATCCGAGCCGCTGGAAGCACTCCGGTCCCAACAGCCGCTTTGCTGCCGCCGCCGCTCAACTTGCCCTGCAAGACGCCGGATTGCTCGACGATTCCCGCGTGGATCGGACCCGCTTTGGCGTCTATCTCGGAGCTGGGGAAGGCCGCCAGGAATTTGAGGTCTTCGTTCCCGTGCTGGCCCGCAGTTATCAGCCGGAAAAGTTTGCAGCCGACACCCGCCGCTTCGCCGAATTGGGTCGCAAAGAACTCAGCCCGGAGAAGGAACGAGAACAGGAACCGCACACGGTCACAGCTCATCTGGCCGCTTACTTCGGCCTGGAAGGCCCCAATTACGCCTGCTTGACCGCCTGTGCTGCCGGGAGCCAGGCCATCGGCGAAGCCACCGAACTGATCCGCCAGGGTGACGCCGACATCATGCTCTCCGGTGGAGCGCACAGCATGATCCACCCGTTCGGCGTGACTGGATTCAATCTGCTGACTGCCCTTTCGACAGACAACGACGAACCGACCAAGGCCTCCCGTCCCTTCGACCGCCGACGAACCGGCTTCGTCCTGGGGGAAGGCGGAGCGGTGGTCATTCTCGAAGAACTCGAACATGCCAGGCGGCGCGGGGCTCGCATCTACGCCGAAGTCACGGGCTACGGCTCAACCGCCGACGCCTACCGCATGACCGACGCACCTCCCGACGGCCGCGGGGCCATGCTTTGCATGAAAGCCGCCATCGCCGACGCAGGTCTGCGGCCCGAGGACATCGGCTACATCAACGCCCACGGCACCAGCACCCAGGTCAATGACCGCTGCGAAACCATCGCCATCAAGACGCTTTTCGGCGAACAGGCGTACAAGACTCCGATTTCCAGCACCAAGAGCATGATGGGCCACCTCATCGCCGCCGCCGGCGCGGTCGAACTTATCAGCACGGTGCTGGCCATGAAGCACGGCGTCCTGCCGCCGACCATCAACTACGAGGAACCGGACCCGGAGTGTGACTTGGATTACATCCCCAACAAGCCCCGCGAAAAGCGGGTCGATCACGCGCTGAGTAACAGCTTCGGGTTCGGAGGTCAGAACGTCTCGCTGGTTGTCAGCCGCTTCAAGGATTGATGGTTCACGTCCAGGACGGACCCGGACGCGTCAGCGCTTCGGTGTCCGGGCAGGAGTCCCGGGGAAGTTTGAGAACGCGGAGCGTTTCCGCCGCCGTTTCCGCTCCCAGCCGTGGAACCGGAGGTGAACGTGACCCTGATTCGCCCCGAAAGGTTAAAACCCCGTGACTGGGTTTGCTTGGCTTTGGCTAGCGCTGTCGGCAGCGGGCCTGGCAGTTGGGCTGCTGGCCCTGGTGCTTTGGCGATACACACGCTTTGTGGTCCGCATCTTTGAGGAAAAGCCTCTGTTCATCGTCCCTCGGGGCCAGCCGTATCCCGAGGCTGAAGAAATCCGCTTCCGCACGGCTGACGGGGTGACGCTGTGCGGCAGTTACTTGCACGGGGAAAAAAACGGCGGAGAACGCCGCGGCGTGATTCTGTTCGGCGTCGAATTCGGGGCCAATCGCTGGTCCTGCGTTCCCTACTGCCGACACCTGCTCGAAGCTGGTTACGACGTGTTCGCCTTCGATTTTCGCAGTCAGGGGCAAAGCGATCCGCAGCCGGGCTACGAGCCGATGCAATGGGTCACGGATTACGAGGCTGAGGACATGCGGGCCGCCATCGCCTATCTGAGGAAACGGCCGGATGCCGACCCGCACGGCATCGGTTTTTTCGGAATCAGTCGGGGAGGCGGAGCGGGCCTCGTCGCCGGTGCCAACGACCCTTATGTGTGCTGCTTCGTCACTGACGGAGCCTTCGGCACGCTGACCACGATGGTGCCGTACATGCGAAAATGGGCCAGGCTGTACGTGACCTTTAAACCGCTCGTGAATCTATTACCCGAGTGGCTCTTCCACCTGGTGGCCAGGTTTGCCTTGTGGCAGGTGGGGCGCAAACGACGGTGCCGGTTCCCCTCGCTGGAACGGGCCATAGCCCGGATCAGTCCCCGGCCTCTGCTCATGATCCACGGGGCGGCCGACACCTACATCAAACCCGAGATCGCCCAGGCGTTGTTTGCCTGGGCCGGACATCCCAAAGAGTTCTGGCTGGTGGAGCGGGCCAAGCACAACCAGGCCCTACAGGTGCGTGGCGAAGAGTATCGCCGTCGGGTGCTGGAGTTCTTCGATAAACACCTCGGTTGTCGGAGCCGAGCTGGTCGGGAAGCCGTGGCCCGCTCCGGCTGAGGGTCGACCGAGACGCGAACGACGACACCGGAACATCGGAGGAAGCATCGTGATCCGCTGGCTGCTCCGCAAGATTCTCAAGCCGTTGGCGGTGTTGGATGCCCGCCGCAAGCTAGCCGCCTTCGAGGAAGCCACCAAACATCCCCGCGAACTCCAGGAGGCCATCCGTCAGCGGATCATCGCCAAGCAGCGCGACACGCAGTTTGGCCGCGAGCATCGCTTCGATGAAATCCGCACGCTGGCCGATTTCCGCCGTAATCTGCCCATCAGCCGCTACGAAGACTACGAGCCGTACATCCGCCTGCTCCGCGCCGGCCGACTCGATGCTCTGGTCAGCGACCGCCGCATCTACATGTTCGCCATGACCAGCGGCACGACTGCCCAACGCAAATACATCCCGGTGACTCCCGCCTACCTCGCCGACTATCGCCGTGGCTGGACCGTCTGGGGCATGAAACTGGTCGAACAGTACGGCACCCAGGTCTTCAATGGCATCCTGCAATTCATCAGCGATCACGAGGAGTTTCGCACGGAGGCGGGGATTCCCTGCGGCAGCGTCACCGGCTTGACCGCGCAGATGCAGAAGGCTGTCGTCCGCTGGATGTACGTCATGCCGGCCGTGACCGCCAAAATCAAGGACTCTCACGCCAAATACTACACCGCTTTGCGTCTCGCCTTGCAGCGGGACATCCGGCTCATCACCGCCGCCAATCCCAGCACCCTGGTCAACTTCGCCCGGTTCATGGACCAGGAAAAGGAGCGTCTCCTCCGCGATCTCCACGACGGCACCCTGAGCCGCGATTTCGACATCCCGATTTTCGTCCGGGAAGCGATCCGGCCAAAACTGAAGAAACTCCCCGAAAGGACAAGGGAACTGGAAACCGTCATTCGGACCACTGGCACGCTCTATCCGAAAGACGCCTGGAAGACGCTGTTACTCTTGGGCAACTGGATGGGGGGCAACGTCAAGGCGTATCTCCGTCACTATCCCCGCTATTACGGCGACCTGCCGGTCCGCGATCCAGGACTGATCGCCAGCGAGGGCCGAATGAGCATCCCCATCGAGAACGGCACCGCCAGCGGCGTCCTCGACGTGGCCAGCCACTTCTTCGAGTTCATCCCCAAGGATGAAATCGACTCCCCGTCGCCGACCGTTCTGCTCGCCCATGAATTGAGAGACGGCGAGGAGTATTTCATTCTCCTGACCACGTCCTATGGGCTGTATCGGTACAACATCTACGACCTCGTTCGCGTGACCGGCTTTCACAACGAGACGCCGCTCATCGAGTTCCTCAACAAAGGCTCCAGCTTCTCCAATCTCACCGGGGAGAAACTGTCCGAATTTCAGGTCGTCCAGGCGGTGCAGGAGGCCCTCGCCGAGATGCACCTGACGTTGACTGCTTATTGCCTGGCACCCGGCTGGGATGAAGAAGATGCCTATTACGGGCTGTTCGTGGAGCAGACGGACTTCGCCGGGCCGGATCAGGCCTTGGCCTTGGCAGAGGCCGTGGATCGGCATTTACGCCGCCTCAACATCGAGTATGATGCCAAGCGTGAGAGCCGCCGCCTTGGTCCGATCCGGCCTGTGCTCCTGACCCCCGGAGCCTGGGGAATCTGGGACAAGCAGCGGCTGGCTCGAACGGGCGGCACTCCGGAACAGTACAAGCACCCCTGTTTGATCTCCGATCCTGCTTTGCGACAACAACTGCCCATTGAACGTGAACTGATCCCCGAAGACGCCGTCCACGCCCGTTGTTGAGGGGATCGCCCTGGTTTGTGCGCAAGCCGATCCGAGCTTCGCCGTTCTCTTGTCATGGAAGACCGACCCGTGCAGATGAAACCTACGCCGCTACTTTACCTGAGCCTCTTCGTCCTGGCGGGCTGCACCAGTTCGCAGCCGCCGGTCGCCAATTGGACGCCGACGACAGCCCGACCGTTGGCCCCGGCAGGGCAGTCCGTCAGCGAAACGCTGACCGCAGGGAACGCGTCGTCTCCGGAGGCTGCCGGACCCGCCATAACCCGAGCCAGCGACGACGACTCCGCGGAGCTGGCAAAACTCCGCGAACTGCATGACTTGGCGGCCCGGCGCTACGCGGAGATCGAGGATTACATCTGCCGTTTCCGCCGCCGGGAGTTCATCCACGGCAGGCAGGAACCCGAAGACCTGTTGGAGTTCCGCTACCGCAAGCAGCCCGAAAGCATGTACTTCAAGTGGATCGGCGGAACGCTGGTCGGTCGGGAAATGGTCTTCGTCCGAGGCAAGTATGACGACCGGCTTCAAATCCGCACCGGCAGCGGCGATCCGATCTCGGGCTTTCGTCTCAGCTTGGATCCCCATTCCGCCCGGGCCACGGCCAACAGTCGGCGAACCGTGGACGAGGCCGGCGTCGGCAACCTGATCGAACAATTCGGCCGATTGCTCAATGAACACGAAAAGGCAAACGGACACGGCGGCCAGCTTCGTCACCTCGGCCCGGTTGAAAGGCCGGAATCTGATGCGGCGATGGAATGCGTCGAACAGACCATTTCTCCCCGGACGGAGAAGCATCTACCCCGTGGCGGACGTCGATTCTGGTTCTTCAATCAAGATCCCCGGACCCGCGAATACCAGCTGCCTATGCTTATCGTGACCGAGGACGAAACCGGCAGGGAAGTCGAGTACTACTGCTTCGACCGGATGAACACCAACGTCGGGCTAAGCCTGGAGGAATTTGACCCGGAGCGCATCTGGCATCGCCGATAAACCGATTCCCAGAGACGCGGAACGCCTCTGAGCGGCACACTCGAGACCCACACGCCGCTTTTCGCGGGATTGCAGCTGCTAACAAGCCGATACAGGGAACCTGTCAGGTTGACAGGGTAAGGCGAATCAAAGCCGCGCGACAGGGCAATGGCTGGCTGGCGATAGTGCAGGTCCAAATTGACCGAAAGCTTGATGCCGGAGTATATTACAACAAAGTCTCGACACGTCGGAGCACGAGCGGTACTTAATTTGCTCTACCTACGTCGGATGGTATGTCGGGACGGAAGAGGCAATCTCGATAAGCTGGTTGTTGTGAGGATCGACCATGGCGCTGATGGAAGACACCCAGCGCTATTCGATTGTTATTGCGGACGACGACGAGGCGTGCCGTGAGGGATTGCGGGACATCGTCGAGCAGGAAGGCTTCCGCACCTACCTGGCCGGCAGTGGCGAGGAGGCCCTGGAAATCGTTCAGGCCGCGCCGATCCATCTGCTGGTCTGCGATATGTACATGCCGCGCATGACCGGTCTGGAGACGCTGGAACTGGTGCGGCAGATCAACGCCTTGCTGCCGTGCATCCTCGTCAGCGGCGAGATCAGCGACCGGTTGATCCGCCAGGCCATGACCGCCCGGGCTTTCAGCGTTCTCTCCAAGCCCGTGAACAAAAACGTGCTTCTGTACACGGTCGTTCGCGCCTTGGCCAAAGTTTACCAGGCCTGACTCGCTCCGGAGACTCGACCGGGGGCGCGACGTCTTCCACGCGGAAGCAGCCTCGTGAGGGAGCATCGGATGAAGTTGGTTCCGCTCAACGACAAGATCATCGTCAAGCGTCTGGATGCCGAGGAGAAGTCGCCCGGCGGCATCATCCTGCCCGACGTGGCCCGGGAAAAACCCCGGCAGGGCAAGGTGCTCAGCGTCGGCGATGGAAAATTGCTCCCTAGCGGCCGACGGGCCAGGTTCCACGTCAAGGAAGGCGACCGCGTGCTTTTCTCCAGCTGGGCTGGAAGCGAGGTTCACCTGGACGGAGACGAATACCTCATCATGACCGAGGATGACATCCTGGCCGTCCTGACCTGAGCCGTGAT